>JAWVEV010000070.1:0-12244 GCA_033856535.1 Miltoncostaeaceae bacterium | reverse complement strand
GGGTGCAGGACCTGACCACCGGGGCGACCGCCGGCGTCGGGGCCGGCGCCCCCTTCCCCGCCGCGTCCACCGTGAAGCTGGGCCTGCTGGCCGGCGCCCTCGCCCAGCTGGGCGCGCGCCCGGAGCGCACCCCCGAGGCGTACGACCTGAGGGCGATGGCGACCTTCTCGAGCAACCTGGCCACCAACCGGCTGCTGGAGCGCATGGGCGGGGCGGCGACCGCCGCCGACGGCCTGCGCCGGCTCGGCGCCATTGAGAGCACCTTCCCGGGCGGCTACCTGGCCGGGTTCGAGCTGCAGCCGTCTCTGCCGGCGGCGGCCCCCGGCGCGGCGCCGCCGCGGACCTCGAGCCGGGTGACGACCGCCCGCGACCTGGCGCGCATGCTCTTCTCCGTGCACGCGGCGGCGGTCGGCACCGCGACGGCGCGCAGGGAGACGGGCCTCACGACCCACCAGGCGCGGATGGCCCTGGGATGGCTGCTGTCGTCCGAGCAGCGTGGCGACAACGCCAGCCTTCTCGCCGGCGGGGTCCCGGAAGGCACGCCGATCGCGCAGAAGAACGGCTGGCTGAACGCGGCGCACCACGCCGCGGGGATCGTCTACCTGCCCGAGGGCCCGCGCATCGCGGTGCTGCTCACCTACGACGCGAGGGGCGTGCCGCTCGACGCCGCGCGCCGGCTCGGCGCCCGGGTGGCCGCGGCGGCCGGTCGTTGACGAGCGTCTCGACCAGTACGCGCTCGGGCGGGCGCCCTCCGGCGAGCTGGGCGGAGCGCTCCAGCACGTGGGTCCAGGTGTGGCGCTCGATCCGCCTGGCGACGCCCAGGCGGTGGTACACGAGGTCGTAGAGCCGGCTCGCGCTGCGCTGGGTGATGCGGACCTCGAGGTCGATGGCCTCGCCGTCGGCCGAGACCCGGTAGGCGATCTCGCCGCGCTGCGCGCCGCCGCGCAGGCCGGCGAAGCGGAAGCCCTCCTCCCCCGCCTCGAGCACGCGCACCGGGCCGTTCCAGGGGCCGGCCATGTGGATCATTCGCTCCTGGCCGGCGCGGAGCGGCTCGGGCGCGCCGTCCCGGTGCACGAAGCGCATCACCTCGACCGGCAGCACGACGTTCGGATCGGCCACGACGATCGCGGCCAATTGGCCGGCGGAGAGCCGCGGGCGATCGACCCGGGCGCGGTAGCGCCGGCGCACCGTGGGCGCGCTGTCGGGCTCGTCCGGAACGTGCCGGATCTCCCGGTCCTCGCACGGGGTGCGCCGGAGCAGGAACCGCAGCGTCGCCAGCGGCATTCCGACGGCCCAGCCGACCTGGCGGTCCACGGCGCGCGCCATTCGGCGGAGGGGGTGGGTCCCGGACATGACCGTCTGGGTACCCCAGGCGCCATGGGTGCGATCACGAGCCGGCTGGCGTGGCTGGAGCGCACCGCGGGCTGGGCCGTCGGCGTCCCGTTCGCGGTCTGGCGCTACGCCGCGCGCGAGGTGGAGGTGGACCGGCGCCTGGAGCGGCACCCATGGCCGATCCCGGGATTCCCGCTCGAGGCTCGAGCGGGGCGCGACGTCCAGGGACCGGGCGACGGCCGGGGGGCGGCCTACCTCCGGCGCTACCGCGCCCGGGTCGCGGACCCGATCCTCACGCCCGAGGAGCTGATGGGGGTGATCGCCAACGACCCCGACGTCGCCTGCCCGGTCGAGTTCGCCCGCTTCGAGCGGACCGGCGGCGAGCCGGGCGACCTGCGCCCCGGCGACGAGTTCCGGGTGCGCCTGCCGGGCCCCTGGAACGGGCCGGTGCGCGTGATCGAGGTGGACGAGCGGTCGTTCCGGCTGGCCACCCTACGCGGCCACATGGAGGCCGGCGAGATCGTCTTCCGGGCCTCCGACGAGGACGGGCGCCTGATCTTCGAGATCGCGTCGTGGGCGCGCAGCGGCGACCCGCTCTTCGCGCTGCTGTACGACCACATCCCGGTCAACCGCGAGATCCAGCAGCACATGTGGGTGCAGTTCCTCCTTCGGGTGGCGCAGATCTCCGGCGGGCGGATCGAGCCGCCGGTCGAGGTGCACGCGCTGCGCAGCGACGACCACCCGTTCTCGCGGCGCCGCCTCGGGCCGGCGCGGCGCGAGAAGGTTGCGCGCACCCGGCCCGGGTAGCTCCCTCGTCGTGGACATCGACCGCCCGTTCAAGCGCCACGACCCCCGGCGGGCGCTGGCGGCGATCCGCGGCCGGCCGTTCAACTTCGACCCCGACGGCCTGGAGGCCAGGGCCCGCGGCGGCGGCTGGAACGTCGACGACCACCGGGTCGCGCTGCCCTCCGAGGAACCCGGGCCGCCGGTTCCCGAGGGGTCCTTCGCGATCGCGCACCGGCTGATGACCGACTACGAGTTCGCCGACCCGCGGCTGGTGCGCGGCTTCTACGACCCCGACGCGCCGCTCGAGGGGCGCGAGATGCTGCTCAGCATCCGCTTCTACGGCATGCGCTTCCAGGTGGGCGTGCGCGCGATGGCGGTCGTCGACGAGGAGCGCGAGATCGACGGGCGGGCGGCGCGCGTCTACAAGTGGGGCTACGGCACGCTGGAGGGTCACCTGGAGCGCGGCAGGATGGACTACGAGCTGCGCAAATGGCGCGACACCGGCGAGGTGGAGTTCCGCATCCACGTGGTGTCGCAGCGGGGCCGCATCCGGAACCCGATCGTCCGGTGGGGGTTCCGGATCTTCGCCCGGCGGGAGCAGCTGCGCTTCGCGCGAACCTGCTGTGCGCGGATGGCGTCGATGACCGCGGCGACTCTGAGGGCGGGGCCGGCCGCGGAGCCGACCCCGGGCCGCCGGTGCGGGCTGGCCGAGTCGCCGGCGCCGGAGACCAACCGCCCCGCCGAGCGGGCGGCGCGCCGGGCCGGGTAGGGGCCGCCCCGGGTTGCGACCCGAACCTCTTGGCAACGACGCGGGCGATGGGGTCGTCGCGTGAGAGATCGGTCGGCATCACCGAGCTCAAGGCGCCCTGACGGCGTCTCATCGCCGAGGTCGCATCCTGCGGCCGGGCGCTTACCGTCACCCGCGGCGTGCCGCTGGTGAAGGTCATCCCTGGCGCCCGCAGCACCGATCTGCTCGGGAGCGTCACTTAACTGGTGCCGTCCGAGGCGCTCATGGACCCGATCGATTGGAGCGCTCCGAGCCGCTGATGGTGGGGCGTCGAGGCCCCGCCCGTCGGGCTGCCTCACGCCCCAGGACGGATCGCAAGCGACGTGACCGGCGCCGGCAGCCGACCGGACACCCTCTCCACCGCGCCGGTGGCGACGTCGAGCGCGGAGATGCCGCCGCGGTCGTCCGCGAAGACCAGGGTCGAGCCGTCGCGGGTCCAGGCGAAGCTCGACCGTTCGCGGCTCACCCACCCGGAGGCGTGCTCAACCGAGTCCCCCGTGTCCGCGTCCACGAGCCCGACGGATCCGCGCCCCTTCGCCCTGTGCTCCAGGGCCACCGCGAGCCGGCGTCCGTCGTCCGAGAACCGGGCGCCCTCCACCGCGAACCGGGCGCCGGCCGGCGGACGCACGACCCGCTCCCGCCCGGTCCGCAGGTCCCGCACCCGGATCACGGCGCAGGTCCGGCGGCAGAGGGCCACGCGGCTCGCCGCGGACGCGACGAGCACCCGGGCGCCAAGCGGCCGGGCTCTGCCGGCGGGCGTCCGCGGGTCCCATGACACCAGCCCGGCGCGACCGGAGATGATCAGCGCCCCGCCCGCGGCACCGGCAACCATCCCAGCCGGAGGCCGGCCGCTCGTGAAGCGGACGCGGCCCGTCGCCGCGTCGACCCTGCGCACACGGGACAGGGCCCGCACCGTGTCGGGGCCGTGCGGATCGAGGTCCATCACCCAGATCGCCGCCCCGTCCGACGCCGGCACGAAGTACCAGGCGTCGGCGGTCAGCCGAGGCCGGACGGACCCCCCGAGCAACGCGTAGACGGCGGGCCCATTGCGATGCCGACCGTAGAACACCTCCGCCCCATCGCGGGTCGCGAGGTCGAACGGGGGGTCGCCCGGGGCGAGCTGCGGCATCGCGACCTCCCGCATCTCGCCGTCGGCGAGGTCGACCAGCGTGAGCCGATCCCCGTCCAGCGTCCGGACCACGACCTGGCCCGTGGCCGGGGCGGCGTCGTCCGCCCCGGCCAGGCTCGTGACCAGCGCCAAGCCGCACGCCGGCGCCGCCGCGATCGCGACCGCGATCGCCCAGCCGGCGGCGGCCTGGCGCGGCCCGCTCTCCATCGGTGCGCTCAGAGCGCCGGCGGCGTCGCCGAGAAGGTCACCTCGACCGTCGCCGGCACGTACCGCGGCGGGAAGCACTTCCGCTCGCGGACCCGGCGCACCACGACCCGCTTGCCGGTCGCCGGGTTCAGCCTGCGCACCACGCGCGTGACGATCCCGCAGTACTTGTTGTTCCCGAAGCGGCCCGAGCCGAAGTAGTACGGCCCGTACCCGTACGGGGACGACTGGGAGTTCGAGATGCCGACAATCGGCCCGAGCACCAGGCCGGCCTCCTCGGCCATCAGGCGCGCTTCCGAGCGGGCATTCCGGATCGCCAGCCGCACCGCCTGCGGCCGGGCGGCCTCAACCGCCTGCCGGATCGAGTCCTCGCTCTTCTTGTCCTTCGGGCTCACGCCCACCTGGCTCGTCCCGACCGCCGACACCGTGCCCGCCTCCTGCGCGACCGCCGCTCCCGCGCCGCCGACCAGCAGCGCGCTCACCGCAACCACCCCGATCGCCTTCAGCCGCATGCGACGTCCCCCTCGTTGAGGTCCATTGGGGTGAAGACGTTCGAGAGGGCCGATCGCTTCCCGATGATGTTCCGGGGGAACCTCTGGCCCGGGTCCGCTCGACGCGCGAGCGCGCCCCGGTCGCGCTCAGATCAGCCCGCGAGCCCGTGCGATCGCGAGGGCCTGCACCCGGTTGTGAGCCTCGAACTTGGTGAAGAGCGCCCGGGTGTGGCTCTTCACGGTGTTCGCCGACACGTGGAGGCCATCGGCGATCTCCTGGGTGGTGAGGCCGCGGGCCAGCATCTCGAGCACCTCGTGCTCGCGGTCGGTCAGCGCCGCGCCGCGGACCCGGTCGGAGCGCCGCACCATCGCGCCGGCGACGCGCGGGTCGACGACGGTGCGCCCGTGGGCGACCTGCATCAGCGCGGCGAGGAGGTTCTGCTCGCTGATGTCCTTGAACAGGCAGCCGGAGGCGCCGGCCTTGATGCAGCCGCGAAGCGCCATCTCCTCCGGGTGGGCGGTGAGGATGACGATCGCCGTGTCCGGGTTGCGCTCCTTGACCCGCTGGCAGATGGTCGCCGCCGGCAGATCCGGCAGGCGCAGGTCCAGGAGCAGGACGTCGGGGCGGAGCTGCTCGCAGCGGAGGATCGCCTCCGCGCCGGTGCGGCCCTCGCCTGCCAGCCGGAAGAACCGGCTGCCGCTGAGCAGCAGCCTCATCCCGCTGATGACGATCGGGTGGTCGTCGACGACGACCACCGTCCGCTGCGCCTGGTTCACTCCCTCGGGAGGCACACGCGCAGGGTCGCGCCGACGTCATCGTTGGCGGTCAGGCGGAGCTCGCCGCCGAGCTTCTCCACCTCCTCCCGGAGGCTCCGCAGCCCGAGGCGCCCCGGACGGAGGCCGCCCCGGCAGCCGACGCCGTCGTCCTGAACCGTCAGCTCGGCGGCCCCGTCGTCGACGCGCAGCGTCACCACCACCTCACTCGCCTGGGCGTGGCGCTCCACGTTGCGAAGGCCCTCGCGGGCGACCCGTGCGAGCAGGTCGACGGGCGCCGGCGGCAGCGGCGCCGGCTCGTCCAGCACCAGCAGGTGGGCGGGCAGCGCGGTGCGCCCCTGGAATGCGGCCAGGTCCTCCGCCAGCACCAACGCGAGGCTGCTCGCCTGCGCCTGCTGGGGGGCCAGGCCGTTCATCGTCGCCCGGAGCGCGCCGCTCGCCCTGGCGACCTGGCCCTCGAGCTCGTGCAGGTGGGTCATCAGGTCCGGGTTCCCGGTCGTCGCGCTCTCCCGCGCCCGCCGGGCCTGGACGCCCACGCCGAAGAGCTGCTGCCCCAGGTCGTCGTGCAGGGCGCGGACGAGGCGCCGGCGCTCGCGCAGTCGCGCGAGCTCCTCCACGCGGGCGCGGTCGGCCGCGGCGGCGAAGGCGGCACCCGCGTAGGTCGCGACCCGCGAGAGCGCCTCCGCCACGCCCGGCCCGAAGCCGCCGGGCCGGCGCAGCCCGACGTGCAGCACCCCGCGCACCACCCCCGCGAACGAGATCGGCACGGCGAGCAACGAGGCGATGCCCTCCTCGCGCGCGAGCTCGATCAGCTCCCCGTCGAACGACGCCTCGTGGTAGTGGCTGACCGAGAAGGCGCGCCCGGTCTGGAGCACGCGGCCGCCGACGCCGGCGCCGGGCGCCAGCACCAACCCGGGCAGCCGGGCCGCCCGGTTGCCGAGGACCGCCTTCATCTCGAGCTGGTCCTGGCAGCGCAGCTGGCGGCACGGGCGGGGGTGCTCGCAGCCGGGCGCCGGGATCGAGACGGCGACGACGTCGGCGGCGATCAGGCGGTTCACCTCGCCGACGGTGCTCCAGGTGATCCGCCTGCCGACGAGCTCGCGGAACAGGCGCTGCCCGGCGGCGTCGGCACGTCGCAGGAGGTTCACGTCGGCGGAGCTCAGGGGCTCGCGGGAGGACCCCAGCTTCACTTCCTCGAGCATCGCCGGCATCGCCATCCCCCTCTGGACTGCCGAGCAGCCTATCGGCGGGCGCGGGTCGGTCGCGAGCCGACTCGCCCGTTCGGGTGAGTCGCACCACCCGTTCGGGTCGAGCCGACCGACCGAGGCCGGAAGCCGGGACTTCCCGCTCCCCATGAGGGTTCTCGACCGCGGCGTGGCCCCCCGGGGAGGCCGCTACGGACGATTCGGGGGTGTCTCGGGGCGGACCTTCGCGGCGATGATGCGACGGCGCGCGCGGCCCCTGCGGCTGGGCGCGCGTCCATCTCGGATCGACAGGGGGAATCAGATGCCGGACACGATGCGGGCCGCCGTCTTCAAGGATGTGCGCGACATCCACATCGAGGAGGTGCCCTACCCCACGTGCGGCCCCACCGACGCGATCGTGAAGATCACGACCACGACGATCTGCGGAACCGACAGCCACATCTGGCGCGGGGAGTACCCCGTCGCGCCGGGGAGGATCGTCGGTCATGAGCCGGCCGGCGTGATCCACGAGGTCGGCGAGGCGGTGCAGGGCTACCAGGTGGGCGACCGCGTCGTGGTCGGGGCGATCACGCCGTGCGGCGCCTGCTATTTCTGCCAGAGCGGCGACTTCTCCCAGTGCGCCGGCTACGAGGACCAGTGGGGCATCATCGGCGGCTGGCGGCTCGGGAACTCCATGGACGGGGTCCAGGCCGAGTACTTCCGGGTGCCGTACGCGCAGGCGAACCTGGCCAAGATCCCGGAGGGCCTCTCCGACGAGGAGGTCCTGTTCGTCACGGACATCGCCACCACCGGCATCTCCGCCGTCGAGAGCGCGGAGGTCCAGCTCGGCGACTCCGTGGTGGTCTTCGCGCAGGGCCCGATCGGCCTGTGCGCCACCGCCGGGGCGCGCCTCCGCGGCGCGGGCCTGGTGATCGGCGTCGACTCGAACCCGAAGCGGCTCGAGATGGCGAAGACAATGGGCGCCGACGTGGTGATCGACTACACCCAGGAGGACCCGGTCGCGAAGGTCAAGGCCCTCACCGGCGGCCGCGGCGCCGACGTGGCGATCGAGGCGCTGGGGATCCAGGAGACGTTCGAGAACTGCCTGAAGTCCGTCCGGCCCGCCGGCGTGGTCAGCTCCCTCGGCGTGTACGGCGACAAGGTGTCGATCCCGCTCGAGCCGTTCATCTACGGCATCGGCGACATCGACATCCGGACCACCCTCTGCCCCGGCGGCAAGAAGCGCCTCGGCGCGCTGATGAACCTCGTCGCCGTCGGCCGCCTGAACCTGAAGCAGCTCGTGACGCACCGCTTCACCCTCGACGAGATCGAGGAGGCCTACCCGCTGTTCTCCAACCAGGAGGACGGCGTGATCAAGGTGACCGTCACCCCGTAGGCGCACCCACGCGGGGCGCCCTCGCGCTCCCGCCACCATCCGGCGCCGATCCGGCGCGCGCGGGCGCTTCCCGCGCGCGTCGCGGCCGGCGCTGCCCGCGAAACGCGAGAGGGGGAACACACATGAGAGATGGCGACCCACAGGTCGTCGCGGCCCCGATCTTCGTGGTCGGGTCGATCGCGCTCGGACTCCAGTTGATGGGGATCGGCGTGGACAACCTCGCCAGCCCCGGAACCCCGGTGCCGATCATCATCTTCGCCACCGGGATCATGCTGACGCTCTGCACCGCCTGGGCGGCGGCGCTCGGCCAGTCGTTCGTCGCCTGCTTCTGCGGCACCTTCGGCGGCTTCTGGCTGAGCTACGGCTTCTTCGTCTTCGGCCTGCAGCAGAACTGGTGGTTCGCGCCCGATGGAACCGGGATCATCCCCGTCTCGGAGTTGGCGGACACGATCGCGATCTTCGTCTTCGCCTGGGCCGCGTTCTTCCTGTTCATCACGATCGCGAGCTTCCGGCTCCCGATCATCTACACCGCGATCTTCGGCCTCGTCGTGGTGGCGCTGGTGCTGGTCGGCATCGCGTACCTCGCCGACCCGGTCAGCGACGGCCTGCTGAAGGTGGCCGGCGCCGTGGTCCTTGCATTCGCCGCGCTCGGCATGTCGCTGTCGCTGACGGTGATGAACCTGTCGCTCGGCGGCCCGGCGTCCCCGCCGCTCGGCAAGCCGATCATCGCGACGCCGGCCTCGTGAGGCGCGGATGCCGACTTACGAGCTCCTCTGCCCGGGCTGCGACCGCGACTTCGAGGTCGCCCTCCAGCGTTTCCTCCGCGACGCCGACCGGATCTGTCCCACGTGCGGGGCAGGGGACGCGGAGATCCGGATCACCGGCTTCGTCACCTCCCGGCCGGCGCGGACCTCGCCCGAGCCGCGCGTGACCGGGTTCGCCGGCCACGGCTGCTGCGGCGGTGCCTGCGGGCACTGACGCCGCGACCGCCGGCGCCCTGGGGAGAGGCGCCGGCGGTCCGCCGGCCGGCGGGGCCCGGCCGCCACCGACTCCTCGAGTCCCGCCCGTTCCGGTCGAACTTGCCAAACGGAGCCGACCGGGCGAGGGTCGCCCGGATCTCCGAGCGCGGGGCCGCCCCGGTCCCGCGCCGCGCAAGGACCCGACGTGCGACTCCTGATCCTCCTCCTGATCCTCCTGGTCCCGCTCCTGGCCTACCTGGGCTACCTGGTGTCGTCGCGGAGCGCCCAGCTCGAGGCGGCCCGGGCGAAGCTCCGGGCGCGGGAGAAGGAGCTGGAGGAGCTGTCCGACGTCCTGCTGCAGCTGGACTCCGGAGAGACGGGCGAGGAGATCCTGCGCGCCATCCGCGCGCGCCACGACCGAGAGCGGATCATCCGTCGGGAGGCGGACTGAGGCATGGAGAAGCCCAAGCTGAAGCTCAAGGCCCCGTCGAAAGGGCTGCCGATCGCCGGCGGGGTGATCGGATTCATCGTCCTGCTGATCGTCGTCATCGGCGGGACGTTCCACGCGCCGCCGGCCCAGAAGATCTCGGTCGTCCGCAACGGCGGGCCGTTCGACAACCACAACATCCGGGAGATCGTGGTCCCCGGGTCCGGGAAGTCGTGGGTCGGCATGTTCTCCGACGTGCGCTCCTACCCCGACCGCACGATCCAGCGCTTCTACACCATCTCCCACGAGCAGGGTGAGGGCTTCGCGCCGGTCTCGGTGCCGACCAAGGACGGCGTGAAGGTCGCCGTCGAGGGGACGCTCTACTTCAACACCGTCTTCGACGGCTCCGCCGAGGGCCAGGAGGCCGTCGGCGACTTCGACAACCAGTTCGGCACGCGGACGTTCGCGCGCGTCGGCGGCGGCGACCCGATGCACCCCTACGACGGCGACAACGGCTGGCTGGCGTTCCTCAACGCCATCGTGAAGCCCGTCGTCGACTCCGAGCTGCGCGCGTCCATCGGCACCTTCAACTGCTCGCAGCTGATCGCGTCGTGCTCGCTCGCGGCCAACGTCAGCCCGTCGGGCGGAGGCGACAACACCGCTCTGAACGTCGAGCGTGTGCAGGACGACCTGAACGAGCGCGTGGCAAAGGCGATCAACACCACGCTCGGGCACGAGTATTTCGTGAACTACCAGTTCCGCCTCGCCGCGATCACGCCGCCCGAGGCCGTCCAGACGAGCATCGACCGGGTGCAGGCCGCCCGGGCGCAGGTCTCCGAGGCCCAGGCCCAGGTCCAGCGGGCCCGCCTGGAGGCCGAGGCGAACCGCGAGCGCGCCTCCGTCTACCGCGACTGCCCCGCCTGCGCCGCGATCGACCAGCTCCGCGAGGCGAAGAACCTCCCCGCCGGGACGAACATCTACATCGGCATCGACCCGGTGATTCCCACCAGGTAGGCGGCGGGGCACGCCGGGAGGAGTAAGGTCGGTCTGTGGAAGACGATCAGATCCGCGCCATGCTCGGCTCGCTCTCCCGCCCGCATCCGAGCGGCGGGACGGTCGTCGAGAGCGCGGCCCTGCTCGCGGCGGGCGGCGACTACGAGGCCGCCGTGGCCTGGATCATGGCCCACTCCGGCGTGCCCGAGGTGACGGTCGCGGCGCCCCAGCGGGGCCTGCACGGCCCGCGCGAGGGGGCCGGCGGCAGGTTCGGCTCGGCCCCGGCCCGCTTCGTGCTGCCCCCGGGCGCCCTGGTCTGATCGACCGGGCGGCGCCGGCTCAGGTCGCCGGCAGCCCCCGCAGGGCGATCGCGCGCAGGCCCGGGTCCGCGGCGGCGACCAGGTCGCGACCGGCCGCCTCCGGGAGCCACCGCAGCAGCGACACCGACAGCACCAGCGCGCCGGCGCCGACGAGCAGCAGCGTGGAGGCCTCGACCACCCCGCCCAGCGCCCCGACGACCACCAGGCCCAGCGAGCCCGCCGCCACCTGGCACGACACCACCAGGGAGGCGAGGGTCGCCCGCACCTCGGTCGGGAAGAGCTCCGCCAGGTAGGCGAGCGTCACCGCCAGGAAGCACGCGCTGCCGGTCGTCGCGAGGAAGAACCCGGGGATGAAGAGCGCCTCGACCCGGGTGAAGACCAGGATCGTGCCGAGCGCCGTGAGCAGGATGGCGGCCGCCACCATCGGCCGGCGCCCCACCCGGTCGCTGACGCGGCCGCCGAGGACGAAGCCGAGGATGCCGAACGCGCCGGCCACGATCACGACCGCCGTGAACAGCCCGTCCCACCCGTAGGTCGACTGGGCCAGCTCGGAGGCGTAGAAGAAGCAGGCGGTCTGGACCAGGCCGAACGCGCTCACCAGCGCGATCGCCAGGGCGCAGGTCCCGCGCTGGAGCCGGCTCACGCGGGGCCAGAACGAGGTCTGCAGCCGGTGCTCGGCGCGGGCCACCGCGAAGGCCCGCGTCTCGCGCAGGTTGCGCCGCAGGTACGCCACCAGGATCAGCGGCACCAGCGCCACCACGTAGAAGAGGCGCCAGCCGAGCGGCGTGTGCGGCACCAGCAGCAGCAGCGCGGCCACCAGGCCGAACCCGACCCCCGAGATCACCCCGAGCACCGAGATCCCGGCGCCGCGCCGGTGCGGGCGCAGCTCCTCGGCGATCACCACGCTCGCCAGCGACGATTCCGTGGCCAGGAAGACCCGCGCGACCATCTGGAGCAGGACGAAGGCCACGACGCCGATGGCGAGGGCCGTCATCCCGGTCGCGAGCGTGAAGACGGCCAGGGAGACGATGAGCAGCGCTCGCCGGCCCCAGCGGTCGGCGAGCCGCAGGACGGGCACGCTGGCGAGCGAGGCGAGCCGGATCAGCGCGACCGCGATGCCGAAGGCGCCGATCGTGAGCCCGAGGCCGTTGGCCAGGACCGGCGCGGCCAGCGTCAGCAGGGCCACGTCATAGGTCTCGAAGAAGCCCGTGAGCGCAAGCGGCACGAGCACCCGGCGCTCGTGGCGGGTGAAGTCGATCATGCCTGCGACGCCACCGGGGGCCCCCTCATTCGTCCGCGCCGAGCGGACGGCATCACGAGGGACAGGCAGCATCCGTCGCGGCCAAACGGCCTACGACCCAGGGTACGCCTCCTCGGGCAGGACGCACAGCGCCGGACGGGGGGGTCGCAGGCTCCCCTCAGGGCCCGCCGGCCGGGCGAGGCCTGAGCGCCCGCCCCGCCG
>JAWVEV010000069.1:0-8411 GCA_033856535.1 Miltoncostaeaceae bacterium | reverse complement strand
CCCGCCTGTCGAATCCCGGCGAGCGGTCCGGATCAGGCCGTCGGTCAAGTGCCCAGGGGATCGAGATGTCCGCCGTCCGCCGTCCGCGCCGCGCTCTGGTGGCCCTCGTCGCCGCCGCCGCGCTGCTCGTCGCCGCCCTGCTGACGCTCGCGCTCTCCGCCTCGGCGGCGCCGAGCTCGTGGAGCTCGACCGGCCCGAGCGACGGCGTGCCCGACGGCGTCCACGCGCTCGCGCTCGCCCCCGGCGCGCCGCAGACGATCTACGTCGGCACCGACGAGGGCCGGATCTTCAAGAGCACCGACGGCGCCGGGAACTGGGGGGCGGCGGACGCCGGCCTCGGGCTCGCGCCGCTCGGGGCGCTGGCCGTCGCCCCGTCCTCGCCCTCGACGCTGTACGCGTCCGGGCCCGACGGCCGGTTCTTCCGGACCGGGGACGCCGGCGCCACCTGGGAGCGGGCCGGGACGGGTCTCGCCGGCGTCGCGGTCGAGTCGCTCCTGATCGACCCCGGGAACGCGCAGACGGTCTTCGTCGGCACGAGCACCGGCGTCGACCGGAGCACGGACGGCGGGGCCACCTTCGCTCCGTACGGGACCGGCCTCCCCGGCCAGCCGGTGAAGATGCTCGTCGCGGGCCCGGCGGCGGGGACGATCTATGCCGGGACGACGGTCGGCCTCTTCCGGACCGTCGACAACGGGGCCACCTGGACCCCGGTGGCCGCGATCGGCGGCTCCGTGACCGCGCTCGTGATCGATCCCGTCACCCCGCTGACGATGTACGCCGTCAACGGCGACGGGGTCCAGAAGAGCGTCGACGGCGGCGCGGTCTGGACCCCCTCGTCGACCGGCCTGCCGAGCACGCAGGTCGGGGCCCTCGCGATCGACCCGTCGACGCCGCAGACGCTCTACGCCGCCGTCTTCGAGTCCGTCTACAAGAGCGTCGACGGGGGCGCGAGCTGGGCGCCGGCCGCGACGGGGCTCCCGGCGACCTCGACCGTCAGCGGCCTCGCCGTGGACCCCGCGATGCCGCAGACGGTCTACGCGGGCACCGCGCACGGCCTTTATGAGAGCGCGGACGGCGCGGCGTCCTGGTCGTTGGTTTCGGCCGCGGTCGCCTCCACGATCGCGCCCGCGCTCGCCGTGGGCCCGAGCGGCCAGGCGGTGTACGCCGTCTCGTCGAACGGGGCGTTCGCCAGCTTCGACGGCGGCACGACCTGGCTGCCGATCCCGGCCTTCCTGGGACAGCCGCCGAGCGATCTGGCGCTCGATCCGTCGGCGCCCGGCACCCTCTACGCGGGGACCGCGTTCGGCGTCCAGAGGTCGACCGACGCCGGCGGGACCTGGGCACCGCTCGCCGGGGCGCCGGCCGCCGTCGGCCCGCTCGGGCTGGCGCCCTCCGCATCGGGGACGCTCTACGCCGCCGCCGCGGGGGGCGTGTTCAAGACCGCCGACGGCGGCGCGACCTGGGCCCCGGCCGGCGGCGGCATCGCCAACCCGGCCGGGCTGATCGAGCTGGCGGTGCACCCGACCCGGCCGAACGTCGTGTTCGCCGGGAGCTTCGAGGGCGCGCTGCGCACCGTCGACGGCGGGACGACCTGGACGCCGGTCGCCGGCGGCCTCCCGACCGGCATCGTCGCGTCGTTCGCCTTCTCGCCGGCCGACCCCGACACCCTCTGGGCCGCGACCCTGGGGGGCGTCTTCCGCTCGACGGACCTCGGCGCCACCTGGACGCCGGCGAGCGCCGGGCTGACCACGAAGGACGTGTTCGCGCTGGCTGTCGACCCGCGCGGCGGGATGGCGCTGTACGCCGGCACCTTCGGCGGCGGGGTCTTCCGCAGCGCCGACGGCGGCGCGACCTGGACGCCGTTCAGCACCGGCCTCACGACCGCCGCCGTGGTCGCGCTGGCCACCCCGCGCGGCGGCGGGCCGCTCTACGCCGGCACGAACGGCGGCGTCTTCGCCTTCGGCGCGCCGCCGGTCACGCCGGTGCCCGACCGCGACGGCGACGGCGTGCCCGATGCCACCGACCGCTGCCCGGCGGGCGCCGGGCCGGCCGACGGCTGCCCGGCGACCACGACGCCCGAGCCTCCCTCGCGCGCCGGCATCACGCTACGCGGCACCGCCGGCCCCGACCGGCTGATCGGCTCGCCGGGCCCGGACCACCTCTCCGGTCTCGGCGGGGCGGACGTCATCCGCGGGCTCGACGGCATCGACCGCCTGCTGGGCGGGTCGGGGAACGACACGATGGACGCCGGCCGCGGCGACGACATCCTGGTCGGGGGCCCGGGCAATGACACGATGACCGGCGGGACCGGCGACGACGACACCGTCGGAAGCGCCGGGAACGACCGCCTCAACGGCAGGAACGGCGACGACCGGCTCCGCGGCGGGCCCGGGAACGACACCCTGGCTGGCGGCGAGGGGATCGACCGCCTCGAGGGCGGTCCCGGCGCCGACCGGATCGACGCGCGCGACGGGGTCGCCGAGAACGTCCGCTGCGGCCCGGGCCGCGACAGGGCGACGGTCGACCGCAGGGACCGGGTCCTCGGCTGCGAGCGGGTCAGCCGGCGGTAGCCGCGGCCGCGTCCGAGCGGCGGAGGACGGCCTTCGCGGCCTCGGGCAGGACGACGTACGAGGCCAGCCCGGCGACGATCATCGCCGCGCCGGCGCGCGGGTCGAGGGTCCCCATCTCCTCGCCCACCCGGGCGGCGACGACGATCAGCGGCAGCGAGATCGACTGCATCAGCCCGACGGCGAGCGCGCCGCGCGCGCCCACGCGCGGCCGGTGAAGGAGCGCCGGCAGCCCGCGCACCAGCAGGAGGCACGCGAGGAAGACCGGGGCGAGGGCGAGGTGCCGGGGGCTCTCCAGCAGGCCGTCGAGGTCGAACGAGAGCCCGGCGGCCACGAGGAAGACCGGGATGAAGAAGCCGTGACCGGCCCCGTCAAGCTTCACCCGCAGCTGCGGGTGGCTTCGGACCGCGTCGCGGTCGATCAGCCCCAGGACGAGGCCGGCGGCGAAGGCCGCGAGCACCGCCTCGACGCCGAGGGCCTCGCCCAGGGCGACGAATCCTGCAAGCAGCACGAACGCGCCGCGCACCCGGAGCTGGGCGGAGGTGTCGCCCTGCGCCATCACCGCCGCGGTCAGCCGGCGCCAGCGGGCCAGGCCGCGCGCGGCGAGGACGGCGGCGACCGCGGCGGCCCCGAGGGCGCCGATGAGGAGCAGCCGGGCCCCCGCCTCGCCGGCGTGGTCCGCCGAGTGGAGCGACAGGAGCGCGACGGCCGCGACGTTCGCGACGGCGCCGCCGGCCAGGGTCAGCCGGCCCACCTCGGAGCCCGCGATCCCGGCGTCGTGGGCCAGGGTGGCGACGGCGGCCAGGTGGGTGCCCGAGAGCACGATCGCGGCGAACGCCCAGCTGCCGACCAGCCCCGCGCCCTGCAGCGCCAGGCCGGCGACCGCCGCGAGCGCCGCCGAGGCGAGGAACGCGACGCCGGCGCTCCGGAGGGCGCGGTCGCCCGGGCTCACCAGCGCGGCCACGTCCAGCCCGGCAAGGAAGAGCAGGAAGGCCAGGCCCAGCGCCGCCAGCACGGCGATCGCCGCGTCGGGCTCCACCCAGCCCAGCGCCGACGGGCCGATGGCGATGCCCGCCGCGAGCTCGAGGGCGCCGGCGGGCACGTGCACGCGCGGCACGAGCGCCAGGAGCAGCGGCACCGCGAAGGCCACCGCGGCGACGATCACGACGCCGGTGAAGCTCGGGCTCACCCGGCCGGGGGCGCGGGGCGGCGGCAGCGAAGGAAGAGGAAGCCGTCCCACTCGCCGAGGAAGGCCGGCTCGAGGGGCGCCCCGCCCGGGAGCGCCGGCCCGGCCACGATGCGCGTCGAGTCGCCGCCGACCAGGCGCGGCGCGATGGTCAGGCAGAGCTCGTCGACCAGGCCCGCCCCGGCCAGCGACCCGTTCAGGTGCGGGCCGCCCTCCGCCACCACGGCGTCGGCGCCGCCCGCGCCGAGCGCCGAGAGCGCCGCCGCCAGGTCGACGTCCTCCCGGCCGGCGGTCAGCAGGTCGGCGACCGCCGAGGCCGCCGCGCGCCGGCCGGCCGGGGCTTCCTCGGTCGTCACGACGATCGGCCGCGGGCCGGGGTCGCGGAAGACGGGCGCATCCCAGTCCAGCAGGCACGAGCGCGAGACCACCGCCAGGCGCGGCAGCGGCTCCTGGCCCCGCTCCCGGCGCGCGGCCTGGAGCTCGGATGGCAGGTGGGGTGGCCCGTAACCCTCGGCCCGCACGGTGCCGGCGCCCACGAGCACGAGGTCGGCGAGCGAGCGCAGGTGCAGGAAGACCGCGCGGTCGGCGGGCCCGCCCAGGCCGCCCGACGCGCCCTCGACCGCGGTGGCGCCGTCGACGCTGGCGATCATGTTCACGCGCACCGACGGCCGGCCGCCGCGCGCGGGGAGCGGGGGATAGGCGTCGATCAGCGCGACCCGGTCGGCCGGGCTGGGGAGCAGGCGGCGCACCGGCGCCGACGTTACGCGAAGGCCGCGAGGTTCTCGCGCAGGTAGTCGTCCAGGTCGCGCGGCGGGTGGCCGGCCAGGAGCTCGACGCCGTCGGTCGTCGTCCCGGCGATGCCCGCGCGGACCTGCGCCTGGATCTCCACGATGCCCTCGACCAGCCAGCCCGGCAGGCCGGCGGCCGACAGCACGCCGCGCAGTCCGTCCGGCGGCACGTCGACGTACTCGACTGGCCGGCCGAGGAGCGCGCCGAGGCGCCCGGCGGCGTCGGCGTAGGTGACCACCTCGGGGCCGCTCAGGACGTGGGTGTGGCCGGCGTGCCCGGGGTCCAGCAGCGCCGCGGCCGCCGACTCGCCGATGTCGCGGGGGTGGACCATCGCGAGCGGGCCGTCCCCGAAGGTTCCGTAGATGCGCCCCTCGGCGCGGACGGTCTCGGCCGCGGCGAGCAGGCCGCTCATGAAGAAGTTCGGGCGCAGGACGACCGCCGGCAGGCCGGAGCTGGTCAGCAGCGCCTCGGCGCGGCCCTGCGACGCGAGGAACGAAGCCGGCGAGCCCGGGTCGGCCGAGATCGCCGAGAGCTTCACGACCCGCTCCACGCCGGCCGCGGCCGCCGCGTCGAGCACGGCGCGCTCGTGCCCCAGCTGGTCTGGCCCGTTGGGCGTCAGCAGGAAGGCCCGCGCGACGCCGTCGAACGCGCCGCGCACGGCCGCCGCGTCGCCGAGATCCCCCTCGGCCAGGTCGACGCTCTCGCCCAGCACGGCGCGGCCGCGCGCCGCATCGCGCACCAGCGCTCGCACCGGGACGCCGCGGGCGCGCAGCGCCGCGATCACCTCCGACCCGACTGTGCCCGTCGCCCCGACGACCAGGATCATTCGCACCTCCTGCCCTCAGTGCGCGCCGGCGCGCCGGCGTTACAGGTGCGCGGCTACTGTCACGCCGTGCCCGCGCCCAGGCTCTCCCGCCGCGCGTTGAACCGCGCGCTGCTCGCCCGTCAGGGCCTCCTCGCCCGCTCGCCCGAGGCGCCCGCGACCATGATCGAGCGGCTCGTCGGCATGCAGGCCCAGGAGCCCGAGGACCCCTACGTCGGCCTCTGGTCGCGGCTGGAGGCGTTCGAGCCCGGCGAGCTCAGCGACCTGATCGCGACCCGGGCCGCCGTCCGCGGGCAGTTCATGCGCGCCACCATCCACCTGCTCACCGCCCGGGACTGCCTGGCGATCCACCCGCTCACGCTGCCGGTGCTCGCGCGCACCTTTCGCAGCCCGTGGAGCGGGGGCCTCGCGGGCGCGCCGCTGGAGGAGGTCGTCGCCGCCGGCCAGGCGCTGCTGGCCGAGGCGCCCCGCTCCCGCGCCGGGCTGGCGGCCCTGCTCGCCCCGCGCTGGCCGGACGCCGATCCGGCGGCGCTGGCCCAGGCCGTGACGTTCCACTCGGCCCTGGTCCAGGTGCCGCCGCGCGGCCTGTGGGGCGGGCGCGGGCGGGCGACTTGGGCGCTGGCCGAGGGCTTTCTCGGCGGGCGCCTCGACCCCGAGCCCTCCGTCGACGCCCTCCTGCTGCGCTACTTGGCGGCCTTCGGGCCGGCGAGCCCGGCCGACATGCGCACCTGGTCGGGCATGAGCGGGCTGCGCGCGGCGGTGGAACGCATCCGGCCCGGGCTGCGCACCTTCCGCGACGAGGCCGGCCGCGAGCTGCTCGACGTGGAGCACGGCCTGCTCGCCGACCCCGAGACGCCGGCGCCGCCGCGGTTCCTGCCCGAGTACGACAACGTCGCGCTCTCGCACGCCGAGCGATCGCGGATCATGGGCACGGCGGGGCCGGCTGAGCCCGGCGTCCGCGGGGCGGCGGTCGGGAGCCTGCTGGTGGACGGGTTCGTCCGGGCGAGTTGGTCGATGCGCGAGGAGGAGGGCGCCGCCGTCCTCACGGTGATGCGCCTCCTGCCGCAGCCGGACGATCCGGCCGGCGTGCCCGACGCGGTCGTCGCCGAGGGCCTTCGCCTGCTGGAGCTGCTCCGCTCCGGCGCGCCGGCCCGGGTGCGGTTCGCGCCCGAGCCCTGACGCTCAGGCCGTCGCGAGCTCCCCGAGCGCGGCCAGCACCCCGTCGTCGTGGGTCTTCGGGGAGACCTTGGGGAAGACGCGGGCCACGACGCCGTCGGGGTCGATCACGAAGGTCGACCGCAGCGCGCCCCAGTACTTCTTGCCGTACATCGACTTCTCGGCCCAGACGCCGTACAGGTCGGTCACCGCGTGGTCCGCATCGGCCAGCAGCGTGAAGTTCAGCGACCGCTTGTCGTGGAACCTCTTGACCTTGCGCTCGGGGTCCGGCGAGACGCCGATCACCGTGGCGCCGGCGGCCGCGTAGTCGGCGGCCCGGTCGCGCACGCCGCAGGCCTGGGTCGTGCAGCCCGGCGTGTCGGCCTTCGGGTAGAAGTAGAGCACCACCGTCCGGCCGCGCAGCTCGGACAGCGTCACCGGCCGCCCGTCCTGGTCGGGCAGCGTGAAGTCCGGGGCCTGGTCGCCGGGCGCGAGCACGGGCGGCACCCTACCGCGCGCGCCGCCCCTCGCCTACCTAGGACTTGTTCTTGCGGGCGGTGGCCTTGCCGCCCTTGCGGCCGGCCGCCTTCTTCTGGGCGGTGGTCCCGCCCTGGCGGGAGTCGCCGCCCGAGCCGGACTTCTTGCCGCCGTGCTTCGACGCGTCGGGCGAGTTGGCGATCTTGGCCGCCCGCTTCTTGCTCATGCCCTTTTTCTTGAGCTTCTCGTATTGCTTCTCGTTCTTGACGCTGGGCCGCTTCTTCCCGGGCATTCCTCGTCTCCTGGTCGACGTGGGTGAGCGGTGGTACCCCGGGGGTGGACGGACGTCACCCGGTGCGCCGGCCGGCACTCGCTAAGGTCCGGAGCCGTGCCCGATCAGGACCTCCTCGCGCCCCTGCGCCACTCCGTCGCCGCGGCGGCCGCCGCGGTCACCGGCGCCGAGGTGGGCGAGGTGGTGCTCGAGCCGCCGGCGCGGGCCGAGATGGGGGACCTGGCGAGCCCGGTGGCGATGACCCTGGCCAAGGCCGCGCGCCGGCCGCCGCGGGAGATCGCCGAGGGCCTGGTGGCCCGGCTCGCCGAGGATCCCGCGACCGGACCGCTGCTGGAGCGGGTCGAGGTCGCCGGCCCGGGCTTCGTGAACCTCACCCTGTCGCCGGCCTGGTACGCCGGGGCCGTCCGCGCCGTCGTCGCCGCCGGCGCGGGCTACGGGGCCGGCCAGGCGGCGCCTCCCGAGAGGATCCTGCTCGAGTACGTGTCGGCCAACCCGACCGGGCCGCCGCACGTGGGCCACGCGCGCCACGCCGCCTACGGCGACTCGCTCGGGCGGATCCTGACCTTCGCGGGACACGACCTCGAGCGCGAGTTCTACGTCAACGACGCCGGCCGCCAGATGCGCCTCTTCGGCGCCTCGGTGGCTGCGCGCTACGCCGAGCTGGCCGGCGTGCCGGCCGAGGTGCCCGAGGACGGATACCACGGCGCCTACGTGATCGAGGTGGCGGCGGCGGTGCGCGAGGAGCTGGGCGACGGCCTGGCCGAGGCCGCCGCGGCCGGCGAGGCGGACGTCCTGGCCGCGATCTCCGAGCGAGCCGAGGCCCGGATGATTGCGGCCATCAAGGCCGATCTGGAGCGCTTCCGCACCGGCTTCGACGCGTTCTTCTCCGAGCGCGGCCTGCACGCCGACGGCCGCGTGGCCGAGGGCGTGGGGGCCCTGGAGGCCTCCGGCGACGCCTACATCGCCGACGACGCGCTCTGGTTCCGGACCTCCGCCTACGGCGACGAGAAGGACCGCGTGCTCGTGCGGGGCAACGGCGAGACCACCTACCTGGCCGCCGACGTCGCCTACCACCTCGACAAGGCGGCCCGCGGGCACGACCGCCTGATCGACGTGCTCGGC
>JAWVEV010000068.1:0-9923 GCA_033856535.1 Miltoncostaeaceae bacterium | reverse complement strand
CCTAGAGGCCGGAGGCCGGCGCGCGGCGGGCGCGGCGGTAGACCGAGCTGCCGATGCCGGTCATCGCCAGCAGCACGGCGAGCGCGGACAGGGCGATGAACGGCCAGGGCGGCCGGTCCTCGCCCGGGCTCGGCCGGGGCAGGTCGAGCACGGAGCTGGGGGAGCTGGCGCCGGTGAGCGGGTCGGACGGCCGCTCGAAGGTGGTGCGGCCGGAGAGCTCGCGGGGCTCCCCCGTCGCCGGCGGCTGCGCCGGCGCGGCGGTCGTGTGCACGCCGAGGAGCATCTCGTCGAGCTTGTTCCCCACGGCATCGGCGAACTGCGCGTCGTCGCGCCGGTCGGCGAGCGCGGCCTGGAGCTCGTCCACGCGGTGGCCCTGGTCGATCCGGCCGTCGGCGACGTAGTCCGCGACCACGGCGGCCTTGCCCCCGCCGACCGTGGGACCGGACGGGCCCAGGCCGAGCACGACGGGCGTCACGCCCATCAAAAGGGCGAGCGCGATCGCGCACGCCAGGAGGCCCCCTCGTCCCTGCCGCATGCGCCGAGCGTAGTCAGACGACGAGCGGCCGTTCAATGCAGCCAATGGAACCCTCACAAAAAGGCGACACAGGGGCCGAAATCCCTCTCGTCCCACGAGGGGTCATTCCACCCCCCGGCCCCAAAACCTGCGGTGCTTCCCCCTCGGCCCCCGGAGAAGCACACGGCACGGCCGCGGCGCACACTAACAGCGCCCTGCGGACGCCCGTGGGGACGAACCCCGTTGATAGCCTCCGCCGGTGCGCGTGCTCATCACGGGCGTGACGGGCTTCGCGGGGGGTCACCTGGTCGCCCACTGCGCCGCGCTCGGCCACGAGATCCACGGCCTGGTGCGGCCGGGCCGGGAGAACGTGGCCCCGTCCCCCGCCCACCCCCACGCCGTCGATCTGCTTGATCCGGACGCCGTCGCCGCGGCGATCGCGCGCGTGCGCCCGGACCGGGTCCTCCATCTCGCCGGCGCCTCGTCGGTGGGGAGCTCCTTCGGGGACCCCATCGCGACCTGGCGGGCGAACCTGCAGGGGACCCTGGCCGTGCTCGAGGCGCTGCGCCGGGAGTCGCCGGAGACGCCGGCGGTGGTCGTGACCAGCGGCGAGATCTACGGCCGCGTGCCCGAGGACGCGCTGCCGGTGGACGCCGACACCCCGTTCCGCCCGCTCTCGCCCTACGGCGCCAGCAAGGGCGCCGCCGACCTCGCCGCGGCGCAGTACCGGGCCGCCTACGGCCTCCCCGTGGTGCGCGTGCGGGCCTTCAACCACGTGGGCCCGGGCCAGGACCCGCGCTTCGTGCTGCCCAACGTGGCCCGCCAGATCGCCCGCGCCGAGCGCGACGGCGCGGCCGAGGTGGAGGTCAAGGTGGGCAACATCGAGACTCGCCGCGACTTCACCGACGTGCGCGACATGGTCCGCGCCTACTGGCTCCTGGCCGAGCGCGGCGACGCGGACGCGACCTATCTGGCCTGCAGCGGCCGCTCGCTTCCGGTGCGCCACCTGGTCGAGGGCCTGGCGCCGCTGGCGCGCATCCCCGTGACCGTCACCTCGGACGCGGGCCTGCGCCGCGCCGGCGAGCAGCCCGACCTGTACGGCGTTCCCGACCGCCTGCGCGAGGACACCGGCTGGACCCCCGAGATCCCGCTTGAGACGACCCTGCGCGACACGCTCGACTGGTGGCGAGCGCGCGTGAACGACGAGGAGGACTGACCCCCCGATGCCCCGTGCCCTGATCTCCGGCGTGACCGGACAAGACGGCTCCTACCTGGCAGAGCTCCTGCTGGACAAGGGCTACGAGGTGTGGGGGATGGTGCGCCGCTCCTCCACCGAGTCCTACGAGCGGATCGAGCACCTGCGCGACCGGCTGCGGTTCGTCCAGGCGGACCTGCTGGACCAGCCCTCGCTCACCTCGGCGATGATCACGGCCGAGCCCGACGAGGTCTACAACCTCGCCGCGCAGTCCTTCGTGCCCACCTCGTGGACCCAGCCGGTGCTCACGGCCGAGTACACCGCGGTCGGCGTGACCCGCATGCTCGAGGCGATCCGCCAGGTGAACCCGGCGATGCGCTTCTACCAGGCCTCCTCGAGCGAGATGTACGGCCGCGTGCGCGAGACGCCCCAGCACGAGCTGACGCCCTTCCATCCGCGCAGCCCGTACGGGGTGGCCAAGGCCTACGGCCACTACATCACCGTCAACTACCGCGAGAGCTACGACCTCTTCGCGTGCTCGGGGATCCTCTTCAACCACGAGAGCCCGCGGCGCGGCCTGGAGTTCGTCACGCGCAAGGTCAGCGACGGGGTGGCCCGCATCAAGCTGGGCCTGGCCGAGCACCTCGTGCTGGGAAACCTGGACGCCCGCCGCGACTGGGGCTTCGCCGGCGACTACGTCGACGCCATGTGGCGGATGCTCCAGCAGGACGAGCCCGACGACTACGTGGTCGCCACCGGCGAGACCAACAGCGTCGAGCGGCTGGTGGACGTGGCCTTCGCCCACGCCGGCCTCGACCGCGACGCGCACGTGCGCACGGATCCCGCGCTGATCCGGCCGGCCGAGGTCGATCTCCTGATCGGCGACGCCTCCAAGGCTCGCGAGAAGCTCGGGTGGACGACCACGGTCGACTTCGAGGGCCTGGTGCGGATGATGGTCGACGCCGACCTCGCGCGCCTCGGCGGCGGCGTCAGGGCCGGCCTGAGGTGAGCGCCCTCCTCGCCGCCGGCGTCGGCCGGCGCCGGTATCCTCCCCGAATCCAGCCCTCGCACGGGGCGAAGCAAGCCGGAGGGAACATGCTCCAGAATGGCCCGAGCGAGTGACCCGATGAGCGCCGAGACCGCCTTCGAGACCGCGCTCGAGCGCGCGCGGAAAGAGGTGCAGGACGGGCCCTCGCTCGGCTGGGACACGCCGTCGCGCTTCGGGCGCGCGGGCCTGGCCGCGCGCGGCGTGCTGCACCGGGCGCTGCGCCCGTACACCATGCGCCAGTCCCGGGTCGACCAGGCGATCTACTCCGCGATGGAGGGCTCCGCCAGGTCGATCGAGGACCGCGCGCGCCGCATGGAGCGCATGGTCGACATGAGCAGCCAGAGCGCGCACGCGGTGGCGCTCGACCCGGAGTCGGTCGTCGACGCGACCACGC
The DNA here is from genome assembly GCA_033856535.1 of Miltoncostaeaceae bacterium. Classification (GTDB taxonomy): domain Bacteria; phylum Actinomycetota; class Thermoleophilia; order Miltoncostaeales; family Miltoncostaeaceae; genus JAWVEV01. The sequence goes on along the minus strand of JAWVEV010000068.1, from coordinate 6,772 downwards.
ACGTCGGCCCGCTCTGGCTGAACAAGGCGGACAGCCTCGTCACGCCGAGCATCGCCGAGCACGGCATGTACGAGGCGCACGTCACGGCGCTGCTGCTGCGGACGCTGCGGCCGGGCATGACCTTCGTCGACGTCGGCGCCAACATCGGCTACTTCTCGGTGCTCGCCTCGCGCCTGGTCGGCCCCGAGGGCCTGGTGGTCGCGGTCGAGCCGGGGCCGAACAACGTCTCGCTGCTGCGGGCCAACCTCTGGCGCAACGGCTGCGGCAACGCCGTCGTGCTCCCGATCGCGGCCTACGACCACCGCGGCCACGTCCAGCTGGTGCTGAACCCCCAGGGCGGCGCCGGCAACTGGGTGCAGCCGGGCGAGGTGCCGGCGCCGAGCGTCCTGGTGCCCTGCGCGCCGCTCGACGAGCTGCTCGAGGGCATCCACGTCGACGTGCTGAAGACCGACGCCGAGGGCAGCGACGTGGTCGCCATCCGCGGGATGGAGCAGACCATCCGGCGCAGCACCGGCATCACCGTCATCGCCGAGTTCTGGACCCAGGCCTACGGCGGCCTGGGCGAGGCGCCGGCCGAGGTGCTCGACTACTACTCGGGCCTCGGGCTCCAGACCTCGCTGCTGCGCGACACCGGCGAGCTCGAGCCCTACGGCGACGAGGCGCTGCTGGCGCTGCAGGGATCGGTCCCCTTCGTCAACATCGTGATGGCGTGAAATTGGCGTGTCCGCCCTCCTGAAGCGCGTCGTCGGGCTGCTGAGCTGGCCGGTCCGGCGCTACTTCGGGACGCAGTTCGAGTGGACCCGGGCGCAGGTCCGCGAGGCGGACCAGCGGGTGCAGGAGCGGATCGACCGCATCGAGGGCGGGCTCATCGAGACGATCCGCCACGAGCTCGACCGGATCCGCGAGCACCTCGCGATGGCCGCCCTGAGCGGCACCGAGGCGCTCGCGGACGTCGGCCATGAGCTCCGGCTGCTCGGCCGGTCGGCCGCGGCGACCCCGCTCACGGCGGGCGCCGAGTGGCGCGACGCCGCCCCCGGCGCCCGGTCGATGGTCGTCGCGCCCTACGTCTTCCGCGCCCTCGCGGGCCTCGAGCCGGGCTCGCGGGTGCTGCTGCTGGGGCCGGCCAACGAGGGGCTGGCGCTGTCGCTGGCGGCGCTCGGCTACCGGGTCTCCCTCGCGGGCGCCCGGGCCGGCGCGGTGGAGCATCCCCTCATCTCCGCGATCGGCGACGAGGCCGCCTGGCAGCCGCCCGACCGCCCCTTCCACGCGGTGATCTCGGTGGACGGGGTCGACTCCGGCGACGCCACCCTGAACGGCGAGCGGCCCGGCGGGAAGTGGGCCATGCGCGCCTCACTGGAGGCGCTCCGCGGCATGACCGGGCCCGAGGGGCGCCTGGTGGTGGCCTCGCTGGTGCCGCCGGGGCCGGACAAGCCGGGGATTCTCGAGGGCCGCGAGGCCGACGGCGACCGGCTGGGGGCCGACGCCTGGACCCTGGAGGACCGCACCGTCGTGCAGGAGCTCGGCGCGGGCTCGTGGCGCGCCGTGACCGGGCTCGAGGAGCCCGCCTCGACGCACCGCCGGCTGGTGCTGCTGACCGCCCGGGCCGCGGGGGAGCGCACGCCCGCGGAGGCCTAGTGGGCGCCCATCGCCGGCTGACGCTGGACCTGCAGGCCGCCCAGAGCCGGCACCACGCCGAGCGCGGGATCGCCCGCTACGTCGCCGAGCACGCCGCCGCGATCGAGCGGGTGAGGCCCGGGCTGGTCGACCGCTTCCTGCTCAACCAGCGCTTCACGCTCCCGCCGGGGGCCGAGCGGCTGCTGCCGACGGGACGCGTGGGCTGGTCGCAGGCGCGGCGCGCCGAGCTGGCCGAGGGGCCGCTCACCTTCCACGCGATGTCGCCCTTCGAGATGACGATCCCGCTGGCGGAGCTCTGGCCGCTCGAGGTGCGCCGGCCCGACGTCCGCCTGGTCGTGACGCTCTACGACCTGATCCCGCTGATCTTCCCGGACGTCTACCTGAGCGACCCGATCACCCGCGCCCGCTACCGCTCGCGCCTGGAGATGGTGCGCGCCGCCGACCGCGTGCTCGCGATCTCGGAGGCCACCGCGCGCGATGCGGTCCGGCTGCTGAACATCCCGCGCGAGAAGGTGCGCGCGATCGGGACCGGCGTCTCGGGCGGCTTCCGGCCGCCCGCGCGCCCGGCGGCCGACGTCGTCGCCGAGCTGCGCGAGTCGATCCCGGACCTGCGCGAGGGCTTCTTCCTCTACACCGGCGGCATCGACTTCCGGAAGAACATCGAGCTGCTGATCGGAGCCTACGGGGACCTCCCGCAGGCGACCCGGGACGCCCGCCAGCTGGTGATCACCTGCAAGGTGCTGCCCGACGAGGCCGCCCACCTCCGCGAGGTGGCCGCGCGCGCCGGCGCCGCCGGCGACGTCCTGCTGACCGGCTTCGTCCCGGACGAGGTCCTGCGCGGGCTCTACGGCGCCACGCGCACCTTCGTGTTCCCGTCGCTCTACGAGGGCTTCGGCCTGCCGGTGGCCGAGGCGATGCGCTGCGGGGCGCCGGTGCTCGCGTCGAACCTCTCGTCGCTCCCCGAGCTGGTGCGCGACCCCGAGGCGCTCTTCGACCCGCGCAACCGCACCTGGCTCACCGCCCTGCTCGCCCGCGCGGCCGACGACGACGCCTTCGTGGACCGCCTGCGCGCCCGCGCGCCGGACGCCGACCGCTTCACCTGGGAGGCCGTGGCGGCCGAGACCGTCTCGGCCTACCGCTCGCCGTGGACGCCGCCGAGGCCCGCGGCGCCGCGCCGGCCGCAGCTCGCGATGGTCACCCCGTTCCCGCCCCAGCTCTCGGGGATCGCCCGCTACAGCGCCCACCTGGTGGACCAGCTGGTGGCCCACGCCGACGTCGACGTCTTCGTGGACGGGGACCCGGCCGAGTACGATCCGCCGTCGCACCCGGCCTGCCGGATCCGGTCCGCGGCGTCGCTCGAGCGGCGCAACGAGCTGGTCCGGTACGACGCCGTGCTCCACTGCATGGGCAACAGCTCCTTCCACGACTACGTGCTGCGCGCGATGCGTCGCGTGCCGGGCCACGTGCTGGCCCACGACGTGCGCCTGGCCCGCTTCTACGAGTGGCGCGCCTGGGAGGACGGCGAGCAGCTCGCCGGGCGCCTGGCGGAGATGTACGGCGCGCGGATCTCGCCCGAGTCGTTCGGGAAGGTGCCGCTGATGCCGGCCGACGCCGAGCGCTTCGGCATCTGGATGACCGGCGAGCTCTCGACCTACGCCCGCCGCGTGCTGGTGCACTCGCGCCTGGCCGAGTCGGTGGTGCGGCTGGAGGCCGAGGGCGAGGGCCGGCGGGTCGACGCCCGCGTGCTCCCCTTCGCGTTCCCGCCCGCGCCCGAGGACCCGCTCGGCCGGCCGGACCGGCCGGGCGAGCCGCCGCAGCTGGTCTCGTTCGGCGTGGTCGACGCCGTGAAGCGGGTGGACCAGATCGTCGCGGCGATGCCGGCGATCCTGGCCCGCCACCCGGGCGCGCGGCTCGCCCTGGTCGGCCCGATCGAGCCCTGGGAGGAGCGCCGGGTGACCGCGATCGCGCAGGAGGCCGGCGTGTCGGACGCGATCCGCCTGACCGGAGCCGTGACCGACGACGCGTACCACGCCTGGCTGCGCCGGGCCGACATCGCGCTGCAGATGCGCCAGGTGGCCCACGGCGAGGCCTCGGCGACGGTCACCGAGACCCTCGCCAGCGGCATCCCGACCATCGTCACGGACATCGGCTGGATGGGCGACCTGCCCGCCGGCGTCGCGGTCAAGCTCCCGCCCACGAGCGGGCCGGGCGAGATCGCGGCGGCGGTGCTCGACCTGCTGGAGCGCCCCGAGGAGTGGCGCCGACTGGGGCTGGCGGGCGCCGCGCACGCCGCCCGCAACGGATTCGCCCGGACCGCGGAGGCCCTGATGGAGATCCTGCTCGAGCCCGACGCCGGCGGGCCGGTCGACCCGCGCACGCTCGTGGGCGTACCCGCATGAGGGGTCCGGTGATCGGCGTCTGGAGCGCCGCGGACGCGGACCGCTTCGGCGAGGCGCTGCACGCCCGGGTGCTCGAGCGCGAGCTGACCCGCCGCCTGCCCGGCGCCACCGTCCGTGCGTTCGCGCCCTTCGGCGCCCTCCACCCCACCCGGTTCGACGGCGGCCGGCCGGCCGAGCCGCTCGGCGCGTGGAGCGAGGAGCGCGTCGCCGAGCTGGACGGCGTCCTCGACCTGGTGGTGATCGCCGGCGGCGCCCTGGCGCGCGTCGACGACCGCGCGATCGCCACGGCCTACGAGGCCGACCGCGAGGAGATCGCCCGGATCCAGCCGAGCGCGTTCGTGGTCGAGGCGCTCGGCGCCGGCGCCGCCACGCCGGTCGCGTGGCTCGGCGTGGAGATCGACGACGACCTCTCCGACGACGAGGCCGCCCGCCTTCGGGCCGCCCTCGCCGCCCGTGCCCTCGTGGCGGTGGCGGACGAGGCCTCGCGCGACCGGCTGCGCGCCGCCGGCGTGGAGCGCGAGATCGAGGTGCTGCCGAGCCTGCTGCTGCTGGCCGCCCGCGTGCCCGACCCGGGCGCGCTGCGCCGGCGCCTGGACGGGCTGCGCGCGGTGGGCGCCTACCCGGCGAGCGGCCGGCCGCGGCGTGTCGCCGTGGGCCCCGGCGGCGAGGGACGGGCCGCCGAGGTGGCCCGCACCGCGACGGCCGTCGCGGGCGACCTGGACCAGGTCGTGCCGGTCGTCGCCGCCACCGGCCGCGGGGGCGGCGAGGTGCCGTTCGCGCAGGCGGTGCTGACCCACATGCCCCGGGGGACGGCGGCGATCCTCGACGCCGCGACCACCGACGACCTGCTGGCGGCGATCGGCGCGGCGTCGGCGCTCGTGAGCGGGTCGCCCGCGGCGACCCTCGTGGCGCGCGCCTACGGGGTCCCGGTCGTGGACCTCGACGCGACGCCGCGCGAGGCCCTGGAGGACGCGATCCGGTCGGCGCTCGACGCGGCCGACCCGCCCGCCTCGGACGCGCTCGCCGACGCCGAGCGGCTCGATGCGGCGCTCGACCGCCTGGCCGAGGTGGCGCGGTCGGCGGCCGCGGGCCGCGACGACGGCGCGCCGGCGGCGCCGGAGGCGACCGGGGCCCTCGCCGCGCAGGCCCACCTGGAGCGCCTGGAGCGGCTCATGGGCGACCTCGCCCGCGAGCGCGAGCGGGCCGCGGCGCTCGCCCGCGACCTCGCCGAGGAGCGGAAGATGACCGCCCACCTCCAGGGCGCCTATGAGGCGACCGTCGCCCAGAACGGGGCGCTCGGCCAGGCGGTGGACGGGCTGAAGAGCCGGATCCGCGACGCCGAGGTCCAGCTCGGCGCGAGCCAGCTCAACCACTACCGGACGCTCGAGGGCATGCACGAGCAGATGGGCTCGCTGCACGCCCAGATCGGGAGCCTCGACGCGGAGCGCGGCGCGCTGCTCGCCCGGGTCGCCGACCTGGAGGCCCAGGTCGAGCTGCTGCGGGGCGAGTCGGCGCAGAAGGAGGCCGTGATCCAGTCGGTGATCACCTCCAAGAGCTGGCGGGCGCTGGCGCCGGCGCGCTCGGCCGGGCAGGCGATCCGACGCCGGGTCGGGTGAGGCTGCTCATCCCGCCGACGGCGCGGCCGCAGGCGTCGGTGGTCGTGGTGACCTTCGGCGCGTGGGGCTGGGCGGAGCGGGCCTTCCGGGCGCTCGTCGAGCACACCTGGGAGCCCTACGAGCTGATCGTGGTGGACAACGGCTCGGGCCCCGGCCTTCTGCGCCGGCTCGAGGAGTCCGTGAGCGGCGCCCGCGTGATCCGCAATCCGGGGAACGTCGGCTTCGGGCCGGCCTGCAACCAGGGCGCGGCGGCCGCCCGCGGCCGCCATCTGGTCTTCCTGAACAGCGACGCCCTGGTCACCCCCGGGTGGCTCGGGCCGCTGATGGCGCGAGCCGAGGCCGGCGCGGGCGCCGTCGGGCCGATGCTGCTGAACCTGGACGGGTCGCTGCAGGAGGCCGGCGCCGCGGTCTGGCGCGGCGGCGAGACCGACCAGACCGGCGCCGGCGATGACCCCGGGCTGCCGGAGCACGGCTTCCCGCGGGTCGTCGACTACGTCTCGGGCGCCTGCATGGCGGTGCGTCGCGCCGCGTTCGAGGCGGTCGGCGGGTTCGACCCGGCCTACGCCCCCGCCTACTCCGAGGACGTCGACCTGTGCTTCGCGCTGGCCGCGCGGGGCATGCCCGCGGTCTACGAGCCGCGCTCGCGCGTCGTGCACGCCCGCGGGGCGTCGTCGCCGAAGGAGCGCGCGCTGGCGCTGGTGCTGCGCAACCGCGCCATCTTCCGATCGCGCTGGCGCTCCCGGCTGGCCGGGCGGCCCGAGCTGCCGGTCCCGCTCGAGCGACGTGACCTGCTGGCGCTGCGCGACGCCGTCGCGAGCGTCCGCATCCTGGTGCTGGCCGACCGCGTGCCGGAGCCGGGCGATCCGGCCGGCCGCCTGATCGGCGCGATCGCGCGCGGCTGGCCGGACGCCCGCGTGAGCCTGGTGGCGCCCGAGGCCGGCGGCCCGCTCGCGTCGGCGTCCATGCGCGACCTGGGCGTCGAGGCCGTGCCCGGGGCCGGGGCCGGCTGGCTGGCCGAGCGGGCCGGCCACTACGACGTCGTGGTGAGCGCGGGCCGGTCCGATGGGACCCGCGCGCTCGAGGCGGCGGCCGCCGCGAGCCAGGCCCGCGCCGCGCGGATCG
>JAWVEV010000067.1:0-3560 GCA_033856535.1 Miltoncostaeaceae bacterium | reverse complement strand
GGCCTCGCCGAGGGCGAGCCGCATCCAGTCCTCGTCGGTTGCGCTCAATGGTCAGGTTCGTGCGGTTTGGGGTTGTGGAGCAACTTCAGCCCGGCCACACTGTTTCATGGACGGCCGCCTGCCTCGCCCTCCGCACTTTTTTAGCCCGCCCTCCTTGCCGTCCAGCCTCCGCCGCCTTCTCATCGCCGCCGCCGCAGCGCTCGCCGTGCTGCCCGCGAGCGCGCAGGCCACGACCTCCCACGTGCCCGGCGAGGTGATCGTCACCTACCGCAAGAGCGCCGACCGTGCCGACCGCGCCGCCGTCCAGCGCCGGACGGGCGTCGGGCAGCCGAAGGTCATCGCCGCGCGCACGCGCCTCATGCGGATCCGCGACGGGCGGTCGGTCGCGGCCACGGTGGCGGAGCTGCGGGCGCGGCCGGAGGTCGCCGCGGCCGCGCCGAACGCGATCGCCCGCATCAGCGGCTGGGTGCCCCGCGACCCGGGGCGCGGCACGCTGGCCAGCGGCTGGCAGTCGGTGCAGTGGAACTTCGCGGGGCCCTTCGGCGTCAACGCCCCCGACGCCTGGCAGAACCTCATCAACGCCGGCCGCCCCGGCGGGCGCGGCGTGACGGTCGCGGTGCTCGACACCGGCGTGGCCTACGCGCGGCGGGGCCGCTTCCGCCGCTCGCCGGACTTCAGCGCCGGTGACTTCGTGACCGGCTACGACTTCGTCGACAACGACCGCTACCCCAACGACGAGAACGGCCACGGGACGCACGTGGCGGGGACGATCGGCGAGAGCACCGACAACGACGTCGGCGTCACCGGGCTGGCCTACGGCGCCAAGATCATGCCGGTGCGCGTGCTCGACCAGCTCGGGTCGGGCGACAGCGTGACGATCTCCGCCGGCATCCGCTACGCGGTCAAGCGCGGGGCGCAGATCATCAACCTGTCCTTCGAGTTCGACGGCTCGACGACCAAGCGCGACGTCCCCGACCTGCTGGCGGCGCTGCGCTACGCCAACCGGCACGGGGTCCTGGTCGTCGGGGCGTCGGGCAACAGCGGCGCCTCGAGCCTCGCCTACCCGGCACGGGCGCCGACGGTGCTCTCGGTCGGCGCCGTGACCGAGCACGGCTGCGAGGCGGACTACTCGAACTCCGGCGGCGACCTCGACGTCGTCGCCCCCGGCGGCGGGCCCGACGCTGACCTGCCAGGGGACCCGAACTGCCACCCGACCGAGCCGCAGGGCGGCGACATCTACCAGATCACGTTCGTCGGCTCGGTCCGTCGCTTCGGGCTGCCGCGCGAGTTCGTGGGCACGTCGATGGCGGCGCCACACGTCTCCGGCACCGCCGCGCTGGTCATCGCCTCCGGGGTGCTCGGGCCCAAGCCGTCGCCGGCGGCGATCGAGGCGCACCTCAAGGCCACGGCCCGGCCGCTGGGCCCGGTCACCAGCTACGGCGCCGGCCTGATCGACGCGGCCAGGGCGACGGCGCCGGCTCCGCCCACCTAGGTGGTGCGGATGATCAGCACCGAGCAGGGGGCGTGGTGGGAGACCTTGTTCGGGACGGAGCCGAGCAGGAAGCGCTTGGCGCCGGTCATGCCCTTGTTGCCGACCACGATGAGGTCCGCGCCGCGCTCCTCGGCGACGTCGAGGATCGCGTCGGCCGGGTCGCCCTCGCGGGCGTACGTCTCCACCTCCCCGAGGCCGGCGGCGGCCGCGTTCTCGGCCGCCTCCGCGAGCGTGGCCTCGACGTCCTCGCGCGGCGTGATCGTCCACTGCAGGTCCTGGGGCGCCTGTCGCGCCTCCTCGCGCAGCCGCTGGCTGGACACCGGCTCGTACGCGGACACGATGTCGAGCGACGCGCCGACCGACTTGGCCAGCTCGATCGCCTCACGCACCGCTTTGCCGGCCGTCTCCGATCCATCGGTGCCCACCACGATCGACCGGAACATGCGCCTCTCCTCGTTCGGGAACCCGGTGTGTCGGCGGGGATCCTAACCTCAAGGGCCGCGCCGTGATCGACCTCCACACCCACATCCTCCACGGGCTCGACGACGGGCCGCCCGACCTTGACGGCTCAGTCGCGATGGCCCGCGCCGCCGTGCGCGCGGGCACCACGGCGGTCGCCACCACGTCGCACATCAACGTCGGCTTCGGACTCACTACGGAGCACCTGCGGGCGGCGCGGGCCGAGCTGGCCGAGCGCCTGGAGCGCGACGGCATTCCGCTGGAGCTGCTGGCCGGTGGCGAGGTGGCGCCCGAGAAGCTGCCCGACCTCGACGACGCCACGCTGCGCGCCGTCACGCTCGGTGGCGGCGACTGCATCCTGCTCGAGTGCCCGTTCCCGCCGGTCGGCGCGGCGATGGAGCCGATGGTCGCCGACCTGCACCGGCGCGGCTTCACGGTCCTGCTGGCGCATCCCGAGCGCTCGGCCAGCTTCCAGCAGGACCCGGGGCGGCTACGGCGGCTGGTGGACATGGGCGCGTGGGCGCAGGTGACCAGCGGCGCCCTCGACGGCGGCTTCGGCGAGCGGGCGCAGCGCGCCGGCATGGCCATGCTGGAGGCGGGGCTGGTCCACGTGCTGGCGTCCGACTCCCACGATCCCCAGTACCGGCCGCCCGACCCGCGGCTGGCCGACCGGGCGCTGGCCGAGCGCTACGGGGACATCGAGGAGCAGCTCGCGTGGATGACCGAGGCGGCCCCCGCGGCGTTGGTGGCGGGCACGCCGCTCCCGCCGCGGCCGGCGTTGCCGCGGGCGCGCGGAATGCGCGCGCGCCTCAGATCTTGGTCAGCGCGATGATCATGCCGGCGATGACCAACACGCCGATCAGCACCTGCATCAAGAGCCAGAACGGGGACACTGGCGGTTCAGCCTAGCGGCGACGCGGTAGCGGCGCGGCCGGCTCAGGCCGCCGCGCCCTCGCGGCTCGCCGCGGTCACGGTCGTCACCGGGAGGCCGAGGCCCGCCACCTTGCTCGGCAGGTCGAGCTTGAGCCAGCGCGAGACCCGCGTCGGCAGCGTCGAGATGATGATCTCGTCGAACCCCTTGAGGTTGACCGCGTCCTGGATCGCGGCCAGCGGCTCGGCGTCGCCGACGATCCCCTCCACCGGGCCGCGCGCCGCCTGCTCGAGCAGCGGCAGCGCCAGCTCGATCGTGTCGTGCGCCTCGGACTGCCCCTGGTCCTCCGGGTCAACCAGCCGGTGCAGGCCCTTCGACGTGTGCGGGACGAGCAGCGTGAACGTGCACGGCCCGCGGCCGGCGCGCTCGCGGACCGCATCGAGGAGGGCGGGCGTCGCCGCGGTGCGGTTGGCGACCACGAGGACGCGGGTGGTGTCAGCCATGTGCCGATCGTCGCAAGGACGGCGCGGCTTGGCAAGGGCGCGGCGGGGGCGCCCACCCGGGGGCGCGGGGGCTCAGGCGGCGGCGGTCGTCGACGCCGAGCGCCACACGGCCGGGCCGAGCGCCTGGAACGCCTCGACCGCCGCGGGGTCGAACTGCGTGCCCGAGGCGCTGCGGATCTCCTCGGCCGCCGCTTCCACGGTCCACGACTCCTTGTAGGGCCGCTCGTGGACGAGC
>JAWVEV010000066.1:0-18952 GCA_033856535.1 Miltoncostaeaceae bacterium | reverse complement strand
TCAGGTGGTCCCGGGTGGGCCGGCGGGCCCGCGGGTGGGGCGGCGGCGCGACCGCCGGCTGGATGCGGAGGCTGATCCCGTCGCGCCGGCTCAGGATCGTGAGGCGCAGCCGGCCGGTCCCCCAGCGCCGGTCGGCGACGTAGAGGCTCCGCGCCGGCGACAGGGGCAGGGTGCGCTCGGCGACCCGCGGGCCGACCGGCGCCGTCCCGCGCACCTCGTCCAGCAGGCGCCCGAGCTCGCCGACGGTGATGCCGGCCCGGTCCGCCGGCGCCAGCCGCGCGTGGATCGCGGCGGCGTCGTCGGCCGCGATGGCGTCGGCGGCGGCGCGGCCGGTCTCGCGGGCCTCGCGCAGCGCCGCGGCGTACCCCGGCGGCGCGCCGGCCTGCCCAGCCGCGGCCGCGGGCAGCCCCAGCGCGGCGCCCGCCGCGAACGGCGCGAGGACCCGGGTAAGCCCCCTCAGACCGCCGAGAGCTCCGCGCGCCGGGCCTCCAGCGCGCGCAACACCTCGTCGTAGGAGGCGATGAACGACTCGACGCCCTTGCGCTCGAGCACGTCGCACACGTCGTCGTAGTCGACGCCGGCCGCGGCCACGAGCTCGAACACCCTGCGCGCCTCGTCCAGGTCGCGCTCGAGCGTCGGCTCGGCGCGGCCGTGGTCCTTGAACGCCCTGATCGTGGGCAGCGGCATCGTGTTGACCGTGTCCGGCCCGATCAGCGTCTCGACGTACATCACGTCCGAGCGGCGGGGGTCCTTGGTGGACGTCGACGCCCAGAGGCAGCGCTGGACGTTCGCGCCGCGCTCCGCCAGGGCCTCCCAGCGGGCGCCGGAGAAGATCTCCTTGTACCGCTGGTAGGCGAGCTTGGCGTTGGCGATCGCGAGGCGCCCCTGGAGGCCCGCGTCGGCGCCGGCGGCCTCCAGCCGCTTGTCGGCCTCGGTGTCCACGCGGCTGACGAAGAAGCTCGCGACCGATGTGACCGTCGCGGGGTCGCCGCCGGCGGCGGCCAGCCGCTCGACTCCGCGCAGGTACGCCTCGGCGACCTCGGCGTAGCGCGTCAGCGAGAAGATCAGCGTCACGTTGACCCGGATGCCACGGGCGATCAGCTCCTCGATCGCCACCAGGCCCGCAGCGGTCGCGGGCACCTTCACGTAGAGGTTGGGCCGGTCGACCAGGGCGTGGATCCGCTCGGCCTCGGCGATCGTGGCGTCCGCGTCGCCGGCGAGGTTCGGGTCGACCTCGAGCGAGACCCAGCCGTGCTGGCCGCGCCCCTCGTCCCACCACGGGCGAAGGACGTCGCAGGCGGCGACCACGTCGGCGACCGCAAGCGCCAGAAAGGTCTCCTTGACGTCGTGGCCCGCGGCCACGAGCTCGCGCATCTGCTCGTCGTAGCGGTCGCTGTCGCCGCCCATCGCCTTGGCGAAGATCGTCGGGTTGGACGTGACGCCGCGCACGGCGTCCTCCCGCGCCAGCTCGGACAGGGACCCCGCGAGCAGCTCGCGCGACAGGTCGTCGAGCCACACGCTCTGGCCCAGCTCGGTCAACAGGTCGAGCGGCGTGCGCGTCATCGCGTCTCCTCGGTCATCCCATGTTGCGGTCGGACCCGGGCCACGGCGTCAGCAGCAGGAGCAGCTGGGAGTCCTCCAGCGCGTGGAGCGTCCGCCGCTCGTGCGGCGCGAACTCGAAGAGCGTCCCCGGCACGGCCTGGCCGCGGCCGCCGTCGCCGCCGGTCGCCTCCACCCGGCCCCGCACCACCACCACCCACGCGCGCTCGTGCACCTCATGATCCCCCAGCTCCTGCCCCGACCGGAGCGACACGACGATCGCGCGCCCCTCCTCGGTCGAGGCCAGCACCTCCGGCCGGTGCGGCTCCACGTCCATCGCCATCACGTCCCAGGCCTTCACTTCGGCACCTCCCCCGTCGACGATCGCCCACCGGAGCCCTGCCCATTCCGGGGCCCGGCAAACGGCCGTGAGGGACCGGCGGTTTCCCGCCGCCGCGGCCAGGGTAGCAACCGGCGCTATGACGTCAGATCAGCGAAAGAACGATGAGCTGAGCCCCGCGGAGTTCACGCGCCGCATGCCCGAGGGCGAGGGCGCCGGCCCGAACGCGCCCGAGACCGTGGAGCCGGTCCAGGGGCGCCCCGGCGCCGGGGGGCACGGCCCGACGGACGGCCCCGGAGGCCCGGCGATGCAGGGCATGGACGAGGGCGAGACCGACGAGGCCCACGCCCCGGCCGACGACGCCGGCGAGGATCGCGGCGCGACGGCGGCGGGCGAGATCAAGAAGGGCGTCGAGAAGGCCGGGCGGATCGCCAAGGAGGCCGCCCGGGAGGGCTGACCGCCGGTCAGTCCGTCGCGCCGGGCCGACGGGTCACCGCCAGCAGGATCAGCGTGCCGACCACCGCGGCGACGGCCGAGCCGCCCAGGATGCCCATCCGGGCCGCGGTCTCGAGCGCCGGCTCCCCGGGGAACGAGAGGCCGGCGATGAACAGGGAGACGGTGAACCCGATCCCGGCCAGGCCGCCGATCCCGAGCACCTGCGGCCAGCCGACCCCCCGCGGCAGACGCCCCACCCCCAGGCGCACCGCCAGCGCCGTCCCGGCGGTCACCCCGACGAGCTTGCCGACCACCAGGCCCGCGGCGACGCCCGCGGCGACGCCATTGGCCGTCACCGCGTCCACGCCGGCCCGGTCCAGCACGATGCCGGCGTTCGCCAGCGCGAAGATCGGCAGCACGACGAAGCTCGACCAGCGGTGGAGCGCGTGCTCGACCCGGTCGAGCGGCGACACCGCCTCTTTGCTGAGCCACGACAGCCGGCGCATGCGCCCGGCGTCGGCCTCGTCGTCGTCCCCCCGCTCGAGCACTCCGCGGGCGACCGTCTCGGCCTCGGCTCCGACCGCCGAGGGCGGCTGAAAGGGGCGCGCCGGCGTCAGCAGGCCCAGCGCCACGCCGGCGATGGTCGCGTGGACCCCGGACTCGAAGGTGGCGAGCCAGACCGCGATGCCGAGGACGACGTAGACCGTCGTCGAGCGCACCTGGATCCGGTTCAGCAGGGCCACGACGACCAGGCCGGCCACGGCGGCGCCGAGCCAGCCGAGCGCGAGGTCGTCGGTGTAGAAGACCGCGATCACCGCGATCGCGCCGATGTCGTCGATCACCGCGATCCCGAGCAGGAACGCGACGAGCGCCGCCGGCACCCGGCGCCCCAGCGCGGCGACGACCGCCAGCGAGAAGGCCACGTCGGTGGCGATCGGGACGCCCCAGCCGTGTCCCCCCTCCCCGCCGGCGGTGAAGGCGAGGAAGATCAGCGCCGGCGCGACCATCCCGCCGAGCGCCGCGAAGAACGGCAGGCTGGCGGCCTTCGGGTCGCGCAGCTCGCCGACGACCAGCTCGCGCTTCACCTCGAGCCCGATCACGAGGAAGAAGAGCGTCATCAACCCGTCGTTGACGACGTGGAGCAGGTCCTCGCGGAGAACCCAATCGCCGACCTCGACGGTCACGTCGGTGCTCCACCACGAGACGTAGGCCGCCGCGTCGAGGTTGGCCCAGAGCAGCGCGGCGAGCGTCGCCGCCGCGAGGACGATGCCGCCCGCCGCCTCCTGGCGCATGAACTGCTCGACGGGCCGCACCAGGAGCCGAGGCACCGGCCGCTCGGAACGCGACCAGGGGTGCCGCGGGGGCGACTGAGGCCTCACACGGCCATCATGCCCCGAAGTGCTCCGCGGCGGCGCGCTCGTCCTCGGGGGTCGGCCCGTCCCCGGCCATCGCCGGCGCGGCGCTGAGCAGGTCCGCCCGGAACGGCAGCGTCACGCCGTTCCAGACCGCGTTGTAGGCGGCACCGCCGGCCGGTACCAGGCGGGTCGCGCCGAGCGCGCCGGTCGTCACCGAGAGGTGCCGGGCGCGGGTCGACCCCGGCTCCAGGTGCACCCCGGCCACGCGGCCCACCTCGACCCCGTCCCGGTCGAAGGCCGGCAGGCCGATCAGCTCGTCCGGCGCCGGGACCGGCGTCTCGGGCTCGGCCGGCGCCGGCGCGGCGCCCCCGGCCAGGCGCCCGAAGCGGGCCAGGTCGCCGCGGGCCTCCTCCGCGGCCGCGGCGTCGTCGGCCTCGAAGTCCAGCCGCAGGGTGACCCGGCACCCGCCGTCCTCGAGCGGCGCGATGTCGACCACGCCCGAGTGCGCCGGCCCCGAGGTGCTGCTCCAGGCGAGCGCCCGGCCCGGGTAGTCCTCGGTCAGCGCCGCCGTCCAGGTGCGCTCGGGCCCGCCGAACGAGCCGGTCCACTCCAGGTGGCGCTCGTCAACCCGCTCCACCGCCTGCACGCCGGCCATGAAGCGCGGGAAGTCCTCGAAGCGGATCCAGCGCTCGTAGGCGCGCTCGGCGGGCAGAGCCAGGTCGATCGACTCCTCGACGGTGACCATCATCGTGCTCCCCCTCTCGGACCGCGCGGCGCCCCCGCGGAGCGGCCGCGCCCTGTCAGGCGGTCGCCGGGGCCCGGCCGACGACGACCGCGAGCCGGTCGCCGGCCTCGCCGGTCTCCAGGCGGACCTCGTCGGCCATGCGCTCGATCACCGGCCCCACGCCGGGCACCGAGGTCAGCTCGAGCAGGCGCGTCGCCCCGCCGGAGACGAGCGGGCCGAGCGTGAAGCGGATCACGGACGGCTCATAGGACAGCGTCACCTCGAGCGCGCCGTCGGCGCTCAGGTCGGGGGCCCGGTCGGCGATCGCCCCGGCCATGATCTGCGCGTCCGACAGCCGGTCGACCGGCAGGTCGGCCAGGGCCGCCAGCGCGCCGAGCACGCGCACCAGCACCGCCTCGCAGAGGTCGTTGCCCTGCACGCGCAGGGTGCCGATCGGCGTGCTCATGGCTCGGGATCCGTGTCGTCGTCGAGCCGGAAGGCGAGCCGCACCTCCATCGAGCCGTCGGTCCCGCGCGCGAACGTGACCTCGTCGCAGACCGCCAGCATCAGCGGCAGGCCCAGGCCGAGCCCCGTCTTGGCGCCCGGCATGCGCGGCGTGACGCCGCCGCCGTGGTCGCGCACCGCGATCAGCACCCGGTGGTGCTGGATCCAGACCCGCAGCTCGTAGTCGCCGTCCCCCTCCGGGTAGGCGTGCATGACCACGTTCGTGCAGGCCTCGGTGACCGCCAGCGCGATGTCGGCCAGCCGTCCCTCCTCCATCAGCAGGGCATCCCCCACGCCGCAGACCGCCTGGCGGGCGATCGAGACGCTCTCGGGCCGCGCGGGCAGGTAGAGCTCGACGTCCGGCACGGCCACCTCGTCGGCCCGGCGCTCGCCGGCCGGCGGGCTCGCCGGCAGCTCCTGGGCCCGCTGCGCCTCGCTCATGCCGTAAATCCTTCCCCGGAGCGCTCACGGAGCTGCTCGAGCGATCGGCGAATGAGCCGCGAGACGTGCATCTGCGAGATGCCGACCTGGGCGGCGATCTCGGACTGGGTCAGTCCCTCGGTGAAGCGCAAGTGCAGGATCACGCGCTCCCGCGCCGGCAGGCTCTCGATGCCCTCGCCGAGCGCCACCCGCGCCTCGGCCTGGTCGAATCCGGCGTCGACGATGCCGATGTCCATCGGCGAGTCGTCGCCCTCGGCGTCCGCGCCCGCGCCCGACAGCGACGCCGGCCTCTGGGCGCTCCCGGCCGCCAGCGCGTCGAGGACGTCCTCCTCGGAGAGGCCGGCCGCCTCGGCGATCTCGCGGATGGAGGGGCTGCGGCGCAGGCGCGCGGAGAGGTCGTCGACCGACCGCGCGATCTCGGCCCGCGCCTCCTGGATGCCGCGCGGCACGCGCACCGCCCACGAGCGGTCGCGGAAGTGGCGCCGGATCTCGCCCAGGATCGTGGGCGTGGCGAAGCTGGCCAGCTTGTTCCCGCGCGACGGGTCGTAGCGGTCGATGGCCTTGATGAGGCCGACCGTCCCGACCTGGATGAGGTCGTCCAGCGGCTCGCCGCGGTTGGCGTAGCGGCGCGCGAGGCCGTGCACCAGCGGGAGGTGCTCGAGGATGAGGCGTTCCCGCTCGTCCTCGCGCAGAGGGCGGTCACGGGCCATCAAGCGCGCGTCGAGCGGCTGGGCCCTGCGGGCGGGGGGGTCGACCATGCCCCCAGGTCGTGCCCGGCCCTTCCTCGCCGCAAACGCTCGGGGCCGGTGCGGGGATGCGGCGGACCATCGCGGTCGATCGTACCGAAGCCCCCGGAGACCGTCGGAAGATGGCTGGTAAGCTCAACCCCAATGGCGGCGGATCCTGCGAGCGCCCTGCTCCACACCCGTGTCGAGCACCGCGATCGGGTCGCGATCGTCATCGCGCAGGGCGAGCTCGACGTCTCGAGCGCCACGCGCCTGCCGGAGGCGGTCGCCGATCTCGGCCCCGCGGGCGGCGGTGGCGAGGCGGTCGTGATCGACATGGCCGGGGTCGGCTTCATGGACTCCTCCGGGCTGCGCGCGCTGCTCGACTGCGAGCGCGCCTGCCGCGAGGCCGGGCGCCCCTTCGCCCTCGCCCGGCCGACCGACTCGGTCCGGCGGGTGCTCGAGCTGGTGGACCTCCTCGAGACCCTGACGGTGCTCGACGACCTCGCGCCGCAGAGCCTCGCGGCGGTCGCCGACGCGCCTTCCGAGGACCCCTCCGGAACCTCGTAGGACCGGCGCGCCCGGCGCCGCGGAGGGCCGGGGCGACGGGGCTATCATCGGCCGATGCCCTTCTTCCTGTGCCCCCGCTGCGCCTACCGCGAGCGGAGCAGCGAGCGCAACGTCCGCCACCAGCCGCGCGGGTGCTCGCGCTGCGGCTTCGGCTTCGTCTTCGAGCTGCTCGACGACTACTACGCCAGCCCCAAGACCGCGCTGGTGGTCTGCGACCAGCAGCGCCGGATCCTGGCGGCGGGCCACGCCACGTTCGCGGTGACCGGCTACTCCGAGGAGGAGCTGATCGGCCACGAGGTGGTGGCGCGGCTCGGCATGGGCGGGTTCCCGAACGGCGACCCCGCCGCGACCAGCCTGGAGTGGGGCGTGCGCCAGCTGAACGTGGAGTGCACCTTCCGGCCCAACGGCCTCGAGCGCGACCGGGCGGCGACGGCCGACTTCTTCCCGGCCTACGACGCCGACGGCGGCCTGCTGGTCGCGCTGACGCCCAAGTAGCGGGCGGGCGTCGGGTCGGGAGGCCCCGGTAGGGTCCTCGGTCGGGCGATCCGGGGAGGACGGGATGGAGCGGCGGCGGCTGGGCCGGACGGACATCGAGCTCTCGGTGGTGGGGCTCGGCACCTGGGTGTTCGGCGGGCGCTGGGGCGGCGCCGAGGACGCCGACTCGCTGGCCGCGGTGCACGCGGCGATCGACGCCGGCGTGAACTGGATCGACACGGCCGACATCTACGGCCAGGGCCGCGCGGAACGGATCGTCGGCAAGGCCGTCCGCGAGCGCAAGGACGAGGTGCTCGTCGCCACCAAGGGCGGCGTCGCCTGGGAGCTCGAGCCCCAGTTCACGATCTGGCGCGAGGCGAGCGCCGACTACCTGAAGATGTCCGTCGACCGCAGCCTGACGGCCCTCGGCCTCGACGTGATCGACCTCTACCAGGTGCACTGGCCGGTCACCGGCGTCTCCGCCGAGGAGACCATCGGCGCCCTGGTGGACCTGCGCGAGGCCGGCAAGGTGCGCGCGATCGGGGTCTCGAACTACCTCCTGCCCCACCTCGAGGCGACGGCGCCGGTCGCGCCGATCGACTCCTACCAGCCCGGCTACCACATGTTCCGGCCCGACATCGAGGAGGGCGAGCTGCCCTGGTGCGCCGAGCACGGGGTGGGCGTGATCGCCTACGGCCCGCTGGCGCACGGGCTCCTCACCGGGAAGATGGACGCGAGCCAGACCTTCCCGGCCAACGACTGGCGCGCCTCAAGCGAGCTCTTCACCGACGGCAACTTCGCGACCCGGGTGCAGGCCGTGCAGGAGCTGGACACGCTGGCCAAGGAGCTGGGGCGCTCCGGCGTGGCCGAGCTGGCCGTGGCCTGGGTGCTCCGCCGGCCCGAGGTGACCTCGGCCATCATCGGCGCCCGGAACGCCGACCAGGCGACGGCCAACGCCGCCCTGGCCGGCCCGCCGCTGAGCGCCGAGGAGGAGGCCGCGGTGGACGCGGTGCTCGCCCGGCATCCCGGCGTGCGGGGCCACTACGGCCACGGCGAGCCGCCGGACCCCTCGGCCGACTAGGTCCGACGCGCCGGGCGGGGGACCCCGGCCCGTCCCTGCCGCCGTTGCGCCGCCCGGCCTCCCCTGGGAGCATGAGGTATGGCCGTCGCCCCACCACGCCGGCGCCACAGCGACGGTCGCCCGCCGCTCCCGGTCGCGATCGCTCCGACGCCCGCCCCGCTCGGGCCGGCGGACCCCGAGGCGGTGCAGCACTCGATCGAGGCCGCCCTGGAGGTCGCCCGCCGGCTGCGCCGGCCGGTGACGCTGGTCGCGCTCAGGGTGCTCGCCGAGGGCGATGCCGGCCAGAAGCTGCTCGTCCGGATGGCCGACCTGGTGCGCCGCACCGTTCGCGAGAGCGACGGGGTCTGGCGCGACGGCGTCAGCACGATCGTCGTGCTGCTGGCCGACGCAGACGGGCCGAAGGCCGAGCCGGCGCTGGCGCGCATCCGCCTCCGCATGAAGGCCGAGGGCGTGCGCGGGATCGCCATGGGCCGCGCCACCCCGGCGCCCGGGATCGGGGCCGAGGCCCTGATCGGCCTGGCGCACGGCGACACCCGCCCCCTTCCCTAGGACACTGAGATGAGGGTGGCCGTGGTCGGCGCGACCGGCCTGCTCGGCCGCCGTCTGGTGGCCGCGCTGGCGGCCCGCGGCGACACGGTGCTGGCGGTCTCGCGCCGCGGCGCGCCGATCGAGCGCGCGAGCGCGGTGGCCTGGGACCCCGCCTGGGGACCGCCCCCGCGGTCGATGCTCGACGGCGTCGACGCGGTGGTGAACCTGGCCGGCGCCCCGGTGGGCGACGGGCGCTGGACCGCGGCGCGCAAGCGCGCGATCGTCGACAGCCGGGTGGAGACCACCCGCCAGCTGGTCGAGGCGCTCGGCGGCGACGGCGTCCCGCGGATCCTGGTCAACGCCAGCGGGGTGGACTACTACCGCCCCAGCGAGCAGCCGATCGACGAGAGCGGCCCGCCGGGCCGTGGCTTCCTGGCCGAGGTCTGCGTCGCCTGGGAGCGCGAGGCGCTGCGCGCCGCGTCGCGCGGCGTCCGGGTCGTCGTCGCGCGCACCGGCATGGTGCTCGCCGCCGAGGGCGGCGCGCTGCCCCAGCTGGCCCGGGTCACCCGGCTCGGCGTGATGGGGCCGCTCGCCGGCGGGCGGCAGTGGGTCTCCTGGGTCCACGTCGACGACCACATCGGGCTGCTCCAGCTCGCCCTCGACCGCGACGACCTCGCCGGGCCGATCAACTCGGTCTCGCCGCGCCCGGTGCACCAACGCGAGATGGCCCGGGCGCTCGGCCGGGTCCTGGGCCGGCCGACGCTGGTCCCGGCACCCGGGATCGCGCTGAGGCTGGCGCTCGGCGAGATGGCCGACCTGCTGGTCGACAGCCACCGGATCATGCCGGCGGGGGCGCTCCGCGCCGGGTACGCCTTCCGCTTCGACGCGCTCGAGCCGGCCCTGGAGGACGCCCTGAGCTGAGGGCCCGCCGGCCCGCTCGGGCTACTCCCGGGGGAACATCTTCTTGAGCTCGGCCTCGATCTTGAGGCCCTGCTCGCGCGCGAAGGTCATCGCGACGTGGTACCGCGCCCCGGGGAGCGCGCCGGCCAGCTTCCGGCGCTCGATGTCCCATGAGCTGGTCTGGAGGCTCTCGACGAGCTCGCGGTACTGCTCCACCAGCTGCGCCATCTCGAAGTGCTTGACCATCAGCTCCTCGAAGAGCCTGTCGACGAGGGCGAACTGCTCGTCGCTGGGGTGCGTGAACTCGGACATCCAACGGGCCTCGGGTCGAAGGGGCCGGCGCGGGCGCGATGCTACCGTAGGCCGCTCCGGGGGATTAGCTCAGCTGGGAGAGCGCCGCCTTTGCAAGGCGGAGGTCGTCGGTTCGATCCCGTCATCCTCCACTCGATGGGGACGAGCGAGACCGCCGCTGACGCTCCGAGGCACGTGCGGGCCGGGTGCGGCCCCTGGTCGAGAACCACAGGGTCCCCGGGGGCGGGCACCGGGCACTGCTCGAGGGGCGCTACTCTCATGTGGTTGCGCTTGAGCCTCCCAGGCCGGGACGGACGAGGCGGGCCATGAGTCGCTCGCCGATTCTCGAGCGCGAGCTTCGTGCCGTCGCCGAGCCGGCGCGCCTGAGGGCGCCCCGGCCGCCGGGCGTTCCGTCCGGTCGGTCGCGAGGGACTGCTCCGCGCCGGCCGGCCCCCCGGGGCACGGGTGGGCCCGCGTGACCGCGCCGGCGGCCCGGGACACGGGCGACCCGCCCACCGCCGGGGCCGTCGATCGCCGTGAGCGCGCCGCGGCCGCCCTCGCGGCGATCTGGGCCCGAAGCCGGCCGGCGCTGATCGAGGAGGCGGCCGGCCTGGAGGCGGTGGCCGCCGCGCTCCGGAAGGCGCCGGCCGATCCCGAGCTGCGCGACCGGGGGCACCGGGCGTCCCACAAGCTCGCCGGCTCGCTCGGCACCTTCGGGCTCTCCGAGGGGACCCGGCTTGCACGGGAGCTCGAGCAGGCGTTCGACGGGGGCATCCTCGCGGAGGACCACCTCGCGCGCCTGCCGGGGCTGGCGGTCGCGTTGCGGCGCGAGTTGGAGGCCGCCCCGGCCGACAGGACCCCGGGGTCGGCCCCCGCCCCCCAGCGGCCGGAGGACCCGAGCGCGGGCACGGCCGCGGCGGACGACGCGGACCGCGCCACCGTGCTGGTGATCGACGATTCGGAGGTCGTCCTCGAGTGGAACTCGGCGCTCCTGCGGAGCGCCGGGTACCGCGTCGTCGCGGCCCCCGCGGGCGCGCGGGGCATTGAGCTCGCGGTCCGCGAGCCCCCCGACGTGGTGGTGGTCGACGAGGAGATGCCGGGCCTGTCCGGACGGCAGGTGATCGAGACCCTGCGCGCCCAGGGGCTGCTCGCCGGCATCGTGATGCTCACCGGGTCCCAGGGCCCCCGCATCGAGGCCCTGGCACTCCGGGTCGGGGCCGACGACTGGCTGCTCAAGCCGTGCGAGGACGAGAAGCTGATCCGCGCCGTGGCGCGCGCGCGGGAGATCGGGCTGTCGCGGCTCCTCAGGCGGGATCGCGAGGCCGAGATGGACGGCGAGCTGCGGGCGGCGGCGTCCATCCAGTCCGCGCTGCTGCCGAGCGACGCGGCGGTGCCGGCCGGGTACCGGCTGGACTGGGCCGCGCTCCCCTCCCGCGACGTCGGCGGCGACCTCCTGGACCTGTTCGTCGACGTGCACGGCATCCACTTGGTGGTGGCCGACGTCTCCGGGAAGGGCGTCGGGGCCGCGCTGCTGGCGGCGATGATCCGCACCGCGCTGCGCGGGTCGTTCCAGCGCGGCGAGGACCCGGCGGAGTCGCTGGCCGCGGCCGGGCGGCTGCTCTTCCCGGACCTCGTGCGGACCGAGCGGTTCCTCACCGCGTGCGTCCTCCGTCTCGAACCGGAGGGCGGGCGGCTGCTCTACGCGGACGCCGGCCACGGGCACCACCTGCTCCTCCTCCCCGACGGGAGCTCCCGCCCTCTGGAGAAGAGCGGCATCGCTCTCGGGTTCATCCCCGACCCCGAGTTCGAGCTGGGGGTCGAGGTGCTCGATCGGGGCGCCCGCCTGGCGATCTTCAGCGACGGCCTGGTGGAGGGGCGCGGGGAGCCGGCGGACACGCTCGCGGACCTGACCCGAGACCTCGCGAACGGCCGGGACGCCCGGAGCCTGGTGGCCGAGGCCGCGCCCGACGACGACCGAACGCTCATGGTGCTGGAGCGGCTCGCGTGAGGGACGAGCGGCGCCTGGAGCTGCCGGCCGACTCCGACGGAGCCCGCATCGCCGCGGAGTGCGTCCGGGACCTGCTCGTCGCCGTCGACCCCGCCGCCGCGTTCCGGTGCGAGCTCGCGGTGGCGGAGGCGGCGGCCAACGTCGTGGAGCACGCGTACGAGGGCCGCCCGGGGGGCCGTTTCACCCTGGTCGCCCGGCTGGGGGGCAACCGCTTCTCCGCCGCGATCTGCGACAACGGACGGGCCTTCGTCCCGTCCCTCTCGGCCGGGCTCCCGCCCCCGGAGGCGGAGGGCTCCCGGGGCATCCCGCTGATGATCTCGGTGATGGAGCGCCTTCGCTTCCTGCGCGTGGACGGCGAGAACCGGGTCCTGATGGCCCAGCGGACGCAGGCGCCGCTCCCGTGAGGGTCACCGAACGAGGAGCGCCCGATCGCCGGCCGCCGGGGCACGATCGAGCGCCCGTGAACACCACGCGTATCGCCAAACCCGACCGCGCCGCCACCACCACCGCCCTGCTCGCCGCGCTCGAGGTTCCGGACGGCCGGCTGGGCGCGGTCGTGCGGGCGGTCGCCGAGGCGGTCGGCGCCCAGGCCGCGGTCCTGTGGCGTCCCGAGTCGGAGGGGCGGCTGCTCTTGGCCCACCGCCACGGCGACGAGGCGCTCGCCGCCGAGGAGGACGTCCTTCTGAGCGGAGGCGCGGACCGCAACGCGGAGGTGTCGCCGCTGCCCCTGGAGCTGCCGCCGTGGGGGGACGCCGAGCCGGGCGTGATCCAGCTCCGAGGGCATCCGTTCGCCGCCCTGGGGCTCGGAGGGCCGCTCCTCGCGGTCGGCCCCCTCGCCCGCGACCGCCTGACCCCCCGCCAGCGCCGCCGCCTCGTCGAGCTGGCCGGGCTCTCCGGCGCGGCGGTCAGAGAGGCGCTGCGGGCCGGAGCCATGGAGACCGAGCTCGCGGTGCTCCGGGCCGAGATCGAGATGGGCCACAGGGCGCTCGGGAGCACGATCGACGAGTCCCGCTCCTTCAAGCTGCTGCTGGAGCTGGCGGTCGGCACGACCGGCAGCACGGGGGGCTTCGTGGCCGCGCGGGGCGGCGACGGAAGATTCCGGATCAGCGCCTCGCGCAACCTCCCGGAGGGGTTCACGGACCTGGATCTCACCCCGGGGAGCGGTGTGCTCGCCGACATCCCCGAGCTGCCGGGCGTCCTGATCGTCGAGGGCTTCGAGGCCCTCCAGGCTCTCGGCATCGGCGGCCTGCTGGCCGTGAGCGGCCCGGCCGGGTCGCCGGAGCCGCCCCTCGTGTTCGGCCTCATCTCCGACGACGAAACCCCCCTTCCGGCGGACTGCACGACCCTCCTGGCCACGCTGGTCGACCAGGCCGCGCTCGTGCTGGAGAGCTCGGAGGTCGCCCGGGCGACGGGGACGCGGCACCTCGAGGCGCTCGAGGGGCTCTGCCGCGCGCTCGTCGCGCGCTCGCCCGAGAGCCTCGGCCACCACGAGCGCGTGCGCGCCGTCGCCGACGAGATCGCCGAGCGGCTGAGCCTGGATCCGTCCCTCCGACGGCTCCTGGCCGACGCCGCCCGCGTGCACGACGCCGGCTTGGTGGCGGGCGGCGGAGAGGACGCGATCGCCGTCGAGTTCGCGCACCCCACGCTCGGCGCCGAGATGGTCAGCCTCGTGCCCGGGGCCGCCCACTTGGCTCCGCTCGTCCGCTCCCACCATGAGTGGTGGGACGGCTTCGGCTTCCCCGCCGGGCTGATCGGTGAGTCCATCCCGCTCGCGGGCCGGGTGCTCGCGGCCGCGGAGCTCTACGTCGAGACGCTGGAGGGGGGGCTCGCCGCCGACCGCCCCGCGCTGATCGCCGAGCTCGCGGCGCGGCGGGGCACCCAGCTTGATCCCGTCTGCGCCGACGCCCTGCTCGACATCGCGAAGGAGAGCACGTGAACCTGGAGATGACCACACACGACGGGGTGCCCGTCGCGGCGCTCAGCGGACGGCTGGACCTCCGCGGCGCCTCGGAGTTCCGCCTCCAGGTGGCCGCGGCCATCGCCGGCGCCGCCGACCGCTTGGTGCTCGACCTGAGCGACGTCGAGTTCATCGACTCCTCGGGCCTCGGCGTGCTGGCGGGCCTCCATCGCGAGGCCGAGCGGCACGGCACCCGCATGGCCATCGTGGTGCCCCGCGGCTCCGCCCGCCAGATCTTTGCCCTCACCCGCACCGAGGGCTTCTTCCACCTCGTCCCGACACTGGAGGACTCCCATGCCGCGTTCGGAACCTGAGCTCGACGTCTGTCTGGTCGCCGAGGGGACCTACCCCTACGTCGTGGGAGGCGTGACCCGCTGGGCCGACGGGCTGATCCGCGGCCTGCCGGGCACGCGCTTCGGGGTGTGCCACCTGGGCCCCCGGCCCGCCTCCACGCCGCTCCTGCCCGACAACGTCGCGGGGGTCTGGGGATCGGCGAATGCCCCGCCGCGGGCGCGGGTGTACCACGCACTCACGCCGGCCGCGGCCGGCGCCGCCGGCCCGGCCGCACGTCGCGCCGGACGCCCCCTGTTGCTCACCTGCCACGCGCTGACCGAGGGGTGGCGCCCAGAGGGCTGGCGCGGCCCGACGCCCATCGACGCCTCCCAGGGGCCCGGCGGCCCCGGCGGGCCCGGCGGGCCGAAGGGCCGGGGCTACGCCGCGCCGGAGGTGATCGTCGCGGTCAGCCGGGCGGTGGCCGAGAGCCACGTCGCCCGGGGGGCGCGGGCGGACCGCATGCTCGTCGTGCCCAACGGCGCGGCGGCCGCCTCGGCCCGCCGGGCGCCCGCCGAGCCACTGGTCGGCTTCGTGGGCCGCCTCGCCCCGGTCAAGGGCCTCGAGCGCCTGCTGGGCGCGTTCCGGATGGTGCGGGCCGACCAGCCCGAGGCCCGCCTCGTCCTGGTGGGGCCGAGCGACGGGCCCCCCGGGTACGCGGAGGAGCTGCGGCGGCTGAGCGTGCGCCTGGGGATCGCCGACGCGGTCGACTTCCCCGGCGCGTCCCGCCCGTCGGACTGGTACTCGCGCCTGACCTGCCTGGCCCTCGCCAGCGAGTCCGAGGGGATGCCCATGGCCGTGCTCGAGGCCATGGCGCACGGCGTGCCCTGCGTGGTCCCGGACGTCGGCGGCTGCCGAGAGGCGGTCGGGGACGCCGGCATCGTCGTGCCTGCGCGCGACGTCGAGGCGCTGGCCGAGGCCATCGCCCGGCTGGTGGGGGACGCGGCCGAGGCGGCGCGGCTCGGGGCGCTGGCGGCGGAGCGCGCCGGCCGTTGGACCGAGGCCGACGCGGCGGCGGCCTACGGCGCGCTGTACACGGCGCTCGGCGTCCCGGCCCGCGCCGGCTGAGCCGCGTATGACCCGGGTGCTCATGCTGACGGAAGGGACCTACCCCTTCGTCGACGGGGGCGTGAGCACCTGGTGCGGCCAGATCATCGTCGGGCTTCCGGAGATCGAGTTCACCGTCTACTCGATCACCGGCGACGTCCAGGCCCGCCAGCGCTACACCCTGCCCCAGAGCGCACGGCTGGTCCAGGTACCGCTGTGGGGGGTGGAGCACCCGGCCGAGTGGGGGCTCGACAGCGGCGGCGTGGTGGAGACCATCCGACGCCGGCGCCGCACCCGCGGCCCGGTCGCCCGGCGGTTCGCGGAGATGCTGACCGGGCTCCTCGCCGACATGGAGCGCCCGGAGGACGATCCGCTCGGGGCGGGCCGGCGGCTGCTCGAGATGCACCGGTACTTCCTGGCCCACGACTTCGTCGCCGCCCTGCGCGCGCCCGAGGCGTGGGAGGCGTTCCGCTCGGCCGCGGCCGGCGCCCGGTGGGCGGAGGGGGCCACCGGGACCGACCTCACCACCTGCCTCCGCTGGCTGCGCGCGCTGCTCATGCCGCTGGCCCTGCCCGTTCCCGAGGCCGACCTCTCCCACGCCACGATCTCCGGCCTGGCGGCGCTCCCGGGCGTGCTGGCCAAGATCGAGCGGGGCACGCCGCTCCTCATCACCGAGCACGGCGTGTACCTCCGCGAGCGCTACCTGGCGCTCTCGACCCACACCGACATCCCGGCGGTCCAGCGGAGCTTCCTGCTGGCGCTGGCGGAGCTGACCGCCTCGGTGGCCTACGCGCACGCGGACGCGGTGGCGCCGGTCTGCCGCTACAACGCGGTCTGGGAGCGCCGGCTCGGGGCGTCCGACGACCTCATCGACCACATCTGGAACGGCGTCGATCCCACGCTGTTCGTCCCGCGCCCGAAGCCCCCCGAACGGCGCGGGCGCCCCACCGCGGTGGCGGCCGCGCGGGTGTTCCCGCTGAAGGACATCGAGACGATGATCCGGGCGGCGGCGCACGCCCGGGAGCGCATCCCGGACGTGCTCTTCCTGTTGTACGGCTCGCTCTCGGCCGATCCGCCGTACGTGGAGAAGTGCCGCCGCCTGGTGGCCGATCTCGGCCTGGAGGACACGTTCGTGTTCGCCGGGCTCGCCCCCAACCCGACGGAGATCTTCAATCAGGGCGACATCGGGGTGCTCTCCAGCGTCTCGGAGGCGTTCCCGTACACCATCCTCGAGGCGATGGCCTGCGGACGGCCGTCCGCCGCCACGGACGTGGGCGGCGTCGGAGAGCTTCTGGAGGGGACCGTGCCGCCGCGCGACCCCGCGGCGCTCGGACAGGCCTGCGTGGACCTGCTCGCCGACCCGCGCCGGCGCGCCGAGCTGGGCCGGCGGGCGCGGGAGCGCCTGCTCGCCCACTTCCGGGTGTCGCTGACGATCGACCGGTACCGGGAGCTCTACGGCCGCCTCATCGGAGTGCCCACATGACCACCGCGTCAGTCGCGGCCGCGACGGAGCCCACGCCGCCGGAGGACCTGCCACCGATCGTCGACATCGAGACCGCCGCCCGTCGCGTGGTCGGCCTGCTCGGCACACCGCTCCACGAGCGGGCCACGGTGGCCGCCCTCGAGAGCGAGGGCGTGCGCAACGTCGAGGCGGGGCGGATCGCCCCCGGCTGCCGGACGGTGTTCGAGCTCGGGGCCCTGGTGCACCGGCGGGCCATGGAGCTCCCGGCCCCTCCTGGCGCCCCCCAGGGGGCCGCCGAGGCGGTCCTGTCCTTCCGAAGGGTCCTCTCCACCTACGGGCGAGCCCTGGCGTACTCGCTGCCGCTGGTCGCCCAGATCATCGCCCTGGTGGCGCTCGGGGTCTCGCTCTGGGGCTCGGCGCGCCTGAGCGCGGGGGAGCAGACCGGGATCGCCCTCGGGGTCGTGGTGAGCCTGCTCCTCACGGGGCCTCTGACCCAGGCGATGGTCCGCCGCGTCTACTACTACTGGTTCCAGGGCGACGTCCGGGCCGCGCGCCGGGTGGCGATCGGGTGGATGGGCATCGGCATCGTCACCGGCCTGGCGGGCTCGGGCGCCGTGGCCGCCATCGCGGCCACGCGGGGCGGCTTCTCCGACCTGACGCTCTCGCTCGGCGTCGTCATCGGCGTGCAGTGCGCGATGTGGCTCGGGAATGCGGTGCTGGCCACCATCTCGCGCGGCTGGTTCGCCGGGATCGCCATCTTCTCCCCCGCCATCCTCGTGTGGGCCGGCCTCCGGGCCGACTGGTCGCCGCTCCTGGCGCATGCGGTGGGGATGGCGGCTGCGACGGTGCTCCTCCTCGCCGGCGCGTGGTGGTTCCTCGGGAGGATGGCGCGCGGCTGGCCGGCGGCCCGCCGGCCGCTGCCGCGGGCCGTGGCGCCCTTGGAGATCGCGGGCTATGCCGCCTGGGGCATCGTCTACTCGCTGCTGTTCTTCGGCGACCGGCTGGTCGCATGGCTCGGCGGCGGGGGAGACCCGGCGTTCCAGCCCCTCTACGAGACCGCCCTCGAGATGGCCCTGGTGCCGCTGCTCCTGGTTCAGCCGCTGCTCGAGATCGTGCTCGTGCAGCTCAACGCCCGCTTCATCCAGAGCCAGGACCGGACGCCGGCCGCCGAGATCGACGCGGCGAGCCGGGCCGTGGGCCGGTCGTTCGTGCGCCTCGTGGCCGCCGCCGGCGCCGCGTACGCCGCCATCGCCGCGGTCGTCTGGATCGTGGCCGAGGTCGGCGCGGACCGCCTGCCCTTTGGCGTCGGCGATCTCATGGCGACGACCAACGGCCGGCTGACCCTCGCCGCGGCGCTCGTCGCCTACGGGTGTCTCGCGGTCGCCGTCGGCCTCTGCTCGGCTTTCCAGCTCTTCAGCCGCCCGTGGCCGATGGTCGCGATGGGCGGGATCGCAGTCGCCGTGAACCTCACGGTCGGCCTGATCGCCCGGGTGGCCGGACCCCCGGAGGCCGCGTCGCTCGGCCTCCTCGCCGGGTCGGTGGTGTTCCTGGTGGGCATGGGCGTCGTCTGGACGCGGGCGAGCCGCAACCTCGACCACATGTGGTACGCCGCGTTCTGACCCGGCCCCGGGGCTCACGCTGCGGCAGATCCCGGTGCGCGGGCCCTCGGGGACGCGCGTCCGGACAGCGTTGCGGAGCCGCGCGCCTACTCGAGCGAGCCGGCGTCCCTCAGCTCGCGCCGCAGCCGTGCGGCGAGGTCGGCGATCTCGCGCCCCCGGTCGGCATCGAGCAGCCGCCCGGGCTCCAGCGCAGCCTCGAGCCGACCGGCGAGCCTGGAGCCCTCGGGCAAGCCGAACGTCCCCATCGACCCGCTCAGCTTGTGGGCATCGAGGTACGCCTGCTCGCGCCGGCCCGGGTCCGGGTCGCCCGCCAGGAGCGACGAGGCCAGCTCCTCGATCCCGTCGAGCATGGCGAGCGCCCGCGGAAGGTAGCGCCCCCGGATGGCCGCCAACGCCTCCTTCGCCCGCTCCTCGTCGGCCCGCGCGCGCTCGGCCTCACCGCTCACCCGGCCTCCCAGCCGAGGGTCCGGGCGACCTCCTCCGACAGGGTCATGGGGTCGAAGGGCTTGGCGATGATGCCGGTCACCGCCAGGTCGGCGAGCCGCCGGCGGTCCGCCGAGTGGACCTTGGCGGTCAGCAGGATCACCGGGATGTGGCGGGTGCGCTCCTCGGCGCGGAGATG
>JAWVEV010000065.1:0-2818 GCA_033856535.1 Miltoncostaeaceae bacterium | reverse complement strand
CGACGCCCAGCCCGCAGGCGGTGCCGAGCACGCGCACGACGGACTCCCCGGCCGCGCGGACGGCGGGGACCCGCGCGATCCGGGCCCGCGGCGGGGGCACGTCGGCCCGCGGGCCCTGCAGCGCCGGCAGCGGGTCGAAGCGGGCCAGGGCGTTGAGGATCGGTCCGGAGGGCGGCAGCACGTCGTTGAGCGTGCGCAGGACGGCCGAGCGCTGGACCTGGCGGCGCAGGTCGGCCTGGCCGGGGGTCTGCAGCGCCGCCGCGCCCGCCAGCCAGACGATGGCGAGCGCGATCCCGGCGGTCAGCAGCGCGCCCAGCCCACCGTCGACCGTGGCGAAGCCGGGCACACGGCGGGCGCCGTGGCGCAGCCGGTAGGCCAGACCGGAGAACCCGGCCGCGAAGATCAGGCCGATCGCCAGCGCCCCGACGAGGCCGAACAGCGGCGCGTAGGGTGACGACGAGCCCTCCGAGAGCAGCAGCGGCGCCGCCCGCGTGCCCAGCACGGCGCCGAGCGCGAAGCCGGCCAGCGACAGCGCGCCGACGATGAAGCCACGGCCGTAGCCGACGAAGGCGCCGAGCAGCGCGACGACGACGATGATCCAGTCGAGACGGGTCATGCGGACACCAGTGACCCATGATCTACCGTTCTCGCCCAGTGAGCGGGCTCACGCAGCGGCAGGGAGGCTCGCGGTGGCGTCGCGTCGCGCCCATCGCCGGCGCCGCCGTGCTCGCGTTCGCGGTGGGCGCGATCGTGGGCGGCGAGCACGTGCCCGCCACCCAGCGCACGGCCGAGCGCTACGCGGCCGCCTGGCAGCGCGGCGACGTGGCCGCGATGTACGGGCTCTCCGACGCCGCCGGCCAGCAGCGCTCGCTGCGCGACTTCGCCCGCGCCTACCGTGACGCCGAGATCACGGCGACGGCGGTCGGCATCCGCTTCGGCGACCCGCGCGCGGACGGCGCCGACGGCGCCGACGCGGTGACGCTCCCGGCCACGGTCCAGACGCGGGCGTTCGGGACGGTCCGCTCGATCCTGCGCCTGCCGATCACCGAGGTCGACGGCGAGGCGCGTGTGCACTGGGGCCCCCACCTCGTCTTCCCCGGGCTCGAGGACGGCGAGAAGCTGACCCGCCGCACCGAGCTGCCGCCCCGCGCGGCGCTGGTCGCCCGCGACCGCAGTCCGCTGGCCCGCTCCGGCGGCGACGGGACCGCAACCGTCGTCGTCTCGCCGGCCGCCGCCTCGATCGTCGGCTCCCTGGGCGCCATCCCGGCCGACCGCGCCGCCCAGCTGCGCGCCGAGGGCGTGCCCGACGACGCCCAGGTCGGCGTCTCCGGGCTCGAGCGCGTGTTCGACGACCGCCTGCGCGGGCGCCCCGGCGGCGTCCTGCTCGCCGGCCAGCGGCTGCTCGGCACCCAGGCGCCGCGATCGGCCGGAACCGTGCGCACGACGATCTCGCCGAAGGTCCAGCAGGCGGCGGTCGACGCCCTGGCCGGCCGCTTCGGCGGCGTCGTCGCCCTGCGGCCGGGCACC
Source organism: Miltoncostaeaceae bacterium (assembly GCA_033856535.1). Classification (GTDB taxonomy): domain Bacteria; phylum Actinomycetota; class Thermoleophilia; order Miltoncostaeales; family Miltoncostaeaceae; genus JAWVEV01. Next base: position 1,291 of record JAWVEV010000065.1, on the reverse strand, counting down.
GGCGAGGTGCTCGCCGCGGCCGGCATCCCGCTCTCCGGCCTCCAGCCGCCGGGCTCGACCTTCAAGATCGTCACCGTGACCGCCGCGCTGGAGGCGAAGCTCACCTCGCCCAAGCGGGCCTATCCGGTGCAGACGGCGGCGACGCTCGAGGGCGTCGAGCTCGAGAACGCCAACGGCGAGTCGTGCGGCGGAACGCTGGTGCAGTCCTTCGCGCACTCCTGCAACTCGGTCTTCGCGCCGCTCGGCGCCCAGCTCGGCGCCCAGAAGCTGGTGGCCGCCGCCCGCCGGTTCGGCTTCGACCAGCCCACCGGCATCCCGGGCGCCGCCATGCCGACCATCCCGGTGGCGGGCGAGATCGGCGACGACCTGGCCGTCGGCTCGTCGGCCATCGGCCAGGGCCGGGTGCAGGCCACCGCGCTCACCATGGCGGTGGCGGCGGCGACCATCGCCCTCGACGGCCGCCGTCCGCGCCCGACCTTCGCCTACGGCGAGCGGCTGGGCACCGTGCCGGTGACCACCAAGCGGATCGCCCGCCAGGTCCAGGCGATGATGGAGGCGGTCGTCACCTACGGCACCGGCGTGGCCGCCGGCATCCCCGGCGTGAAGGTGGCCGGCAAGACCGGCACCGCCGAGCTCGACGACAAGCCGGATCCCGTGGTCGGGGAGCTCGTCCCCGTCACGCCGCCCGAGCTGGTCGTCCCCGACACCGACGCGTGGTTCGTCGGCTACGCGCCGGCCCGTCGGCGCCCGCCGCGGGCGGTGGTCGGCGTCCTGCTCGTCCGAGCCGGAGCCGGCGGCGACGTGGCCGCTCCGGTCGCGCGTCAGGTCCTGGCCGCCGCGCTCGGGCGCCAGGGCTAGACGTCGAGGTCGACGGTCGCCTCGGCGGGCTCCTCGTCGAGCGGGCTGTGGATGGCCAGCTCGAGCGGCCGGTTGGCGAACGAGTCGATCTTGACCTTGAAGAGCAGCAGGCTGCCGTTGACCGACGGGTTGTTCGACGCGGCGCTGTCGCCCACCGGGATCTGCTCGTTGCCTGGGACCTCCTCGGGGCGGTAGGCGAACACGTTGTCGGGGCCGATGGCGAGCGGGTGGTAGTCGGCGCCCACCGTGTCGGTGACCGCGAACTCGGTGGCCGCCGCGGCCGGCTTGGAGCCTTCGTTCCACGCCTTGACGAAGACGGCGAACCAGGCCTCGTCGGGCGCGAGCTCGCTCTCGCCGGCGGGCAGGTCGACCAGGTAGCCGCGATCCTCGGGATCGGCCGGGTTGAGCTGGCGCGAGATCTGCACCTGGTAGA
>JAWVEV010000064.1:0-6964 GCA_033856535.1 Miltoncostaeaceae bacterium | reverse complement strand
CGAGACAGACCTGTCTGTCTCTATGATCCGCGCCGTGCCCAAGACCTCGGCGACCCGCGAGTGGATCCTCGAGTCCGCCTCGCCCCTCCTCTACCGGGAGGGGCTGCGGGGCGCCGGGGTCGATGCGATCGTGGCCGCGACCGGATTGGCGAAGGCCACCGTGTACCGGCACTTCCCCTCGAAGGACCTGCTGGTGGAGGCCTTCCTGCGCCGGCGCGACCGCACCTGGCGCGCCTGGCTCGAGGGCGCCGTCGCCGAGCGCGCCGCCGCCGGCGTCCCGCCGGCGCTGGCCGTCTTCGAGGCGCTGGGCGACTGGTTCGCCAGCGACGACTTCCGCGGGTGCGCCTTCATCAACGCGGCCGCCGAGATCACCAACCCCGACCACCCCGCGCTCGACGCCGTGCGCGAGCACAAGCGCCTGCTGCGCGACTACCTGCGCGTCCTGGTCGCCGGCGGCGATCCCGCCGTCGCCGAGGCCCGCGCCGACGCCCTCCTGCTGCTGGTGGAGGGCGCGATCGTGACCGCCCAGATCGAGAAGTCCCCCGCCGCCGCGGCCCGTGCCCGGCGGGCCGCCGCCGCCCTGATCCACCACTCCACGGAGGAGACCTGACAATGGCTGAGCGCATCCCCGGCTTCCGGCTCGGGATCTACGTCTGCAAGGACGCCGAGATCGTCGACTTCGCCGCACCCCACGGGGTCTTCTCGGTGGCGCGCCGCTTCGACCCCGAGCTCGAGGCCTTCACCATCGCCGACGCCATGCGGCCGGTGCAGGCCCAGGCCGGGTTCACGGTGGCGCCGAACTACTGCTTCAACGACCGGCCGGCGATGGACGCGTTCCTCATCCCGGGCGGCTTCGGCCTGCGGCAGGAGATCAAGAACGGCCGCCTGCACGAGTTCATCCGCTCGCTCCCCGAGACCACGCTGCTCACCAGCGTGTGCACCGGCTCGTGGATCTACGGCCACATGGGCCTGCTGGACGGCGTCGCCGCCACCAACCGCAAGGAGCCGGACCGGGTCGAGGCGGGCCCGAGCGGCAAGACGCCGATCGAGCGGCTGGCCGACATCGCGCCGGCCTGCAAGATCAGCCGCGCGCGGGTGGTCGACTCCGGCCGGATCATCACCGCCGGCGGCATCACCTCGGGGATGGAGATGGGCTTCCACCTCCTGCGCCGCGCCGGATACGACGAGACGTTCATCAGCGAGGTCGCGCGCGTCATGGAGTACACGGCGGCGTACGACGTCTACCGCGACGACCGCGAGGAAGCCAGCGCCTGATCCACCTCGGACCCGTGTCGGGACGGGGGCTCGCCCCCGTCCGGCCGGCTACCGGCCGGAGCCCCCGAAGGGGTCCTTGCTCCAGGAATCGGCGCCCTCCGCCTCGCGGCTCGACCGCCCGCCCGTGGCCCACGCGAAGCCCGCGAGGAGGGCGAGGACGCCGATGACGACGATCAGGAGCACCAGCACCTGCGGGACGCTGACGACGCCAAAACGTCTTGTCAACGGGGTCGGGTGTTCCAAGCCGTGAAACGGCGCCGATCGTGAGGTTCTGCGGAGATGGCGGGCCGGAAGAGGGTCTTCGGCCGCGTCGGGGCCCTACAGGCGGCGCTCGAAGAAGCTCAGCGTGTGGTCCAGCGCCAGGTTGGCGTACGCGTCGCCGTGGAGCAGGCCCGGGATGAGGAACATCTCGTATTGGACGCCGGCCCCCCGCAGCGCGCGGCGCATGTCCACCGCCTGCTCCACCGGCACCGCCAGCTCGTCGATCGCGTTGACCAGGAGCATCGGGCTGTCATCGGGGGTCACGCGGCGGATCGGCGAGAGCGCCACGTAGGTGCCGGGGCACTGGATCAGGCTGCAGCCGATCACGTTCACCAGCAGCGCCTGCCAGGCCTGGGCGCTGAGGCAGGTCGGCGGGCCGCAGTCCGGGGGGTAGGTGGGGTCGGGCGTGTTGAGGGCCACCAGGTCCATCGGGCCGGACCATGTGGCCACCGCCTTCACCCGGATGCCCTCGGTGAGCGGGCCCTGCCCGGTGGTGCCGATCAGCGCGGCCAGGTGTCCGCCGGCGGACGACCCCAGCGCGCCGATCCGCGCCGGGTCCACGCCGAAGTCGGCCGCGTGCGTCCGCACGAAGTTGACCGCCATCTGGGCGTCGGTCAGCTCGCCCGGCAGCGCGCGCGGGGCGTCCAGCCGGTAGCCCACCGTGAAGGCGGCCATGCCGCGCTCGGCGGCCGCGATCGCGAACGGCGCCATGGAGGACCGGTTCCCCCCGCGCCACGCGCCGCCGTGGAACATCAGGATCGCCCGCCGATTCGCGGCGCCGTCGGTCGGCAGATAGGCGTCCAGCAGCAGCCCGGGGCCGCCGTAGTCCACGTCGCGCTGCACCGTGTAGCTCGCGCCCTCGCCGGTGCGGGCGCCCTCGCCCTCGCCGCCGCACGAGGCCAGCAGGAGGACGGCCACCAGCCCCGCGAGGGCCGCGGCCAGCAGTCGGCGGCGGCTGAGCCGGGCCTCGAGCACGCTGGGGACACTACCCGGGACGCCCGGTCGCGACCCGCCCTCGCCGATTACGATCCCTCCGAACCGCCGGCGCGCCCAGGGAGGATCGGATGACCGACCGCAGCGAGACGCGCGAGACCGACCTGCCCGCGTCGCGGGCCGTCGACGAGCCGGCGCCGACCGACGCGCTCGCGGGCGCCGCCCCCACGCCCGGCGATCCGGACGTCGAGCTCCGCACGGACATCTCGTTCCTCGGCCGCCTGCTCGGGCAGGTGCTGGTCGAGCAGGGCGGCGAGGCGCTCTTCGCCGCCGAGGAAGGGCTGCGCGGGCTGGCCAAGACCCTGCGCGGCGGCGAGCTCGACGCCGAGGAGACGACCCGGCTCGACGCGGAGCTGGCCGGCGCCGTGGAGGGGATGGAGGCGAGCGAGCTCGTCGGGGTCATCCGGGCGTTCTCGGTCTACTTCCAGCTGGTCAACACGGCCGAGCAGCACCACCGCGTGCGCCGCCGGCGCCTGCGCGACGCCGAGCGGGAGGACGCCCACCGGGTGCAGGCCGAGAGCCTGGCCGCGGCCTTCGCCGAGCTGACCGCGCGCGAGGTGCCCGCCGAGCGGGTGCGCGAGGTGCTGGGCAAGCTCGCGATCGAGCTGGTCATGACCGCCCATCCGACCGAGATCTCGCGGCGGACGGTGCTGGCCAAGCACATGCTCGTCGCGCGCTGCCTGGACGAGCTGGACGACGCCGGCCGCTCGCCGCGCGAGCGCCGCGAGGTGGTGGACCGGCTGCTCGAGGAGATCACGATCCTCTGGCAGACCGACGCGATGCGCTCGGCCAAGCCGCGCGTGATCGACGAGGTGCGGCGGGGGCTCTTCTTCTTCCAGGAGGTGCTCTACGACGCGGTGGGGCTCGTCGAGGAGGAGCTCGAGCGGCTGCTGGCCCGCCACTACCCCGAGCTCGAGGCGCCCAAGGCCTTCCTGCGCTTCGGCTCGTGGGCCGGCGGCGATCAGGACGGCAACCCCTACGTCACGCCCGAGGTCTTCCGCGACGCGCTGGCGCTGCACCGCGAGCTGGCGGTCAAGCTCATGCGCGACCGGCTGCGCGGGCTGGCCGAGAGCCTCGGCATCTCGATCCGCCTGACCGGCGTCAGCGAGGAGCTCCTGGCCTCGATCGCGACCGACGAGGCGGCGATGCCGCGCACGGTGGCCGACATCGGCGACCGCAACGCCCGCGAGCCCTACCGGCGCAAGCTCTCGCTCATGTGGGAGCGGCTCGACCCGGCCGGCGAGCTGCCCTACCGCGACGCCGCCGAGCTGGTCGCCGACCTGGAGCTGATCGAGCGCTCGCTGGCGGCCAACCGGGCGGGCCGGGTGGCCGACCGCAGCGTGGAGCGGATCGCCCGCCAGGCCCGGATCTTCGCGCTGCACCTCGCGCGCCTCGACATGCGCCAGCACTCCGACCGGCTGCACCGGGCGGTCGCCGAGTGGCTCGGCGAGACCCCGGAGGGCTACGGGGCGCGCACCGAGGAGGAGCGCTCGGAGCTGCTCCAGGGCCTGCTGGAGGCGCCCGAGCCGCCGGCCGGGCCCGACGACCCCGGCGTGACCTCGGAGATCCGCCGAAGCTTCGATGCGCTGCACGAGGCCGTGCTCGAGCACGGCCCCGCCGCCGCCGGCACGGTGATCGTCAGCTTCACCCGCCAGCCCTCGGACCTGCTCGCCGTGCAGCTGCTGGCGCGCGGCGCCGGCCTCTACCGGCCCGGCCCGGACGGCGGAGCCTCCTCCGACATCGACGTGGTGCCGCTGTTCGAGTCGATCGACGACCTGCGCCGCTCGCCCGAGGTCATGCGAGAGCTCTTCCGCCTGCCGGCCTACATGCGCAACGTCGAGGCCCGTGGCAACCGCCAGGTGGTGATGGTCGGCTACTCCGACTCGAACAAGGACGGCGGCTACCTGACCGCCAATTGGGAGCTCTTCCTGGCCCAGGAGCGGCTGGTGGACATCTGCCGGCTCAACCGGGTCACGCTGACGCTCTTCCACGGCCGCGGCGGCACCGCCAGCCGCGGGGGCGGCTCCACCTACTCGGCCATCATGGGCGGCCCGGTCGGCAGCCTGGACGGGCGCATCCGGATCACCGAGCAGGGCGAGGTGATCTTCCAGAAGTACGGCCTGGCGCCGATCGCCGAGCGCAACCTGGACTCCCTGGCCGCCGCGGTGCTGCTCCGGACCCTGCAGGAGGAGGAGGCGCGCGGGTTCACCGGCCGCCGGCGGGTCTGGGACGAGGCGATGGCCGAGCTGGCCGAGACGTCGCTGGCGCACTACCGCTCGCTGGTGCACGACGACCCGGACTTCATCCGCTACTTCCTGGAGGCCAGCCCCATCCGCGAGCTCGAGATGCTGCACGTGGGCTCGCGGCCGGCCCGGCGCTCGGGCTCGGCCGGGGCGCTGCGGGTGGAGGAGCTGCGGGCCATCCCGTGGGTGTTCGCCTGGATGCAGAACCGCCACCTGCTGCCGTCCTGGTACGGGGTGGGCCGCGCGCTCGGCGACTTCATCGGGCGCTACCGCGGGGGCCTCGCGGTGCTCCGCGAGATGTACGCCGAGTGGCCCTGGTGGCGGGCGGTGGTGGACAACTGCCACATGACCGTGGCCAAGGCCGACATGCGGATCGCCCACCGCTACGCCGCGCTGGTGTCCGATCCGGCGTTGCGCGAGCGCATCTGGGGCAAGGTGGAGGGCGAGTTCACCGCCACCTGCGCCGGCCTGCTGGCGGTGGTCGGCCGGCACGAGCTCCTCGCCGACAAGCCGTACCTGCAACGCTCGATCCAGCTGAGGAACCCGTACATCGACCCGATCCACTACATCCAGATCCGCCTCCTGCGCGCGCTGCGCGAGGCGCCCGAGGACGCCCGCGAGGAGCTCGGCCACCCGCTGCTGCTCAGCGTGAGCGGCATCGCGGCCGGCCTCAGGAACACGGGCTAGCCGTGGCGGCGGACCGCTACGAGCGGGGCCTCGAGGTGCTCCGCGAGCTCGACCCGGCCATGGCGGAGCAGCTGCAGGACAAGCTCGGCGACCTCGCGCCTGACCTGGAGAAGATGGTGGTCGCCTTCGGCTTCGGGGACGTCTACGGGCGCCCGGGCCTGGGGCTGCGGGAGCGAGAGATCGCGACGGTGGCGGCGCTGACCGCCCTCGGGACCGCCGAGCGTCAGCTGCGGGTCCACCTGCGGGCCGCGCTGAACGTGGGCGTCACGCGGGAGGAGCTGGTCGAGGTGGTCATCCAGATGGCGGTCTACGCCGGCTTTCCCGCCGCTCTGAACGGCATCTCGGCGATCCGCCAGGTCTTCGCCGAGGCCGACGCCGCCGCAGGCTGATCCCGCGTCGCCCGCCCCGGCGGGGGGCATCACCCGGGCGGACCCACGACGAGGGAGACAGATGCACCGCTCGCGCCTGCTCGCGACCTACCTGGGCGACCACCTCGTCCTGCTCACGGCCGGCGCGGCGCTGGCCAAGCGCATGGCGCGGCGCGCCGGCCCCGAGCTGACCGTGCTGCTGGGCGAGGTGCGCGAGGCGCTCGGGGCCGACCGCAAGGCGGTCCACCTGCTGATGGACGAGCGCGACATCCGCCGCCCGCGCGTGAAGCCGGCGCTCGGCGGCGCGGCCGAGCTCGCGGGCCGGCTCAAGCCGAACGGCACGCTGGTGCGCCGGTCACCGATCAGCCCGCTGGTGGAGCTCGAGGGCCTGGCGATGGTCCTCGAGGGGGTCCGGGCCCGCTGGGCCTCGCTCGACGCGGGGAACGTGATCGCGGGCGCCGATCCCGGCGGGCGCGCGGAGCGGGCCGGCGCCCTCGCCGCGCGCGCCGAGTCGATCCGGCTGCGCCTCGCTCCCGAGGCGCTCGGCCCCGGGGTGGGGATGTAAAGGATCTCTGAGGTTCGCGTCGCCCCGCCTCCGCCCGGGTAGCCAATCCCGGCAATCGACACGGATGGAGGTGGTGGAGGCATGGGAATCGGAGTCAGCCTCTTTTTGATCGCGGTCGGCGCGATCCTGACCTGGGCGGTCGAGATCGACGTCCAGGGCGTCGCGCTCGAGACCGTCGGAGTGATCCTGATGGCGGTGGGCGCCGTCGGGCTGCTGTGGTCGCTCGTCGTGTGGGGTCCCCGCCGGCGCGTGCGCAGCGAGCGCGTCGAGGACGACCAGGGCCGGGGCTACCGGCGGGTCGAGCACGTGGATGAGGGCTTCTAGCCCTCGGACGACACCTAAGAGGAGGTCCCAGGGATGGGTCTGATCGGCAGCACCCTGAGCATGGCGGCGCGGCTGATGATCGCGCTGCTGATCGCGGTCATCGCGATCGGCCTCGGGATCGCGTTCCACCCGCTGCTGTTCCTGCTGCTGGTGGTGGCGCTCCTGATGTTCGTCTTCTGAGGCGGAGGCCACGCCCGCCGGCGCCGTCCCCCCGCCCCCTGCCGCGGGCGGACGGCCCGCGCGGGGGC
>JAWVEV010000063.1:0-12452 GCA_033856535.1 Miltoncostaeaceae bacterium | reverse complement strand
CCTCGGCCGCGCCGGCGCCGACGAGATTGTGGAGCTCGTCGATGAACAGGATGATGTCGCCGCGCTGGGTGATCTCCTTCATCACCTTCTTCAGGCGCTCCTCGAACTCGCCGCGGTACTTCGAGCCCGCCACGAGGGCGGCCAGGTCCAGCGTGTAGATCTGCTTGTTCTTGAGCAGCTCCGGGACCTGGTTCGAGCTGATCCGCTGCGCCAGCCCCTCGATGACGGCGGTCTTGCCCACGCCGGGCTCACCGATCAGGACCGGGTTGTTCTTCGTCCGCCGCGAGAGGATCTGCATGACCCGCTCGATCTCGTTCTGGCGCCCGACCACCGGGTCGAGCTTGCCCTCGGCGGCCAGCTTGGTGAGGTTGCGGCCGAACTGGTCCAGCAGCTTGCTGGACTTCTTGTCGCCCTGCGGCTGCCCGCTCGCGCCGGCCTGCTGACGGCGCCCGCCGGGGCCCGACAGCATGCGGATGATCTCGTTGCGGATCTTCTCGGAGTCGGCGTCGAAGTCGGCCAGGATCCGCGCGGCGACGCCCTCGTTCTCGCGCACCAGGCCGAGCAGGATGTGCTCGGTGCCGATGTAGTTGTGGCCGAGCGACAGCGCCTCGCGCAGCGCGAGCTCCAGGACCTTCTTCGCCCGCGGCGTGAAGGGGATCTGCCCGGAGGTGACCTCCTCGCCCGATCCGACGATCCGGATCACCTGGGCGCGGACCTCCTCCACCGTGATCTCGAGGCCTTCGAGCACGCGGGCGGCGAGCCCCTCCTCCTCGCGCAGGAGGCCGAGCAGGATGTGCTCGGTGCCGATGTAGTTGTGCTTGAGGGTGCGCGCCTCTTCCTGGGCCAACACGACGACCTGCCGCGCGCGCTCGGTGAACCTTTCGAACATCGGGGGAACCCCCTCCTTCTCAACCGGCCTGGGCGAGCGGCGTGCGGTCGGCGCGCCGGGCTCTGACCGGGGGTGCGTCCTGGATGCGGTCTACGTCCGGAGTGACCCGCGAAAAGCGCTTGGAAAAGGCGTTTCCCGCGCGGTTGACGGCGACAAGCGGTCGGGTTGCGAGGAACGGGAAGTGTAGCACGGGCCCATTTCCGGACCCCTTCGGGGTCCGTGACCGGCCGCGCCGGCGGGCGCCGTCTGCGGCGCGCCCTCGCAACACGTCTCGACCTTGCGCCGGCAGCGGTCGCACCAGACGCCGTTGTGGCGCCATGCGAGCGCTCCGTCGCAGGCCGGACAGGTCCCCATTCGAGACCCAGTATGGCGGCGCCGCCGGACGTGGCACACCCCCGCGCGGGGGGTCCGTCCGGCCGGTCGCGGGCCGCCGGGGCGGCCCGCCGGCCCCCGGTCGCGCTCCGGCTAGTGGCGGATCTTGCGGTCCTGGTCCGGGTAGGGCAGCAGGCCCATGATCCGGGCCCGCTTGACCGCCGTCGCGACCTGCGACTGCTGGCGGCGCGAGAGGCCGGTGATGCGGCGCGAGCGGATCTTGCCGCGCTCGCTCACGAAGCGCCGGAGCGACGGGAAGTTCTTCCAGTCGATCTCCTCCAGCGCGAGCTGCGGCCGGCGCTTGCGCTGCGCGGGCGCGCCGCCCTTGCGCGGCTTGCTCTTCGATCGGTCACGGCCGCGTGGCTTGGCCATCTGCTCCTCAGGGGACGTCGGTTCGCGAAGCGGTGCGGGATGATAGCGAAGCCTGGCGGAAGTGCACCGGCTGCGGCCGTCAGACGGCGGCCGACCGGGCCGGCGGCCGCGCCGTCGCGGGCTCGCCCTCGCCGGTGAACGCCTGCGCCCGCAGCGCCAGGGCCAGCCCCAGGCGCACGTCGGGATCGGCCAGCGAGCGGCCGGTCACCTCCTCCACGCGCCGCATCCGGTAGAGGAGCGTGTTCACGTGCACGTGGAGCCGCCGTGCGGCCGGCCGCAGGCTCCAGCCCTCGGCGACCAGCGCCTCGAGCGTGGCGGCCAGCGGGGCCGCGGCCACCGAGCCCTGAGCGTGGCGGCGGAGCGGCCCGAGCCACTCGGCGACGTAGTCGGTCAGGCGCTCCCGGGGCAGCTCGAGCAGCAGGCGCTCGACGCCGAGCCGGTCGTACGCGGCCACCGCCGCGCGCAGGCCGGCCCGCCGGGCCACCGCGAGGGCGCCGCGCGCCTCCTCGGAGAGGCGGTGCAGGTCGGCGGGGCCGCCGGGGCCCGAGGAGATCCCGCACGAGGCCTTGGCGCCGGCCGCGAGCGCTCCGGCCGCCGCGACGGCGGCGCGGGCCAAGCGCTCGACCTCGGCGCCGCCGGGCTCGCCCGGCACGAGCAGCACCATGCCGGCGCCGCGCTCGACCGCCAGGCCCCCCGGACTGAGCCGCCCGATCTCGTCGGCCAGGGTGCGCGCGAGGCGGCGCCGCGCCGTGGAGCCGGCCATCGCCCGCGCCGAGTCCTCATCGTCGGGCTCGAGCACCAGCACCCAGACCGGGCCGCGGATGCGGTAGCCCAGGCGCGCCGCCCGCTCGGCCAGGCGCTCGGCATCGACGGGCGAGAGCGGCGTGCCGAGCAGCTCCTCGACCAGGTCGCCGCGCAGGCGGCGCTCGGTCTCGGCCTCGGCCCGGGCCCGCATGAGCTCCAGCGAGATCACGGTCGCGCCGTGGTCGAGGGCGGCGCGCCGGCCGGGCGCCGTCTCCTCGTCGGCCGGGCCGGCGGCCAGCCAGCCCAGGCGCTCGGCGCCGGCGCGCAGCGGCAGCACGGTCAGGTCGTCGCCCCGGCGCTCGGGGTCCGCGAAGCCGCTGAGCCGCTCGGGCAGGCCGTCCGGCGCGCCGGCGGCCAGGCGCTCGCCGTCGGTGTCGTAGGCCGCCACCCCGGCGCCGGCCGTGCGCGCGATCGCCGCGCAGATCGCGTCGAGGCCGGCCTCGGCCAGTGCCAGGCCGCTGAGGCGCCGGTGCACCTCGTCGGAGCGGCGCAGCTCGGCGACCCGGGCCTCGAGCCGCCCCTGCAGCTCGCTGCGCTCCAGCGCGCCGGCGACGTGGGCGGCGATGGCCGCCAGCAGGGCCACGTCCGAGCCGGTGAAGTCGCGCCGCTCGTCGGATTGGACGTTCAGCACCCCGACCAGGCGGTCGCCCGAGAGGATCGGCACCGAGCACATCGAGACGAAGCGGGCCTGGTCCACGCCGGGCAGCCAGCGGAAGCGCGGCTCGGCCCGGACGTCGGGTACCACGATCGGCCGGCGCTCCTCGGCGGCCCAGCCGGTGATCCCCTCCCCCAGCCGCAGGCTGACGCGGCCGACGCCGGCCTGCGAGAGGCCGTTCGTCGCGGTCATCAGCAGGCTCTCGGCGTCCGGCTCGAGCAGGTAGACCGAGCAGACGTCGACGTCCATGGCGTCGGTGGTCTCGGAGATGACCAGCCGCACCAGGTCCCGCGCGTCGAGGGTGGAGGCGGCCGCCAGCGCCAGCCGCTGGAGGAACCTCGCCTCGCCCGTGTGGGCAACCGTGCTCACGGGGTCCCAGGCTAGGGAGACGTCAGGGGCGGCTCTTTGGCCCCCGGGACAAAGCGCGGGACGGCGGACCCTCCGCCGGGCGGCGCTAGGTGCGCATCGCCGGGAAGAGGATGACCTCCCGGATGGTGGCGCGGTCGGTCAGCAGCATCACCAGGCGGTCGATGCCCATCCCAAGGCCGCCGGTCGGCGGCATTCCGTGCTCCAGCGCGGCGAGGAAGTCCTCGTCGGTCGGCTGGGCCTCGTCGTCGCCGGCCTCGCGGTCGGCCGCGGCCATCGCGAAGCGCTCGCGCTGGTCGTCGGGGTCGTTCAGCTCCGAGAAGGCGTTCGCGATCTCCATCCCGCCGCAGAAGGCCTCGAAGCGCTCCACCGTGCCGGGGTCGTCCGGCTTGCGCTTGGCGAAGGGCGAGAGCTCGATCGGGTAGTCGAGCAGGATCGTGGGCTGGATCAGGGTCGGCTCGAGGGTCTGGGTGAGCAGCGCGTCGACCAGCCGCGCCCAGGTGTCCTCGTCCGGCGCGTCCAGGCCCTTCGCGCGCATCGCCGCCCGCAGCGAGCCGGCGTCGGCGTGCTCGCGGACGTCGATCCCGCTCGCGTCGCGCAGGCCGTCCCGCAGGTCCAGCCGGCGCCACGGCGGCGCGAGGTCGATCTCGTGCCCCTTGAAGGCGACGGTGGTCCCGCCGGTGGCCGCGACGGCGACGTGGCCCACGAGCTCCTCGAGCATCGCCATCACGTCGCGGTAGTCCGCGTAGGCCTCGTAGGTCTCGACCATCGTGAACTCGGGGTTGTGCTTGTGGCTGACGCCCTCGTTGCGGAAGTCCTTGCCGAGCTCGTAGACCTTCTCGAGGCCGCCCACGATGCAGCGCTTGAGGTACAGCTCGGTCGCGATGCGCAGGTAGAGGTCGCGGTCGAGCGCGTTGTGGTGGGTCACGAACGGCCGCGCCGCGGCGCCGCCGTAGAGCGGCTGCAGCGTCGGCGTCTCGACCTCGAGGAAGCCCCGCTCGTCGAGGAACCGGCGCACCGCGGCGATCGCCCTGGAGCGCACCCGGAAGGCGCGGCGCACCTCGGGGTCGCTCATCAGGTCGAGGTAGCGCTGGCGGAAGCGCAGCTCGGGGTCCTTCAGGCCGGCGTGCTTGTCGGGCGGCGGCCGGAGCGCCTTCGCCAGCAGCTCCGCCGCGTCGACGGCGACGCTCAGCTCGCCGCGGCGCGTCCGCGTCACCGGGCCGGTCACGCCCACGATGTCGCCCAGATCCAGGTCGAGCAGGGCGCCCAGCGCGTCGGCGCCCATCCGGTCCTCGGTCGCCCACAGCTGGATGCGCCCGCCGCGGTCGTCGAGGTCCAGGAAGGCCATCTTCCCCTGGCCGCGGCGGGCCGCGATCCGCCCGGCCACCCGCACCGGCTCCGCGCCGGTCTCGCCGGCCTCCAGGCCCTCGTGCGCGTCGCGCACGGCGGCGATCTCGGAGCGCCCCGCGAACGACCGCGGGAAGGGGTCGACGCCGGCTGCGCGGAGGGCCTCGGCCTTGGCCCTCCGCTCGGCGATCAGCGATGCGAGACCGCCGGGCGGCGCGGGCTCAGCCGCTGCCCTCACCCGCCTTGATCGACACGATCTCGTACTGGAGCGCCCCGCGCGGGGCCGGGATCGTCACCTTGTCGCCCTTGCGGCGGCCGAGCAGGGCGCGGCCGACGGGGCTCTCGTTGGAGAGGCGCTGGTTGCGCGGGTCGGCCTCGGCGGAGCCGACGATCGAGTACTCGCGCACCTTGCCGCCGCCGGCCTCGCGCAGCGTCACGCGGGCCCCGATCGACACGGTCTCGGTCGACACGTGCTCGGTGTCGATGACGCGCGCGTTGCGGAGCTTCTGCTCGAGGCTCTGGATGCGGTGCTCGAGTTGCGCCTGCTCGTTCTTGGCGTCGTCGTACTCGGAGTTCTCGGAGATGTCCCCGAACTCGCGCGCCTCCTTGATGCGCTCCGCCACCTCCAAACGCTTCGTGGTCGAGAGATACTCGATCTCCTCGGTGAGCTTCGAGTAGCCCTCTTCGGTGAGGATGACTTCGCGGTCCATCGTGTCGTCTCCTTACTGCAGGAGTGAGGCCGAAGGCGGCGCCGGAATGTAGATCAGGCCGCGGGGGCTTTTCAAGCAGCGAGCGGCGCGGCGCGGAGCGCGCGGAGCCGCCCGAGGGCCGCGTCCAAGCCGGGCGCGACCAGCAGGGCGTCGATCTCCTCCTTGGGAACGTCGAGCCCCGCCAGGTACCAGGGGTAGAACTTACGGATGTCCACGCCGGCGCGGTCGGCGCCGACCGCCTCGCGCAGGTCCGCGGCGAACCGCTCGACCTCCTCGACCACCTCGTCGATGGTCGGCCGGGGGCGCGGAACGCCGGAGAGGATCTCGCCGAACACCCAGGGATTGCCGAGCGCGGCGCGGCCGATCGCGACCGCCGCGCAGCCGGTCTGCTCCATCACCCGGCGGGCCGCCGCCGGCGAGTCGATGTCCCCGCTGGCGATCACCGGGACGGACACCGCGGCGACCACCTCGGCCGTGATCCGGTGGTCGGCGGTGCCGCCGTACTCCTCGGCCGCGGCCCGCGGGTGCAGGCAGATCGCGGCGGCGCCGGCCGACTCCAGCCGGCGCGCGGTCTCGGCCGGGCGCGAGGTCGCCGGGGTCATGCCGCGGCGCATCTTCGCGGTCACCGGGATGCTCACGGCGCGGGCCATCGCCTCGATCACGCGCGCGGCGGCGTCCGGGTCGTCGAGCATGGCGGCGCCGGCGCCGGTCTTGCAGACCTTCGACACCGGGCAGCCCATGTTGATGTCCACCAGGTCCGCGCCGGCCGCCTCGGCGGCGCGGGCGGCGTCGGCCATCACGTCCGCGTGCGATCCGAAGACCTGGACGCCCACCGGGTGCTCGTCGGCCACGATCCGGAGCATCCGCAGCGTCTTCTCGTTGCCGTGGTGGACCGCGAAGCTCGAGACCATCTCGGAGACCGTCAGGCCGGCGCCGTGGCGGCGCGACTGGCGCCGGAAGGCCCAGTTGGCGATGCCGGCCAGGGGCGCCTGCACCAGCCGGTTCGCCAGGCGGAGGTCGCCGATCGCGAACGGCTCGGCCACCGGGTTCGGCCCCTCGAGCGGGGCCGCCGGCTCGGCCGGCGCGCCGCGGCCGGCCAGGATCGCCTTCATGCGCTTCTTCACGCCGCCCCCGCGGCCGCGGCCGGCGGCGCGACGGCGCCGCGCGCGGGGCGGGCCGTGTTGCGCTCGTGGATGATCCGCAGCCCCTCGAGCGTGAGCAGCGGCGCGTGGTCGTCGATCTGGAGCGAGTGGCGGCAGACCATCGCGGCCAGCCCGCCGGTGGCCACGACGATCGGGTCCCCGCCGAGCTCCTCCTTGATGCGCGCGACGATGCCGTCGACCATCGCGACCGCGCCGAAGACCACGCCGGAGCGCATGCTCTCGACGGTCGACTTGCCGATGGCGCGCTCGGGCGCCGCCAGGTCGATCTTCACCAGCCGGGCGGCCTTGCTGGCGAGCGCGTCGAGGGAGGTCTCGATGCCCGGCGCGATCGCGCCGCCGAGGTACTCGCCGGCGGCCGAGACCACGTCGAAGTTAGTGGCCGTGCCGAAGTCGACCACGATGCAGGCCCCCTCGTAGCGGCGGTAGGCCGCCACGGCGTTGGCCAGCCGGTCGGCGCCGAGCTCGTGGGGGTTGTCGATCGCGACCGAGATGCCGGTCCGCACGCCGGGTCCGACGACCAGCGGCTCGCGGCCGAGGTACTTCAGCCCGAGGCCGCGGTACGCCGCCGTGAGCGGCGGCACCACCGACCCGACGACCATCCCGTCGAGCGCGTCCAGGCCGCCGCCCCGCAGACGGAGGATCTGGTCGTGGTGCGCGGCCAGCTCGTCCGCGGTCGCCGCCCGCTCGGTCCGGATGCGCCAGTCGTGGAGCAGCTCCGTCCCGTGGTAGACGCCCGCGAGGGTCTGGGTGTTCCCGACGTCGATCGCGAGCAGCATCGGGCTAGCTGGGGTCCTCGACGACGTCCAGCTTCAGGATCTCGAGCGTGACGTCCTGGGTCGTGTAGATCTCGACCTTGGGGATGATCCGCGAGGGCCGGTTCTTGTCCCAGACCCAGACGTCCTCCATCGTGATGTGGAAGAACGGGTAGGACGCCTGCGGCATGAAGTCCCGCTCGAACTGATTGCAGAGGTACGTTGCCTCCTGCGTCAGCACGCAGTAGCGGAAGAGGGGGAAGACGTCGGCGTACTCGCGCTTGAGCCGCAGCTCGAGCTCGGCGTCGTACTCCTCGAGCTCGTCGGTGTGAGACATGGTTCCTCTCGGATGCGGGGGCCGGTCAGTCTAGCTCAGGCACCGTGAGCGGCTCCTCGAGCCGACGCGCCGGCTGGTCGCCGGGCGGAATCGCGGCGAGCAGGTCCGCCAGCCGCCGGCCGTCGGGCAGCGCCAGCCCGGGATCCAGGTCCAGCACGGGCAGAAGCGCGAAGCGGCGCTCGGCCAGCCGGGGGTGCGGGATGGTCAGCAGGTCGCCGGCATCGTGGGCGCCGCCGTCCCAGAGCAGCAGGTCGCAGTCGATCGCGCGCGGGCCCCGGCGCGGGCCGGGCTCGCGCCCGAGCTCCCGCTCGAGCTCCTTCACGGTCCGAAGGAGATCCTCGGGCGGCAGGTCCGTCGCCACGCGGACGGCGGCGTTCATGAAGGCCGGCTGGTCGACGACGTCGCGCGGCGCGGTCTCGTAGGCCGGGCTCACCGCCTCGACCGCGACGCCGGCGCCGGACAGCCAGGCGAGCGCCGCCTCGAGCGCGGCACGGCGGTCGCCGAGGTTCGCGCCGAGGCCGAGCCAGTACCTCACCCGTGGCGCGAGCGCCGGAGCGTGACCGCGGTCTCGGTCACCGTCTGCGGCAGCGCGACGTGCGGCTTGCGGACGGTCACCTCGACCGCCGCGACGCCGGGCTCGGCAAGGACCCGGTCGGCGATCAGGCTCGCCAGGCGCTCGAGCAGCGCGACCGGCGGCCCGGCGACCAGCGCGGCCACGGCGGCGGCCAGCGCGGCGTAGTCGACCGTGTCGGCGAGGTCGTCGGTGAGAGCGGCGCGGGCGCCGGCCAGCTCCAGCGCCAGGTCGACCACGAAGCGCTGGCCCAGCTCCCGCTCGGCGGCGTGGACGCCGTGGCGGCCGAAGACCTCCAGGCCGCGCAGATGCACCACCAGGCGGTCGCCGCTCACGGGGTCCGCACCTCCCCCACCGCCGCCCAGACCCGGAGCGCGTCGGCGGTCTCGGCCACGTCGTGCGCGCGGATCACGGCGGCGCCACGGGCGACCGCGGCAAGGCCGGCCGCCAGCGACCCTGCCAGCCGCCGGTCCACCGGGCGGCCGAGCAGCTTCCCGAACATGCCCTTTCGCGAGACCCCGACCACCAGCGGGCGGCCGAGGGCGGCCAGCGCCGGCAGGCCCGCCAGCAGCGCGAGGTTGTGCTCGAGCGTCTTGCCGAAGCCGATGCCGGGGTCGAGCAGCACGCGCTCCTCCGGGACGCCGGCGTCGACCGCCGCCCCGAGACGCTCGGCGAGGGCGTCGCGGACCTCGCCGACCACGTCGGCGTAGCGCGGGTCGCGCTGCATGGTGGCCGGGGTGCCCTGCATGTGCATCAGGCACACCGCGGCGCCGCGCTCGGCGACCAGCGCCAGCAGCGCCGGGTCGGCGCGGCCGGCGGTGACGTCGTTCACCAGGACCGCGCCGGCGTCCAGGGCCGCGGCGGCCACGCGGGCGCTGCTCGTGTCGATCGAGAGCGGCAGCGGCGCGGGCCCCTCGGCGAGGTCCTGCAACAGGCCACCCAAGCGGCGCAGCTGCTCCTCGGGCGGCACCGGCTCGGCGCCCGGGCGGGTGCTCTCCGCGCCAAGGTCGCAGATCGCCGCGCCCTCGCCGGCGATCTCCCGCAATCGGGCCAGGGCGGCGCCGGGCGCCAGGTGGAGCCCCGGGTCCGAGAACGAGTCCGGCGTGACGTTGAGCACCCCCATGACGCAGGGCGGGCGGAGCCAGGCGAGCGGGTCGGCCATGGCCGCAGGCTAACGGCCCCTCGGACCGGGTCGGATCGGCCGGCGATGCTCATGTGGGTAATCTGGGTCGCGAGGGGGCACTCATGCCGTCGAGGGGAGGCGACGAGATGAGCCGATCAGGAGGACCCCGGGGCCTGCGGGCAGCCGTGGCGGGTGCGGTGGTTGCCGGCGTGGCGTCCGTGGCGCTGCTCGGGGGCGGCGGGACCGGCGGCACGAGCACCGCCGCCGCGGTGGAGGGCACGTGGACCGTCACGATGGGCGACGGGCCGCGCCCGCCGCGCATCGTGCCCCGCAAGGTGATCGTCCCGAACGTGGTCGGCCTGGACCACCAGCTCGCGCAGGACACGATGCAGGCCCGCGGCCTGTGGCGCCTGAGCGAGCAGGACGCGACCGGTCAGGGGCGGCTGCTCCTGTGGGACCGGAACTGGACCGTGGTGGAGCAGTGGCCGCTGCCGGGGGCCCGGGTGAACCGGGACCAGACGGTCGTGCTCAGCTCCGTGAAGGACGACGAGATCGGCCTGCCGGGCAACCCGCTCGACTGGCCGGCCGTGGCGCGGACCCTGCGCCGCCCGTAGCCCGAGCTACAACCAGGTGATGCCGTATCGGGCGGAGGCCTCGGCGTAGGCCTCCGGTCCGATGGTCCCCGCCCGCTCGGCGGCGTCCAGCTCGCGGAAGAAGCCCTCGAAGCCGGCCGGGGCGCACATCGTCAAGAACCGGCCCATCCGGGGCACGACGCGACGGTGCCCGTGGGGCACGCCGCGCGGGGCGAAGACCACCGCGCCGGGACCGACCAGGAAGGTCGCGTCGCCCACCCGGAACTCGTGCTCGTCCTCGAGGACGTAGAACAGCTCGTCCTCACGCTCGTGGACGTGGAGCGGCGTGTCGAGCGGGT
Source organism: Miltoncostaeaceae bacterium (assembly GCA_033856535.1). GTDB lineage: Bacteria > Actinomycetota > Thermoleophilia > Miltoncostaeales > Miltoncostaeaceae > JAWVEV01. Next base: position 2,060 of record JAWVEV010000063.1, on the reverse strand, counting down.
CGATCTCCTCGATCAGGCAGAACCCTCCGGTCGTGCCCGCGGACGCGCGCACGATGAACTCGGCGCCGCTGAATCGCAGGAGCTCGCCCTCGCCCGCGGCGAGCGCGAACGTCGGGAGCCCGGGCGCGTCTACCCCTCCGGGATCGGGTCGCCGGCGGCCGGGTAGGGCAGGCGCTTGCGCTTGGCCTCGCCGGCGCGCTCGGCCTCCTCGCCGGCCAGCTTGGCGCGGGCGCGCTCGTCCTTGGCGCGAAAGGCCTCGGTCTCGCTGGTGCCGGCAAGGAGCGCCAGGAACTCGGTGCGCTCGATCGTCTCGCGCCGAAGGAGGATCTGGCTGAGGTCCTCCAGCTGGGCGCGGTGCTCGACCAGGATGTCGCGCGCCACCTGGTGGGCCTCCTCGATGATCCGCCGGATCTCCGAGTCGATCGTGCGCGCCAGGTCGTCCGAGTAGTCGGGCTCAGAGTGCATGTCCCGGCCGAGAAATGGCGCGCCCTGGTTGTGGCCGAGCACGCGCGGGCCGAGCTTCTCGGACATCCCGAAGCGCATCGTCATCTGCTTGGCGGTCTGGGTGACCTTCTCCAGGTCGTTGGCCGCGCCGGTGGTGATCTCCCCGAAGACGATCTCCTCGGCCGCCCGGCCCCCCAGGGTCATCGCCATGATGTCCTCGAGCTGGGCCTTGGTCGTGAGGAACTTGTCTTCGGCCGGCATCGAGATCGTGTACCCCAGGGCCTGGCCGCGGCTGACGACGCTGATCTTGTGCACCGGGTCGGCGTTGGGAAGGAAGTGGCCGACCAGCGCGTGGCCCATCTCGTGGTAGGCCGTCACGACGCGCTCGCGCTCGGAAAGCAGCCGGCTCTTCTTCTCGGGGCCGGCGATCACGCGCATGATCCCCTCCTCGAGCTCGGGCTGCTCGATCATGCGCTTGCCCTTACGGGCCGCCAGGAGCGCCGCCTCGTTGACCAGGTTGGCCAGATCGGCGCCGGTGAAGCCCGGGGTCTGGCCGGCGAGGGTGTCCAGGTCGATTTTCGGCGCGAGCGGCTTGCCCTTGGTGTGGACGCGCAGGATCTGGGCGCGGCCCTCGCGGTCGGGGCGGTCGACGACGATCTGGCGATCAAAGCGCCCCGGGCGAAGCAGCGCCGGGTCGAGGATGTCGGGCCGGTTGGTCGCCGCGATCAGGATGATGTTGTCCTTGGCCTCGAAGCCGTCCATCTCGACCAGGAGCTGGTTGAGGGTCTGCTCGCGCTCGTCATGGCCGCCGCCAAGGCCGGCGCCGCGATGCCGGCCGACGGCGTCGATCTCGTCCATGAAGATGATGCAGGGGCTCGACTGCTTGGCCTGCTCGAACAGATCGCGGACTCGGGACGCGCCGACGCCGACGAACATCTCGACGAAGTCCGAGCCCGAGATCGAGAAGAAGGGCACGCCGGCCTCGCCGGCGACCGCGCGCGCCAAGAGCGTCTTCCCGGTGCCGGGCGGGCCGAACAGAAGGACCCCCTTGGGGATCCGCGCGCCGAGGGCCTGGAACTTCTTCGGGTTCTCCAGGAACTCCTTGATCTCGTGGAGCTCCTCGACGGCCTCCTGGGCGCCGGCGACGTCGGCGAAGGTGATCTTCGGGGCGTCGACCGACATCCGCTTGGCCTTGGACTTGCCGAAGCTCATCACCTTCGAGCCGCCGCCCTGCATCCGGTTCATCAGGTAGATCCAAAAGACCAGGAACAAGATGAAGGGCGCCAGCAGGATCAGGCTGCTCCACCAGGGCGATCCCGAGATCCCCTTGACCTGGAAGTCGACGCCGGCGTCGGTGAGCGTCTTGGTGAGCTCGTTGCCGTAGTCATCCGGGTAGCCGGTGGTGATGTCGCCCTGGGCGGTGCGCAGGGTGACCTTCTGGTCCTGGACCTTGATCGTCGCCGAGTCGACCTCGTGGGCCTTGATCATCTCGATGATCGTCGGGAAGGGCGGGGCGGGGCGACCGTTGTCGCCGGAGCTGACCAGGCGCTGGGCGACGAAGACCAGCAGGATCACGATCAGGATCGGGAAGGCCGCGCTCTTCATGAATCGGTTCA
>JAWVEV010000062.1:0-3429 GCA_033856535.1 Miltoncostaeaceae bacterium | reverse complement strand
CAAGGCGGCCGACTTTCCAAAGGCCGTGCGCCCGGCGCTGGTCCTGAGGGACGGGCGGACCGGATTGCTCGGTTCTCGCTCGCCATCCGCACGACCGGCACGTTTCTGGACAGGCCCCTAGGTGAGGCCGGTGCGGCTCTACGACAACCCCCGCTCCTCGAACGCCCTCAAGGTCCGGTTCCTGCTGGCCGAGCTCGGGCTGGAGTACGAGCGCGTCGAGATCCCCATGGCGTCGCCCCGCCCGGACTGGTACCTGGCGCTCAACCCGGTCGGGCGGATCCCGGCGCTCGAGGACGGCGACCTGCTGCTGAGCGAGTCGCAGGCGATCCTGCGCTACCTGGCCGACCGCGAGGCGGCCGAGGAGCTGTACCCGCGCGACCCGCGCGAGCGCGCCCCGGTCGATGAGTTCCTCGACCGCTTCGCGCAGACGCTGCGGCCGGCGCTCTTCCGCGTCGAGGCCGCGGCGCTGGGCTACACCCCCGGCGTCGGGTTCGTGCCCGAGACGGGCGACCCCGAGGCGGCGCGGCGCATCGGCGAGGAGATCGCCGAGACGCTGGCCCTGTTCGACCGCCTGGTCGCGCCGGGCGGCGGGTACGCGCTCGGGCGCTTCACGATCGCCGACTGCGCGGCGGCGCCTGCGCTGTTCCGCAGCATCCGCAGCGGGCTCGATCTGGGCCCCCATCCGGCGCTCGGCCGTTGGCGCGAGACGCTGGTGGCCCGGCCCGCGTTCGCCCGCGCGGAGCCCGTGCTGTGAGCGGGGCCGGCGCGATGCGGCTGCTGCACACCGCCGACTGGCACCTCGGCCGGCGCCTCTTCGGCGTCGATCGGCTGCACGAGGCGCGCGCCGTGCTCGCGGAGATCCGCGACCTGGCCGAGCGCGAGCGCCCCCACGCGGTGCTCGTGGCCGGCGACCTGCTGGAGCGGCGGGTGGTCGAGCCGGCGGCGCTCGGCGCCTGCCTGGAGGCGTTCGAGGGCCTGGCCGAGATCGCCCCGGTGATGGCCGTGACCGGCAACCACGACGACCCCGACTTCTGGGGCCACCTGGCGCCCTACCTCGCGGCGCGCGGGGTCCACGTCGTGACGCGGGTGATGCGCCCGTCGGATGCGGTGCGGACGCTCGACACCGCCGCCGGCCCGCTGCACGTCGCCTGCCTGCCCTGGGTCGACCCGTCCCGCATGGAGGTCGAGCTCGGCGCGGCAGGGTGGGACGTGCGCAGCACCTACGCCGACGACGTCGGGAGCATGCTCGACGCCTACGCCGCCGAGCTGCGCGCCCGCCGGGCGGACGGCGGCGGCGCGGCGGTGCTGGTCGGGCATCTGATGGTCGAGGGGGCGCGCGCAGGCGGCGGCGAGCGCGAGCTGACGCTCGGCCACACCTACGCCGTCGCCTCCACCCGGGTGCCCACCGACCTCGACTACCTCGCGTTCGGCCACGTGCACCGGGCGCAGGCGCCGGCGCGGGTCGCCGCCGCCGGCCGCTACGCCGGCAGCCCGCTGGCGCTCGACTTCAGCGAGGACAACCACGCCAAGACCGTCGCGCTCGCCGAGATCGGGAGCGGCGGGACGGCGGTGCGCGACCTGCCGCTCTCGGCCGGCCGGCCGCTGGTGCGCCTGCGCGGCCGCCTCGACGCGCTGCCGGCGCTGGCGGCCGAGCACCCCGGGGCGCTCTTCCTCTGCGAGGTCGAGCTGGACCGGGCCGACGTCGACCTGGCCCGCGAGGTGCGCGAGCTGGTGCCCGACGCCCTGCGGATCGAGCCCCGCTACCCCGACGCCCCCGCCCTCCCGGCCCCGGCGGAGGGCGGCGAGGCGCCGGCGCCGCGCTCGCTCGGCGAGCACTACGCCGACTGGTACGCGCGCCTCGGTCACCCCCTCGACCCGCGCCAGGCCGAGGCCTTCGCCGCGGCGCTCGCCGCCGCCGAGGGGGCCGCCTGATGCGCCCGCTCGAGCTGCGCCTCTCCGGCTTCCGGTCCTACGACGAGGAGACCGTCGACCTGTCCCGGCTCGGCCTGGTCGTGATCACGGGCGACACCGGGGCGGGGAAGACCTCGCTGCTCGACGCGATCTGCTTCGCGCTCTACGGCTGCACGCCCGAGCAGTCGGGGCCGAAGGAGCTCCTCACGCTGGGGCGCACCCACGGCGAGGTGCGCCTGACCTTCGCGAAGGACGGCCGGCGCCACCGCGTGACCCGTCGCTACGGCAAGGACGCGCCCGAGCCGGGCCACCTGCTCGAGACGCTCGACGAGGAGGGGGCGGTCGAGGCGCGCGTCGTGGGCGAGGGCGCGGTGAGCGCCGCGGTGCGCGGGATCGTCGGCCTCACCTTCGCCGCCTTCACCAGCGCGGTGCTGCTGGCGCAGGGGCGCTTCGCCCAGTTCCTCGGCTCGGCCCCGAGGGTTCGCGACGACATCCTGCGCGAGCTGTTCGACGTGGCCTCGCTCGAGGGCGCGCGGGCCGCGGCGGTGGCGGCGAAGGCCGGGGCGACGGCCGAGGCCGACGTGCTGGCGCGCGAGCGCGGCTCCCTGCCGGCGCACCCGCCGGCCGCCCGATCCCGCGCCGCCCGGTCGGCGCGCGCCGCCGCGGCCCGCCGCGCGCTGGCCCGCGCGCTGGTTCCGCTCGCGCGGCGCGCGGACGCCGCCGGCGCCGCCGAGATCGCCGCCCGGGCGACCGCCGACGCGCTGGCCGCGGTGCTGGCCGCCCTCCCCGGCCCCGAGCGCCGCGCCGAGCTGGCGGATCGCGTGGCGGCCCTCGAGGCGTCCGCCGCCGCGGCCGGCGACGAGCTGGAGCGGGCCGACGCCGCCCTGCGGGCGGCCGAGGGGACCCGGGACGCGGGACGCGCCCGCCACGGCGGCGGGGCGTCGGACCTCGCGGCGCTGGCCGGCGCGGCCGAGCGCCTGCGCGACCTGCGCGCCGCGGGCGCCGGCGCCGCGGAGCGGCTGGACCGCGAGGCGGGCGAGCTGGCCGCGCGGCGCGACGCGCTGGCGGCGCTGCGCGCGATGGTCGAGGAGCACCGGGCGCGCCGCGAGACGCTGCTCGCCCGGGCCGCCGCCGGCGAGCGCCGGGCCGCCGCCGCCGCCGAGGCCGACGCGGCGGCCCGCGCCGACGCCGCCGCCGCGCGCGGGGCCGAGGGCGCCCAGGAGGCGCTGAAGACGGCGCGCGCCGCCGCCGAGGCGGCCCGCGGGGCCCTGCACGAGGCGCACCGGGCCGACGCGGCCGCGACCCTGCGGGCGGGCCTCGACCCCGGGGACCCCTGTCCGGTCTGCGGGGGCGAGGTGGGTCACGCCCCGGCACCGGAGGCCCCGGCGCTGGCGGCCGCCGCCGACGCGGCCGGGCGGGCCGACGCGGCGCTCGCGGCCGCCGCGTCCGAGGACACGCGGATGGCCGCCGAGGCCGGCGCCGCCGCCGGCGCCCGAGCGGCCGCGGAACGCGCGCTCG
>JAWVEV010000061.1:0-9426 GCA_033856535.1 Miltoncostaeaceae bacterium | reverse complement strand
CCACTTTCCGGCGGGCCGGAGGGCGACGGTTCGCAGCCGCCAGGCGCCCGATCGGCTTTCTGGACAGGCCGTACGGGCCGGGCGCCTCACCCGTACCGGGCGAACGCCTCGTCGGCGCGCAGGGCCTGCGAGACCTCGCCGAAGGTGGTCGCCCAGGGCGGGAACGGGATCGACACCGCCAGCGAGGCCGGCACGCTCGGCTGGCTGATCAGCATCTTGCCCTGCATCAGCAGGCGCGCCCGGGCGCGGGCCTGAGGCGTGAGCCAGCCGTACTCGGCCCGCTCGGCCTCGGCCGCGTCGAGCCGGCCCGAGATGCGGACGGCCGCGTTCTGGGTCACCTCGGAGGCCACCAGCGAGGCCTGCTGCTGCGCGCCCACCAGGATCACGCCGAGCGAGCGGCCGCGCTGGGCGATGTCCACCAGCGTGTCCTTGATCGGCGACTGGCCCTCGCGCGGCGCGTACTTGTTGAGCTCGTCGAGCACGACGAACTCGATCGGATCGCGCGTGCCGCCGGCCTTCGCCTCGAAGGTCTGCGCGAGCAGGGTGCCGACCACGAAGCGCTGGGCGAACTCGTGAAGCGGGGTCAGGTGCACCACCGCCACCGGGGGCTCCTCGGCCGCCGCGGCGCCGCGCGGGATGGCATGCGCCTCGGCCCGGATCAGGCCCTTCAGCCGCCCGACCGCGGCGCGCAGCCGGCGCAGGAAGGCCTGGGTGGTGCCGGCCGCCGCCGGGCCCAGCCACTGGCGGCCCTCGGCGCTCGAGGCCCAGCCGTCGTCGGACATGTTGGCCTCGAACCAGTCGACCAGCTCGCGCAGGTCGGCGAAGGGGCCGGCGGCGAGCTCGCTGGGAAGCCGCTCGCGGCGCCCCTCGGGGTCGGCCTCGGCCGGGCCGTCGAGCAGGCCGAGCGCACCCGGGTGGCCGCTCACCGGCACCGCGCGGCGGGCCAGCTCCGCGCGCACCCGCTCCTCGACGAAGGAGAGCTGGTTGCGCATGTCGGCGGCCTCGGCGAAGCAGAAGCGCAGCAGGCCCTCGAGCGCGAAGCGCAGCGGCGTCCAGCCGAAGGCGCGCACGCCCTCGTGGCGGCTGTCGCAGCTCGGCCGGCCGTCGGGCAGCGGCGGCGCCCAGAAGCCCACCGCGGGGAACGGCTCCGCGGCCGCCAGGCCCAGCGCCTCCCAGCGGCGGTCGAGGTCCGCCACGTCCGGCCGCTCGGCGTAGCGCCGGTTGGGCCGGTCGATGTGCATCAGGTCCTCGCCCTTCACGTTGAAGATGAGGACCCGGACCCGCCGGCGCATGAGCGGGTGCTCGAGCAGCAGGCGCACCAGCGCCAGCGCCGTGCTGGTCTTGGTGGCGACCCCGCTGATCCCCGAGATCGAGACATGCCCGCCCTTGGTGCCGTCCAGGAAGTCGAGGTCGAGCTTGATCGGCTGGCCGTCGCGCGCGAGCCCGATGGAGAGCGTGCGCTCCATCGTGTCCTCGTAGAGCGCCTTGGCGCGGTCCGCGCCGGCCGCCCGGCGCACCGTGAGCCCGGGGTGGGCCGCGATCCAGCGCTCGGGCTCGACCCGCATCACCTGCACGTCGGCGGTCCGCACCAGCTCGCCCGGCATCTGGCCGGCGGCGATCACCGCGGTGTCGGAGGGGAGCGAGGCGCCCTCCATGCGCGCGTAGCTCTCGGCGACGATCCCGTAGGTGGTGACCTCGCCGGCCGGGTCCGGCGTGGTGACGGCGACCAGGTCGTCCACCTCGAGCGACGAGCCCTCGGAGACGCCCACCTCGAAGCTCTGGCTGGTGGCGGCCTGGTGCCCCAGGACCACGCCGACCTCGTCGGGAACCGGGACCTCGGTCATGCGGCCATGGAATCGGCCTCGGCCACCGCGACCCGCACGGGGCCGATCGCCGGCAGGCCGCCAGCCTCGAGCGTGGCCGCGGCGGCGGCGCGGCGCACGGCGCGCAGTGCAAGCCGGCGGTCGCCCAGTCGGTGGCGCAGGCGCTCCTCGAGGGCCGCGATCGGGGCCAGGTTCTGGGGCGCGCGCGGGTCGCGGTGGGGCCGGCCGGCGAAGCGCGGCAGCTCGGCGGCGGCGCGGTCGGCCAGCCTCCGGGCCTCGGCCACGCCGAGCGCCCGCGGCAGCTCGCCGCGCAGGATGCCGGCCCAGCCGGCCTCGCCGACGTTCGGCAGGCGCTGGTACCAGCTGAGCCGGTCCGTCCCGATCGCGAAGAGCGGGGTGCGCTGGCCCACCCGAAGCGCGGTCACGACCGCCGCCTGCGCCGGCGGCAGGTACATGCGGTGATGGCTCTTGATGGCGCCCACGATGGCGCCGGGCTGGTCGCGGATGAACGAGAGGCGGCCGTCGAGCACCACCAGCCGTCCGGGACGGGCGAGGCGCTCGGCGAGCGAGTGCTCGACCTGCTGGCGCAGCTGGCCCACCCGGCGCGCCATGCCGGTGGCCTCGTGGGCCGACGCGGCCTGGGCCTCCCAGGCGAAGCCGCCGACCGGGGGCAGGATCAGCCGCCGGTCGCCGGTCGTGAGCACCACTCGGCGCACCACCATCTCATCGATCCGCGCCGGGATCCCGGGGCCGGCCACGACCGCCCCCGCGCCGATGGCCGCGGCGAAGCCGGCGATCGGCTCGGGCTCGCCGGCGACCGACGCGGTGAGCCAGGCCTCGACCTGCTGGACGCCGTCCACGAAGACGAGCTCGCCCGCCGGCGCGGGCTCCGGGTCGAGCGGCGCCCAGTCACGGCGCTCGACATCGGTGACCACCTCGGCGGTCTCGGACTCGGTCGGGTCCAGCCCCGGCCCGTACGAGGGGTCGGCGACCTGCACGGAAAGGGGTGGCGACGGAGCGCCCATACTCCAGACTGTAGTCCGCGGACCGGACGCGCCCGGCCGCCCCCCGCGCCGCAACGATGCCGCGCTAAGGTCGTCCGGGCGGCGTGAGCGGCCGGGCCGTGGGCCCCGGCGCGCGCCGTGCCGCGCCGACAGCGACCGAGGACGGAGCGCGTGAACAGGAAGTACATCTTGGGGGCGATCGTGGCCGCGGTGGTCGTGGTCGCCGCGCTGGTGATCTTCAGCGTCACCGGCGGCGACGACGAGGTCAGCCCGGACAGCATCCAGGCCGTCGACCAGGTCATGGCGGAGTTCGAGGGGATCCCGCAGGACGGCCCCACCCTCGGTCAGGCCGACGCGCCGGTCGAGATCATCGAGTTCGGCGACATGCAGTGCCCGGCCTGCGCGAGCTCGGCGCGGAGCACGCTGCCCGACGTGGTGAGGGAGTTCGTCAAGCCCGGAACCGCGAAGATCACCTTCGTGCCGATCGCCTTCCTCGGCGACGACTCGGAGCGCGGCGCGCTGGGCGCGGAGGCCGCCGCCATGCAGGACGGCATGTGGCCCTTCATGACGGTGCTCTACCACAACCAGGGCTCCGAGAACTCGGGCTGGCTCACCGAGGCCGTGATGCAGGCGGTGGCCGACGGGATCGGCCTGGACGTCGACCAGTGGAAGAAGGACTTCGGCGGTCAGGAGGTCGTCACGGCCTTCTTCGAGGCCGCCTCGCGCGCGGAGGAGGCCAACGTCCCGAGCACGCCCACCTTCGTGTTCCACGGGCCGGACGGCACCACCCAGTTCAGCGGCGCCAAGGACATCAGCGCCTTCCGGGACGCCATCGAGCAGGTCCACTCGTCGTGAGCGCGGCCGGCGCGCGCGGGGGCCCGTCGGAGCGGGCCCTCCGGATCGCCCTCGCCGTCGTGGCCGTCGCCGGCCTCGCGGTGGCGGGCTACCTGACCGCCGTTCGCGCCGCCGGCGACGACCCCGCCTGCGTGATCGGCGGGGGCTGCCACACCGTCCAGACCAGCGAGTACTCCGAGCTGGCCGGGATCCCGGTCGCCTGGCTCGGCCTCGCGGCCTACGCCGCGCTGCTCGGGGCGGCGCTCCTCGCCGGCCCGCTCGGCCGCACGGTGGGCCTCTTCACCGCCCTGGTCGGGGTGGGCTTCTCGGCCTACCTCACCTACCTCGAGCTCTTCGTGATCGACGCGATCTGCGCCTGGTGCGTCTCCAGCGCCGTGCTGATCGTGATCGCGCTGGTGATCACCGTCCTCCGCGCGCGGGCCGGATCGGCGCCGCCCGCGGAAGGACCCCCGTCGTCGCCGTCGAAAGAGACGGCACGAGCCGGGCGAGGATGAGGCGAGCCATCCCGCCCGGCTCTCATGCGTCCGCGATCAGGAGGGCCGCATGAGCGAGGGCCTCGGACCCCTTCGAAGCGCCGTCCGCGGGACGGTCCTCGGACCCGGAGACGAGGGGTGGGACGCCGCCCGCTCGGCCTGGAACCTCGCCGTGGACCAGCGCCCCGCCGCGGTCGTGGCGGCCGCCGACGCCGATGACGTCGCCGCGGCGGCGTCCTTCGCGCGCGATGCCGGCCTGCCGGTCACCGCGCAGCCCACCGGCCACTCGGCCACCTGGTCGCTGAACGACGCCGTCCTGATCCGCACCGCCGCCCTGGCGGACGTGGAGATCGACTCCGCCGCCAAGGTGGCCCGCGTCGGGCCCGGCGCGCGCTGGATGGACGTGCAGGCCGCGGCCTGCGAGGTCGGCCTCTGCGGCCTGTCCGGCACCGCCGGCGACGTCACCGCCACGGGCTTCACCATGGGCGGCGGCCTGAGCTGGCTCGGGCGACGCTACGGGCTCTGCGCCAACGCGGTGAGGGTGTTCGAGGTCGTGACGGCCGCCGGCGAGCGCCTGCGCGTCGACGCCGAGCACGAGCCGGATCTCTTCTGGGCGATGCGCGGCGGCGGGGGCAACTACGCGATCGTCACCGCGATGGAGCTCGGGCTGGTCGAGCACGGCGAGGTCTACGCCGGCAACCTGATGTTCCCGCTCGAGCGCGCCCGCGAGGTGCTCACGGCCTGGCGCGACTGGGGCGCGAGCGCGCCCGAGGAGATCACCTCGATCGCGGCCCTGCTCCGCGTGCCGCCACTGCCCTTCGTGCCCGAGCCGATGCGCGGCGCCCAGCTCGCCGTGATCGACGTGGCCTACGCCGGCGACGCCGAGGCCGGCGCGGCCGCGATCGCGCCGATTCGCGAGATGGGCCCGTTCATGGACACGGTGGCGATGATCTCTGCCAGCGGCCTCGGCAAGGTCCACAACGAGCCCGAGGACCCGCTGCCCTTCATCGGCGGCTCGGCCCTGCTCGGCGACCTGCCCGACGACGCGATCGAGGCGTTGCTGGTCGCGGCCGGGCCCGGCGTCGAGACCCCGCTGCTCGCGGTCGAGGTGCGCCACCTGGGCGGCGCGCTCGCGCGGCGCCCCGAGAGCGCCGGCGCGGTCGGCCACCTGGACGAGCCCTACATGGCGTTCGGCCTCGGCGTCCCGATGGGCCCGCCCGGCGCCGCCGAGGCGGTCGTGGGCGCGCTCGGAGGCACCTTCGGCGGGCTCGCCCCGTGGGCGACCGGCCGGCGCTTCCTGAACTTCGTGATGGACCCCGAGCAGGTCGGCTCGGCCTTCCCGCCGGACGTGCTCGCGGGCCTCCGCCAGGTGAAGGACCGGTACGACCCGGACGGCCGGGTCCTCTCGAGCCACCCGCTCCCGGCCTAACCGAAAAGCGCACCCCGCGAGACGCCGGGCGCGTCGCGGCGCGCGGGGCGAGACGGCGCGAAACCCGCGTGGCGAAGGGCGAGACGGCCCTCGCCAGTTGCGCCGAATCGCTTGCGCGCGGAGGCCTCCCGGGTGCACAAGTCGCGCACACCACGCGATACGGGAGGTCTGCGATGTCGAGCATCGACTGGGCCATCCACGGAAGCCGCCGGCGACGGTTCCTGGACGAATGGGAGCCGCCCGCGGGTCTCGACGCGAAGCTCGCCCGAGCCCGCCCCGAGCTGAACGCGGCGGGCCGCTTCGAGGCCGTCGAGGGGCTGCGCGACTGGTTGAGGATCTGCCAGCGCAGCAAGCTGAAGGGCTTCGTCGCGATGCCCTCGCGGGCGGCCGACGACGCCTGGCACGAGATGATCCTGTTCACCCAGGAGTACATGGCGCTCTGCCGCGGCGCGTTCGGCCGCTACCTGCACCACGCGCCGGCGGGCGGGGAGGACGGCCCGGACATGGCCGCGGGCCTGGACCACGCCTGGTGGCTGGCCTGCGGCGTCGAGGGCATCGACCCCGACGACCCGGACCGGCTGCCGCGGATCTTCGCCCTGGACGAGCGGCTCGAGCTGGAGGACGCCCTGCGCTACGACCTGGCGCCGGTCGCCCCCGGCGAGGCCCGCCGGATCCCGGTGCACCCGCGGGGCCACGCCGAGGGCGGCGCGGGCCGGCTCGCCGGCACGGGGGCGGGCGCCGCGTGCGGGGTCGGCGGCGGTTTCGGGTGCGGCGGCGGCGCGAGCTGCGGCGCCGGCGGCGGCGCGAGCTGCGGGGGCGGCGGGGGCTGCGGGGGCGGGGGCTGCGGGGGCGGGGGCTGACGGCACCCCGGTAGCCTCATCCGCGACAAAGGAGACGGGCATGGCCAACGACTTCGAGGTCGGCGTCGACGTGGCGGTCCCGCCGGACGCCGCGTGGGCCCTGGCGGGCGACCCCGCCCGCGTGCACGAGTGGTTCCCGGTGGTCACGGCCTGCGCGGTGGAGGGCGACATCCGCACGGCGACCACGGCCCAGGGCGCCGAGCTGGTCGAGCGCCTGGTCGACGTCGACCCGGCCGGTCGCAGCTACGGCTACTCGGTGGTCTCGGGCATCCCCGGCCTCACCAGCCACCGGGCCACGATCGCGGTGCACGAGGCGCCAGGCGGCAGCCGCGTGACCTGGCGCCAGACCGCGACCTCCGAGGTCGAGGGCTACGACCTGGAGAAGCGCCTCTCCGGCGTCATGACCGCCGGCCTGACGAACCTCCGCGACATGCTCGAGGGCGCCGCCGGGCGCTGATCGCGTCGGCGGGCGCTCAGCGGTCGGAGCGGAAGACCCGCGCCAGCGCCGGGCCCGCCAGGGCGAACGCGCACGCCAGCGCCGCGATCGCGCTGACGATCCCGAGCGCCAGCAGGAAGCCCTGCGGCCGGCGCCGGCCGGCGATCTCGAAGTCGGCGGAGGCGAGCTCGGTCGCCCGCCGCCGCAGCGCGCCCGCGAGGGTGTGGTGCGGGAAGGCGGCCAGGGCGGCCGCGAAGCTCGCGCGGGCCGCCGGGAAGTCGAGCGCCCAGAGCTGCTCCAGCCCGCGCCGGTAGTCGCGGTCGACGGGCCCCAGGTCGGCGCCGACGTCGGCCTCGGTGAGCAGCTTCACCACCTCGGCGGAGCGCATGATGAACGCGCGGCCGTCCTTGCGGCCGAGCACCACGCCGCGCGCGCGGCCGTCCTCGTCGACCGCCGGCCCGCCCGAGTCGCCGTCGCGCGCGATGGTGTCCACGCGGGTGACGACCTGCCCCGTCACGATCGGCCCGGTCGACCTGAAGCTGTTCCCGAGCACCCCCTTCTGCACCGCCGGCGCGGGCGCCTCGTGGGCCGCCGCGGTGAACCGCACGCCGGTTCCGAAGCCGATCGTGACGACTTGCGTGCCGGCGCTCGCCGAGGTCGCCAGCGGCAGCACCGGCGCGCCGGGCGCGCCGGGGAGCCGGACCAGCGCCAGGTCGGAGCCGCGGTCGAGCCGCGAGATCAGCGCCGGGTAGCCGCGCCCGCCGCCATATCCGGCGTCGGCCTGGCGCGCCACCAGCGCCACCAGCCGCGCGCCGGTCGGGCGCACCCGGTGCGCCTGCACCCAGGAGCGCACCGCGGCCGAGGTGCGCACGACGCCCCCCTCGGCCTCGCGGGTGAGCAGCGCCGCGACCGCCAGGTTCTCGCCGTCGGGGAAGGCCACGTGGGCGGCGGCCACCAGGTGGCCGTCCTCGCCGACCCCGAACGCCGTGCCCACCTCGGTGACGATCCGGGCGGCGTCCGAGAGCTGGATCCGGTTGCCGAGGCCCGTCACCAGCCCCTCGACCTCGACCTCGGACTCGAGCCGGTAGACCGAGGGCAGCGCGATCGCCGCGGCGCGGTCGAGCGGGTCGCCGGCGAGCGCCTCGGGCCCCAGCGCGGCCGCCGGCGCGGCGGCGACGAGGCCGGCCGCCAGCGCGGCGGCGACGAGGATCCTCCTCACGCGCCGAGGGTAGCGCCCGAGGCGCTCCCGGCCGTCAGTGGCGGAAGTGCCGCCGCCCGGTGAAGACCATCGCGACGCCGGCCTCCTCGCAGGCCGCGACGACCTCCTCGTCGCGGATCGAGCCGCCCGGCTGGATGACGGCCTTCACGCCGGCCGCGATCGCAGCCTCCGGTCCGTCGGCGAAGGGGAAGAAGGCGTCGCTGGCGAGCACCGCGCCCTGGGCCCGGTCGCCGGCCTTCTCGACCGCCATGCGCACCGAGTCGACCCGGCTCATCTGGCCGGCGCCCACGCCGGTCGTGACCAGGTCGCGCGCCAGCACGATCGCGTTGCTCTTCACGTGCTTGGCCACCCGCCAGGCGAACAGCAGGTCGCCCCACTCCTTGTCGGTCGGCGCCTTGGCGGTGGCGACGGTCATCGCGTCGCGGTCCTCGGTCTCGGCGTCCCGGTCCTGCACGAGCATCCCGCCCATCACCCGGCGCAGGTCGCGCTCGCCGGGGCCGACCCGCCGGCGCTCGCTGGTGAGCATGATGCGCGTGTTGGGCTTGCGCGTGAGCGCGGCCAACGCCGCCTCCTCGTAGCCCGGCGCCTGCAGCACCTCGACGAAGGTGCCGGCCAGCAGCTCGCCCAGCTCGGCGCCGACCGCGCGGTTCACCACCACCACGCCGCCGTAGGCCGACAGCGGGTCGGCGTCGCGGGCGCGCTCGTAGGCCGTCTTCACGTCCTCCGCGACGGCCACGCCGCAGGGGTTGTTGTGCTTGACGATCACGCAGGCCGGCACGCTGAACTCGCGCAGCAGCGAGCGCGCCGAGTCGAGGTCGAGCAGGTTGTTGAACGAGAGCTGCTTCCCGTGGAGCTGCTCCAACCGCGCCAGCAGGTGCGTGCGGGCGCCCCGCTCGGCGTAGTACGCCGCGCGCTGGTGCGGGTTCTCGCCGTAGGCGAGCTCGTGCTGCTTCTCGAGCCGCACGAGCATCGAGTCGGGGAACTCGTCGCCGCCCAGCGCGAGCCAGTCCGCGATCGCGGCGTCGTAGCGGGCGGTGTGGGTGAAGGCGGCGCCCGCCAGCCGGCGCAGCGTCGCCGTCGACAGCTCGCCGTCGCTCGCGCGCAGCTCGGCCAGCACCGCCTCGTACTGCGAGGGCGCGGTGATCACGCCCACCCGGGCGTGGTTCTTCGCCGCGGCGCGGATCATCGCCGGGCCGCCGATGTCGATCGACTCGACCAGGTCCTCGTCGGTGGCCCCGTGCACCGCGGCGCGCTGCTCGAACGGGTACAGGTTCACCACGACGAGGTCGATCGGCTCGATGCCGTCCTCGTGCATCTGCTCGACGTC
>JAWVEV010000060.1:0-11956 GCA_033856535.1 Miltoncostaeaceae bacterium | reverse complement strand
CACCGCCCGGCGGAGCTAGCCGCCTTCGCCCGCGCGCGGGCCCGGCCGGTCGTCCCAGTCGTCGACCCAGGCCTCGATCTCGCGGAGGATCCGGGAGAGGGCGCGGCCCTTCTCGGTGAGCCGGTAGACGACGGCGCCGGTCGCGTCGTCGCGCCGGCGCTCGATCATCCCCGCCGCCTCCAGCTCGCGCAGCCGCTCGGTGAGCAGGCGGGCGCTGAGGCCGTCCACCGACTCGCGGATCTCGGTGAAGCGCACCGGGCCCTCCAGCGCCACCCGGATGACCGCCGCGCTCCAGCGCCGGCCGAGCAGCTCGGCCGTGCGCTGGAAGCGGGGGCAGACGGGGTGGCGGCCCTGGAGCCGCCCCCCCTCGTCGCGACACTCGTCCATCGGGAGCAACCTAGCGGCCGGCCACGACCTCGCTCCGGGCCGGGGCCCGTTCGAGGGCGATGTCCAGCACCTCGCCGACGGTCAGCACCGGGTGGATCGTCATCGACCGGCGGACGGCCTCCGGCACGTCCTCCAGGTCGCCCCGGTTGCGCTCCGGGATGATGACCTCGGTGAGGCCGGCCCGGTGCGCGGCGAGCACCTTCTGCTTGACGCCGCCGATCGGGAGCACCCGGCCCTGCAGGGTCACCTCGCCGGTCATGCCGACGTTCGGCCGCACCGGCCGCCCGGAGAAGAGCGAGGCCAGGGCGGTCACCATCGTGACGCCCGCCGAGGGCCCGTCCTTCGGGATGGCGCCCGCCGGCACGTGCAGGTGGAGCTCCTTCCCGGCCAGCGTCTCCGGGTCGATGCCGACCTCCTCGGCGTGCGATCGCGTCCAGCTCAGGGCGATCCGGGCCGACTCGCGCATCACGTCGCCGAGCTGGCCGGTCAGCACCAGGCGGTCGCCCGGCCCGTCGGCCGGCATCGCGCCGGCCTCGACGAACAGGACGTCGCCGCCGGCGCCGGTCACCGCCAGGCCGGTGGCCACGCCCGGGGTCGCCGTGCGCTCCGCCGCCTCGTGGTGGAAGCGCGCGCGCCCCAGCGCCGCCTCGACGTCCTCGGGTCCGATCGGGATCGGCCCGCGGGTGCCCTCGGCCACCGCCGTGGCGGCCTTCCGCATCAGCTTGCCCAGCTCGCGCTCGAGCCCGCGGACGCCGGCCTCGCGCGTGTAGTCGGAGATGACGGCGTGCAGCGCCTCGTCGCTCACCTCGACCTCGCCCTCGGTCAGGCCGTTGCGCTCGACCTGGCGCGGCAGCAGGTAGCCGCGCGCGATCGCCAGCTTCTCGTCGTCGGTGTAGCCGTCGAGGTGGATGACCTCCATCCGGTCCAGCAGCGGGCCGGGGATGGTGTCGATCATGTTGGCCGTGGCGATGAAGAGGACCTCGGACAGGTCCAGCTCCACGTCGAGGTAGTGGTCGCGGAACGAGTGGTTCTGGGCCGGGTCGAGCACCTCGAGCAGCGCCGAGGACGGGTCCCCGCGCCAGTCCGAGCCGACCTTGTCGATCTCGTCCAGGACGATCACCGGGTTGCGCGTGCCGGCCTCGCGCAGCGCGCGGACCAGCCGCCCCGGCAGGGCGCCGATGTAGGTGCGCCGGTGGCCGCGGACGTCGGCCTCGTCCCGGATGCCGCCCAGGCTGATGCGGGCGAACTCGCGGCCGAGGGCGCGCGCCACCGACTGGCCCAGGGAGGTCTTGCCCGTCCCGGGCGGCCCGACCAGGCTCAGGATGACGCCGCTGCGGCCCTCGTCCATCTCGCGCTCGCGGCGCAGCTTGCGCACGGCCAGGTACTCGAGGATGCGCTCCTTGACCTTCTCGAGGCCGGCGTGGTCCTCGTCCAGGACCCGCCGGGCCTCGGCCACGTCCAGGCGCTCCTCGGAGCGGGTGTTCCAGGGCAGCGAGACCATCCACTCCAGGTAGGTGCGGATCATCCCCGCCTCGGGCCCCTCGGGCTGGCGCTCCAGCCGGCCCAGCTCGCGCTCGGCCTCGGCCCGCGCCGCCTCGGGCAGCTCGGCCGCGTCGAGGCGCGCTCGCCAGTCGTCGGCCCCGCCGGGGCCGTCGTCGTCGCCGAGCTCCTTGCGGATGGCGTCCAGCTGCCGGCGCAGCAGCATCTCGCGCTGGCTCTTCTCCATGCCGTCGGTGACGTCCTCGCGGATCTGGCGGCGCAGGCTCGCGTCGGCCAGCCGCTCGCGCTGGGCCTCGATGGCCGCGCGCAGGCGGTCGAGCACGTCCGGCGTCTCGAGCAGGGCGATCTTGCGCTCGAGCGGGATCTCGGGCGCGTAGCCGGCCGTGTCGGCCAGCCGGCCCGGGTGCTCGATCGACGCCAGGAACTGGGCCACGCGGCCGCCGTCGCCGCGCAGCTCGCCGACCTCCTGCACCACCGCCCGGTACTCGCGGGCGAGCTGGTGGGCCTCGGGGCCCGGGTCGGACGGGTCGCGCAGCTCGGTCACCTCGACGGACAGGCCGGGGCCGCCGGCCTGCGCCGGACCCAGGCGCCCGCGGTGCAGCGCCTCGACGCTGACCCCGCGGGTCCCGTCGGGGAGGGTGATGTCGCCGACGATCTGGGCCACCGCGCCATAGCGCGAGTAGGCCCCCGCGACGCGCGGCACCATCACGATCCGCCCGTCGCGCGCGGCCGACAGGGCGTCGACCTGCTCCTGGCCCGTCACCGGGAACGTGACGCTCATGCCGGGGAGCACCGCGGCGTCGTCGAGCGGCAGGACCGGCAGGACCGTCGGGAAGCTGGAGTCGCTCATCGTGTCTCCTCGTGCCGCGTGGGAGGGCCCACGGGCTTACTCTTCGTAACCAATGGCGGCAGGTTACTCCTCGTAACCGTGATCTGCAAAGCGCCGCCCGAGGCGTGTGCGAGGATCGACCCGACGTGGATCTCCGGCACCTCCTCACCTTCCGCATGGTGGTCGACCGGGGCTCCTTCTCTCAGGCGGCCGAGGAGCTGGAGATCTCCCAGCCCGCCGTCTCGTTCCAGATCCGCGCCCTCGAGCGGCTGCTGGGCCACCGCCTGCTCGACCGGGGCGGCCGGCGCGTGGCCGTCACCGAGGCCGGCGACGTGGTCTACCGCTACGCCAAGCGGATGATCGGCCTGGAGGCCGAGCTGCACCGCGAGATGGGGGAGATCGGGAACACGCTGGCCGGCCGGCTCGTCCTCGGGTCGTCCACCGGCCCCGGCGAGCTGGTGCTGCCACGGCTGCTGGGCGCGTTCTCGCGCGAGAACGGCGACGTCACGGTGAGCCTGGTGGTCAGCGACACCCAGACGGTCTGCGAGCGGGTGCTCGACGACGAGCTCGAGCTGGGCGTCGTGGGCGCGGTGCGCCCGCAGCGCGGCCTGGTCTTCCAGCCGTTCATGCGCGACGAGCTGGTGGCGATCGTGCCGCCCGGCCACCCCTTCGCCGCCCGCGATGCGGTCGGGCTCGAGGAGCTGGTCAGCGAGCCCATGATCCTGCAGCAGGAGGGCTCGGGCGTGCGCTCGGTGGTCGAGGCCGCCATGCGCGCCGCCGGGGTCCGCGACCGCGACCTGTCGGTCACGATGGAGCTCGGCCTGCAGCAGTCGGTGAAGGCCGCGGTGCTCGACGGGCTCGGCATGACCGTGATCTCCCGCCTGGCGGTCGAGCGCGAGGTGCGCGAGGGCCTGCTCGCCGCCGTGCCCCTGCGCGGCGCCGGCCTGACCCGCGACTTCCTCGCCGTGCGCCACGCCGGCCGCACGCCGACCCGTCTCACCGCCGCCTTCCTCGACTTCGCCCGCGAGCGCCTGGGCCCGGCCGCCGCGGACCCGGGCGACGCCGCCGCCGGCGGCTAGGGGGCCTCGGCGCCCGTGATCATCGGGGTGGTCCCCCCGGCCGCGCGGATCAGCGCCTGGGCGATGGCCTCCTGACCGAGCGCCGTCGGATGGAACGCGGACCCGTCGGCCACCGTGGCGGCGGAGGGCGGCACCGCCCACGGCACGTCCGAGCAGAAGCGGTGGCCGTCGAAGACGTGCGTGATGTCCACGTACGTGGCGCCCGAGCTCGCGGCCGCGCGCGCGATCGTGCCGTTCAGGAGCCCGAGATAGGTCTGGATGTAGGCGTAGTCGCCGTCGTACTGCGCGTCGCGCACGCTGATCCCGAACAGGCCGCAGGCGAGCGCGTCGCCCAGGTCGGTCAGGTCCTCGGGGATCGGGTCGTAGTAGCCGGTGGCGAAGATGCGCTGGTTCCCCGGCAGGGCCTGGATGTCCCCGAAGAGCTCGATGAGGTTCTCGTCGAGGTTCTCGAGGGACAGCGCCACGGTCGGGGCCTGCCGCGCGCACGGCCCGCCGGGACCCGAGCCGAGCTCCTTCAGGCAGGCGGCCACCACGGCGTTGTAGCGGACGTCGTTCGCCCCGACCGTGACCGTGACGGTCGCCGGCGCGAGGTCGAGCGCCCGCACCACGGCGAGCTGGGGCGCCAGCCCCACCGGGCCGCTCGGCCCGACGACGACCTGCGACGCCCCGAAGAGGTGTGCGCTCACGGCGCCGCTGCAGGCCAGGCTGCCGCCGGCCCCGAGCGGGTTGGCGAAGTAGGGCGACCGCGCGAGCAGCGCCGGGTAGGCGTGCTGGGAGCGCGTGCAGAGCGCGGCGTCGGGCTGGTCGGTCGGATCTCCGAGCCCGTGGCCCGCCGCGACCGAGTCCCCGAGCGCCAGGTAGAGCGATCCGGGCGGGACGGGCTCCGCCGCCGCGGTCGCGGCGCCCAGCAGCATGAGCAGCGCGGCGAGCACCGCTCCCAGACGTCGGGCCATGCGCGTAGGGTACGACACGCCGGTCGGATAAGCAGGGATTATATTTCGTATTCAAGTGGGAGTCGGCTAGCATCGCCGCCGTGGCACGAGGCGCCGACGGGGTCTTCGACGTCCTGGTCGTGGGGTCCGGGGGCGCCGGCATGAGCGCGGCGATCGCGGCCCGCGACGCGGGCGCGCGCGTCCTGGTG
Organism: Miltoncostaeaceae bacterium; assembly: GCA_033856535.1. Classification (GTDB taxonomy): domain Bacteria; phylum Actinomycetota; class Thermoleophilia; order Miltoncostaeales; family Miltoncostaeaceae; genus JAWVEV01. The sequence continues at coordinate 7,020 of JAWVEV010000060.1, read as the reverse complement.
GCCACCAAGTCGGCCCTCGGCGCGTCGAACACCGGGCGGGCCCAGGGCGGGATCCAGGCGGCGCTCGGCGACGACGACTCGATCGAGTCGCACTTCGAGGACACCTTCGCCGCCGGCCACCGCGCCGCCCGTCCCGAGCTGGTGCGGACGCTCACCGCGAGCGGCCCCGAGGCGATCCGCTGGCTCGAGTCGATCGGCGTGGCGTTCAGCCGCGACGAGGGGCGCCTGCGCATCCTGCGCTGCGGCGGCGCCAGCAGGCCGCGGCTGCTGCAGGCCGGCGAGCGCACCGGCGCCGAGATGGTCAAGGCGCTGCGGAAGGCGGTGCGCGCGAGTGACGCCGAGGTGTGGGAGTCGACCGAGCTCCGAGGCCTCGCCCCGGCCGAGAACGGCTGGACGGCCTCGCTCGCGCCCGGCGGCAACGGCGAGGTGCGGACCCTGCGCGTCGGCGCCGTGGTGCTCGCGGCGGGGGGCGGGCTGCGCGGCGAGGCGGACGCGATCGGGGTGGGCAGCACCAACCACCCGGACGCGACGCCCGAGGTCCTCCGGATGGGGCTGGCGCTCGGCGCCGAGGGCACGGAGATCGACAGCTGGCAGCGCCACCCGACCGGCTCGGTGTGGCCGGAGGCGCTCGCCGGGTATGCGCTCCCCGAGACGACGCGGGGATACGGGGCGACGCTGCACGACCGCGACGGCGAGCGCTTCGTGGATGAGCTCGCGCCGCGCGACGTGGTCGCGCAGGGGATCATCGACGCCGTCGCCGCCGGCCGGGGGCTGGCGGCGCCGAACGGCCAGGAGGGGGTCTTGCTCGACACGCCGGCGATCGACCGCGAGAACGGGGCGGGGTTCACCGCCGCCCGGCTCGCCTACGTGCACAACCGCTACCTGAAGGCCGGGGTCGACATCACGCGCGAGCGCGTGCTGGTCTACCCGGTGCTGCACTATCGCAACGGCGGCCTGCTGATCGACGAGCGGGCGGCCACCACCCTGCCGGGGCTCTTCGCGGCGGGGGAGATCACCGGCGGCGTCCACGGGGCGAACCGCCTGATGGGGAACTCGCTGCTCGACACGGTGGTGTACGGGCGGCGGGCCGGGACCTCGGCGGCGGAGGCGGCGCGATGATCGACGGACGGGTCTCCTCGAGGCCGGACTTCCTGACGCTCCCCGCGCGGCCCGAGAAGCCCCGCTCGAGCGGCATCACCCACGTGATCGACCACGGCCATCCGCTCGCGATGGTCGAGGGCATGCTCGACTCGGCCTGCGACGCGGTCGACATCGTCAAGCTCGGCTGGGGCACCGCCTACATCACCCAGAACCTGACCGAGAAGCTGTCCCTCTACGCCGCGGCCGGCGTTCCCGTGGTCCTCGGCGGGACCTTCTTCGAGGTCTGTCTGGCGCACGGCAAGCTCGACGAGTGGCGGCGCTGGGTCGACCGGCTCGGCCTGACCCACGTCGAGGTGTCCGACGGCACGATCGAGCTGCCGCACGAGCAGAAGCTCGAGCACATCCACCGCCTCTCGCGCGACTACACCGTGCTGAGCGAGGTGGGCTCGAAGGACCAGGACAAGCTGATCGCGCCCTATCGCTGGGTGCAGCTGATCCAGGCCGAGATCGAGGCCGGCGCCTGGAAGGTCATCACCGAGGCGCGCGAAAGCGGGACCGCGGGTATCTTTCGTCCCGACGGCGAGCTGCGCACCGGCCTGATCGACGAGATCGTCCACCAGGTGGAGGTCGACCGGCTCCTGTTCGAGGCTCCCCAGAAGGCCCAGCAGGTTTGGTTCATCCGAGCCTTCGGCCCGAACGTCAACCTGGGCAATATCCCACCCGACGAGGTGATCGCACTGGAGACGCTCCGACTTGGCCTGCGGGCCGACACCCTCATGCAGCTGCTGCCCCCCGACGCCCCGGGGGCGCTCCTGTGAGCGCCGGGACGCCAGGTCCCATCGCGCCGCACGGCGGCACGCTGGTGAACCGCCTGGACGACAGCCTGGACGAGGGCGGCGGGCGCCCGCGCGTGACGCTCTCGCCGCGCCAGGCCGCCGACCTCGACCTGATCGCGGTGGGCGCGATGTCGCCGATCGACGGCTTCATGGGCCGTGAGGCCTACGAGTCGGTGCTCACCGACATGCGCCTGCCGAACGGGCTCGCGTGGTCGGTGCCGGTGACGCTGGCGGTGCAGCCCGACGAGCTCGAGGGGGTGGGCTCGGCCGACGAGGTGGAGCTCGTCTCCGAGGAGGGGAACTTCCTGGGCGTGCTCGAGGTGCAGGACCGCTACGAGACCGACCAGGTCCGCGAGGCCAAGCTGGTCTACGGCACCGACGAGGACGCCCACCCCGGCGTCGCGTCGCTCTACGCGCACGGCACCACCTGCCTGGCCGGCCCGGTGCGGGTCGCCTCGCGCCTGCCGATCGACCCGGCCGCCGAGCCCTACCGGCTCGACCCCGCCGTGTCGCGCGCCCGCTTCGACGAGCTCGGCTGGCAGACCGTCGTCGGCTTCCAGACGCGCAACCCGATCCACCGGGCGCACGAGTACATCACCAAGGTGGCGCTGGAGACCGTCGACGGCCTCTTCCTGCACCCGCTGGTGGGCGCCACGAAGGACGACGACATCCCCGCCGGGGTCCGGATGCGCTGCTACGAGGCGCTGATGGAGGGCTACTACCCCAAGGAGCGGGTCGTGCTCGGCGTGCTGCCGGCGGCCATGCGCTACGCCGGCCCGCGCGAGGCGATCCTCCACGCGATCCTGCGTCAGAACTACGGCTGCACCCACTTCATCGTGGGCCGCGACCACGCCGGCGTCGGCAACTACTACGGCACCTACGACGCCCACCGGATCTTCGACGACATCTCCCGCGACGAGCTGGCGATCACGCCGGAGTTCTTCGAGCACTCCTTCTGGTGCAAGCTCACGGGCGGCATGGCGACCACCAAGACCTCGCCGGCCGGTCCCGAGGACCGCGTGTTCCTCTCGGGCACCAAGGTGCGCGAGATGCTGGGCCGGGGCGAGATCCCGCCCGTCGAGTTCACCCGGCCCGAGGTGGCCAAGATCCTCATCGCGGCGTACGCCGAGGAGGACGCGGCCTCGTAGCCCGTCCCGGCCCGCGTCCCGTCCGGGACGCGGGCCGGCGCTTCACCCGAGGAGGACCCCGATGCGCCCGCTCGAGGTGGCCACGCTCGGCTCGATCCGGCCGCCGACCGACGCGATCATCGCCGCCGCGGAGGGCGCGGAGGCCGCCGGCTTCGACGCCATCTGGTGGTCGGACCACTTCCTCCACTGGTTCCCGCCCGGCGTCTGGACGCCGGACCTGGTGCCGCACGCGGCGGTGATGCGCTCGCCGCACGCCTTCCTCGACCCCGGCCCGGTGATCGGGGCCGCCGCCGTGCGCACCGAGCGCATCGGCCTGGGAGTCTGCGTGACCGACGCGATCCGCCGCCATCCGGCGGTCATCGCGCAGACCTGGGCCACGCTCGACCACCTGTCCAAGGGGCGCGCCCTCCTCGGCCTGGGCGTCGGCGAGGCCGAGAACATCGTGCCCTTCGGGCTGCCCTACGACCGCACCGCGTCGCGCCTGCTCGAGGCGCTCGAGATCATCCGGCTGCTCTGGTCGACGATCGACCCGGTCGACTTCGACGGCGACTTCTGGACGCTCCGCGGCGCGATCCTCGGCGTCGAGCCCTACGGCGAGGCCCCGCCCGAGATCTGGATGGCGGCCCACCGCCCGCGCACGCTGGAGGCCGCCGGCCGGGTCGCCGCCGGCTGGATCCCGGTCTCGCTCGACGCCGAGGACTACGCCGCCAAGCTGGCCGCGCTGCGCCGGGCCTCGGTCGCGGCCGGCCGCGCGGAGGACGCCGTCAAGGCGGGCCTGTTCGTCTGGATCGTCTGCGATGAGGACCGCGACGCCGCCGAGCGGATGCTGCGCGAGTCGCTCCTGCTGCGGCTGATCGCCCTCACCGCGCCGCCCGAGGAGTACGCCCGCGCCGGCGGCGAGTACCCGCTCCCGGGCGACTGGGGGCTGCTCGACTACGTGCCCACCCGGCTCACGCGCGAGGAGGCGATCCGGGTCGCGGCGGCGATCCCCGACGAGGTCCTGCGCCGCTACTACTTCTGGGGCACGCCCGACGACGTGGTCGACCGCCTGCGCCCCTTCCGCGCGGCCGGCCTCGAGCACGTCTACCTGGTGAACGTGACCGCGCTGGGCGACCTCGCCAAGGCCCCGGGATCGGCGGCGCTCACCGCCGAGATCATGCGAGGGCTGCGGACTCTGGCGTAGGCCGCGCCCCGGCGGGGAACCCGGGGGCCGAGGCCCGGCGCCGGCCGGGCACCCCCGAGGAGAGAGGACCGCCGATGTCGTCCGACGCCGCCACCTTCGACGGGACCCTGGAGCGCGCCGACCGCGGGGCGCGGGTGCGCTTCGAGCGCCGCCTCGACCATCCCCCGGAGGCGGTCTGGTCCGCGCTGACCGAGCCCGATCGGATCGGCCGCTGGCTGGCGCGGGCGACGCTCCAGCCGGAGCGCGGCGGGAGCCTCCAGCTGCGCTGGGACGAGACCGGCGCGGTCGCCCACGGGACGGTGACCGCCTTCGAGCCGCCCGCCCGGTTCGCCTACGACTCGGACTCCCAGGGGGACGTGCGCTTCGCGCTCCACCCCGAGGGCGAGGGGACCCGGCTGGAGTTGGTCAACGAGATGCCCGCGGCCGACGCGCCCGCCGGCCGACTGGCCGGCTGGCACCAGCACCTCGACCTGCTCGAGCGCGAGCTCGCCGGCGAGCCGAGCGGGTGGGACACCCGCCGCTTCGAGGAGCTGCGCGAGCGCTATTCGGCCGAGTGAGGCCTCAGACCTCCAGACCGGTGTCGCGCTGCCAGGCGCGCACCGTGGCCCAGTAGAGGGCGAGGCCGACGAAGGGCCCGGCCGGCGCCACCTTGGCCAGCACCTCGGCCCGGGACGGCTTGCGGCCGCCGAACCAGCGCGCCGCGGCGATGCGGATCGTCGCCGAGTCCACGCCCGGCCGGTCGTAGCGCCCCAGCAGCAGGCAGAGGTAGCTCGCCGTGGCCGGGCCCACGCCGGGCAGGGCGCGCAGCCGGCGCTCGAGCTCGGCGCCGTCGAGCCCGGGCGCCTCCGCGTCCAGCGCGGCCAGCTCGCCGTCGGCCCCGGCGCGCGCGATCGACAGCAGGAAGGGCGCCCGGTAGCCCACCCGGCCCTCGGCGCGCAGCCGATCCTCGCCGAGCGCCAGCATCGCCTCGGGGTCGACCAGGGCGCCGCCGGCGCCCGCCCCGGAGCGGTCGAGCGACGCGACCCGGGCCATCGCCGCCACGGCCTGGGTCCAGGTGGTGTTGGTGGCGCAGACCGCCTTCACCACGTCCTCGTAGAGCGACGTGCCGGCCAGCACCCGCCCGGCCCCGTAGTCCGCCAGGTCGGCCGCCAGGACCGGGTCGAAGGCCAGCGCGTCCCCGAAGCCCCCCAGGTCGGCGTCGAGCTGGAGCATCCGCGCCGCGCGCCGGCGGAGGTCCTCGCCCTCGGCGGCGGACAGCTTCCGCCCGGGGTCCACCGCCGCTCCGCCCGGCGCGGAGGTGACCCGCACGGCCGCCGGGCCCCCCGCCAGCAGCTCGACCCGCGAGAGGACGTCGGCCGGCTCGTCCCAGGCGAACGGCGGCGTCTGGAACCAGCCGTGGCTGCGGACGACCGCGCCCAGGCGGAAGGGGCCCTCCGCCCGGAGCGCGAGGGTCACAGCAGCGGCAGGTACTTCTCGATCTCGTACGGCGTGACCTGGAGGCGGTACTCCTCCCACTCGGCGCGCTTGATCTCCACGAAGCGGGAGTGGATGTGCTCGCCGAAGGTGGTCAGCAGCAGCTCGCTCTCGGCGCCGAGCTCGATCGCCTCGCCGAGCGTCTCGGGCAGCGCCTCGACGCCGGCGCGGGCGCGCTCCTCGGCGGTCATGCCGTACAGGTTCTGCTCCATCGGGGGCGGCAGCTCGTAGCCCTTCTCGATGCCGTCGAGCCCGGCGGAGAGCAGCGCGGCGAAGGTCAGGTACGGGTTGCAGGCCGGGTCCGGCGCGCGCAGCTCGGCGCGGGTCGAGCGCTCGCGGCCGGGGTGGTAGTGCGGCACGCGCACCAGGGCCGACCGGTTGCGCCGGCTCCAGGCCACGTAGACCGGCGCCTCGTAGCCCGGCACCAGCCGCTTGTACGAGTTCACCCACTGCGCGAAGACGCAGCAGAGCTCGCGCGCGTGCGCCAGCAGGCCGGCGATGAAGTGCTTGGCCACCGGGGAGAGGAAGTACTCGTCCTCGGGGTCGTGGAAGGCGTTGGTCGCGCCCTGGAACAGGCTCTGGTGGGTGTGCATGCCGCTGCCGTTCTGGTCCCCGAGCGGCTTGGGCATGAAGGTGGCGTAGCAACCGTGCTTGTGGGCCACCTCCTTCACGATCGTGCGGTAGGTCATGACGTTGTCCGCCATCACCAGCGCGTCCGCGTAGCGGATGTCGATCTCGTGCTGCGAGGGGCCGACCTCGTGGTGCGAGTACTCGACGTGGATCCCGACCTCCTCGAGCGCCAGCACCGTGTCGCGGCGCAGGTCGCTCGCGGCGTCGAGGGTGGTGAGGTCGAAGTAGCCGCCGCGGTCGAGCACGTCGGGCGCGTCCGGGCTCCGGAAGTAGAAGAACTCGAGCTCCGGCCCCAGGTAGTAGTGGTCGAAGCCCATGTCCCGGGCCCGCTCGAGCGCCCGCCGCAGCACCCAGCGCGGGTCGCCCTCGTAGGGCTGCCCGTCCGGCGTGCGGATGTCGCAGAACATCCGCGCCACCGACTGCTCCTGCGGCCGGTAGGGCAGGATCGCGAAGGTGGTCGGGTCGGGCATGGCGATCATGTCCGACTCCTCGATGGCGTTGAAGCCGGTGATCGAGGAGCCGTCGAAGCCCATCCCCTGCTCGAGCGCCCCGGGAAGCTCCTCCCGGGTCACCGAGAAGCTCTTGAGCTGGCCGAGGATGTCCGTGAACCAGAGCCGGATGAACTTGACGTCCCGCTCGGCCACGGTGG
>JAWVEV010000059.1:0-21149 GCA_033856535.1 Miltoncostaeaceae bacterium | reverse complement strand
GCAACATCGCGACGATCGGCCGGTACAACCCGCAGCTGAACCCGTCGCTCATCGAGATCGACGTCGAGAAGGCCAACGACTGGCTGCAGAAGGGCGCGCAGCCCACGCAGGCCGTCCGCAAGCTCCTCAAGGTCGCGGGGGCCGCGGCCTGAGCACCACCGCCGACAGCGCGCTGGCCACGATGGTGGCCACGCTCGCGCGCGGGCTGGTCGACCACCCCGGCGACGTCAGGGTGGAGTGCGAGCAGGAGGACGGCGCGACGCTCATCTCGCTCTACGTGGCCGAGGAGGACCTCGGCCAAGTGATCGGGCGAGGCGGACGGGTGGCGCGCGCGCTGCGCACGGTCCTTCGGGCCGGCGCCGCCGCCCGCGGCGAGCGGGCGACGCTCGAGATCGTCGACTGATCCCGCACTGGACGCGCCCCTCGTCCTGATCGGGCACCTGGCGCGGCCGCACGGGGTGCGCGGCGCCATCCGGGCGAGGCCGACCGGGCCCACCCTGGAGACCCTCGAGCTCGGCGCCGAGGTGGAGGTGGGGCCCGCGGACGGGCCGCGGCGGCGCCTGGTGCTCGAGGCCCGCACCGCCAATCCGCCCGGGCTGATCCTGAGCTTCGCCGGCGTGACCACCCGCGAGCAGGCCGCCGAGCTTGCCGGCGGGGCGATCCAGGTGCCGGCCGACCGCCTGCCGCCGCTCGCGGACCCGGACACCCTCTACGTGCGCGAGCTGGTCGGGTTCGCGGTGGAGGCCGGCGGGCGCCCGCTGGGCACGGTCCGGAGCGTGATCCCGGGCCCGGCCAACGACGTGCTCGAGGTCGCGGGGGAGGGCGAGCCGGTGCTGGTCCCGTTCACCGCCGACGCCGTCACCGCGATCGATCGCGCCGCCCGGCGGATCGCGCTGCGGCCGGACCTCCTGGCCGATTAGCGGCATGCGCATCGACGTCCTCACGCTCTTCCCGGAGTGGTTCGCCTGGATGGAGCGGGCCCGCCATCTGGCCAACGCGGCGGTCTCGGCCGGCCTGGAGCTGCGCGCGCACTCGCTGCGCGACCCGAGCCCGCTCTCGAACAAGCAGGTGGACGACGCGCCCTACGGCGGCGGGCCGGGCATGGTGATCCGGGTCGACGTCGTGGCCGCGGCGCTGGAGGCGGTCCACGGGATGCCGGCCGAGCGGCTGCGCGAGGAGCGCCGCGTGGCGGTGCTGACGCCCCGCGGGCGGCCGTTCACCGACGCGGTCGCGCGCGAGCTGGCGGCCGAGCCGGCGCTCACCCTGCTCGCCGGGCGCTACGAGGGCTTCGACGAGCGGGTGCACGAGCACCTGGCCAACGACGCGATCTCGCTGGGGCCGTTCGTGCTGGCCGGCGGGGAGGTGGCGGCGATGGCGATCGTGGACGCGGTCGGGCGCCGGTTCCCGGGCGCGCTCGGCAACGCGGCGAGCCTCGACAGCGAGTCGTTCTCGGAGGCGCTCGAGGGCGGCACGGAGCACCCGCACTACACCAGGCCGGCGGTCTTTCGCGGCTGGGAGGTGCCCGCCGTGCTGCTCTCGGGGCACCACGCCGAGGTGGCCCGCTGGCGCGCCGAGCGGGTCGGGCGGCCGCCCGCGGAGGGGTGACGGTCCGCCCGGCGGCGCCCGGCGCGGGCCCTGCTATGGTGGCCGCCGTGCGTCGGCCGGAACGAGGAGCAGCCCTGTGACCGTCATCGAGGACCTGGAGCGCGAGCAGCTCCGCGACGACATCCCGGTGTTCAAGGCCGGCGACACCGTCCGCGTCCACTTCCGCGTGATCGAGGGCACCCGCCAGCGCGTGCAGGTGTTCGAGGGAACGGTCATCAAGCGCCAGGGCTCCACCTCGCGCGAGACCTTCACGGTCCGCAAGCAGAGCTTCGGGGTGGGCGTCGAGCGCACCTTCCCGGTGCACTCGCCCAAGATCGAGCGCATCGAGCGGATCATGGAGGGCGACGTGAACCGCGCGAAGCTCTACTACCTCCGCGGCAAGGTGGGCAAGAAGGCCCGCATCCGCGAGCGTCAGCGGACCCCGGCCGGCTCCTAGCCGCCGGACGGCCCCCCGGCCGTCGAGAGGGTCCGATGGGCACGAGCCGCGTCGCCGCGCGGCTCTTCGCGCATGACCGCGCCTTCGGCGCGGCGCGGGTGGGGGGTGCCGACGAGGCCGGGCGCGGCTGCCTGGCCGGACCGCTGGTGGTCGCGGCCGTCTGCCTCGACGTCCACCGCATCGGCCGGCGCGCGCGTCTGGCCCTGTCCGACCTGGACGACTCCAAGCGCCTGACCCCGGCGGTGCGCGAGCGCCTGGCCGGCGTGATCCTGCGCGCGGCCGAGCAGGTGGTGGTGCAGGTCGCGAGTCCGGGCACGATCGACCGCGACGGCCTCCACAGGACCAACCTGCGCCTGCTCGCCAAGGCGCTGGCCGCGCTCGACCCCTGCCCGGACGTCTGCCTGGTCGACGGCTTCACGCTCGGCCCGGCGGCGCCCGAGCACCGGGCGGTGGTGGGCGGCGACCGGCGCAGCGCCTGCATCGCGGCGGCCTCGGTGATCGCGAAGACCACTCGCGACCGCCTGATGGCCGGGCCGATCGCCGAGGCGTATCCCGCCTTCGGGTTCGACCGCCACGTCGGCTACGCGACCCCCGACCATCACGCGGCCCTCGCCGCCGCCGGCCTGTCGCCGCTGCACCGGCGCTCGTTCCAGTCGGCGGGCTACTCGGAGGTCGACCGGGCCGCCGCCGCCGCGCTCACCGCGTCGCGAGGAACAGGTAGCGGTTCAGGCTGAAGAAGTAGTCGTCGGTCCGCGCCGCGAGGTCGGCGGCCCACGCCGCCGCGTCCTCCTCGCTCACCCCCCGCCTGCCGGGAACGAAGCCGGCGATGATCGGGATCACGCCGGAGCTGAAGTTCCCGCCGTCGCCGCGCCGGTTGAGGATGGGCCACGCCTCGCAGGCCGTCAGCGCGAAGCCCGCCTCGCGCAGGTGCCGCGGCAGGTGGCGGGGGAGGTGGGGATGGGCGAGGTGCTCGGTCCAGGCGTCCAGCACGCGGTCCATGCGCGCCGGATCGGCCGAGTGCCAGACGATCGCGTCCCAGTCGGTGTCGAGGATCAGCAGCCGCCCGCCGGGCCGAAGCACCCGCCGCGCCTCGGCCAGCGCGGCCGGGATGTCCGCGACGTACTCCATGACCTGGGTGGAGGTGACCGCGTCGAAGCTGTCGTCCGCGAAGGGGAGGGCGAGCGCGTCGCCGGGATGGAGGGCCACGGGCGCCGCGCCGGCCGCCGGCGCGCGGGCGGCGGCGATCGCGAGCATGCTGTCGCTCGGGTCCACGCCCTCCGCGCGCCCGTCGGGCCCGACCTCGGCCGCCATCTCGTGGAGAAGGAAGCCGGGCCCGGATCCGATGTCCAGGACGCGCTCGCCCGCCCGCAGCCCGAGGAGGGCGCGCACGGCCCGGCGCTGCTCCACCATGTCCGAGGTGAGGTAGCTCGCCTCGATCCGGCGGGCGGTCTCCTCGTCGAACTGCAACATGGCGCCTCGGTCGCTCACGACGATCAGGGTACTCACGCCGCCCAGACGCACATCTCCCCCTCGACGGGGCGAGCTCCGGTCCTCGATGGCAGCGCCCTGTGCGGCTCGAAGGCGCCGGCCAGGTGGCGCACGGCTCGCGGCCGGCGGCTCGCGTCCACGGTGATCAGGTCGAAGCGGACGACCAGGCCGACCAGCTCCGGGTGCGCCGCCAGGAACGCCTCGGCCGCGCGGGCGATGCGCACCCGCTGCAGCGCCGTCAGGGTCTCGGCGAGCGCCCGCCGATCGCCGCGGGTCTTGACCTCGCAGAAGGCCACGGTGCCTCCCCGCACGGCCACCAGGTCGAGCTCGCCGCCCGCGCCCCGCCAGTTCGCGGCGAGGACGCGCCACCCCCGCCGACGGAGGAACGCGGCCGCCGCCCGTTCGCCGCCCCGCCCCCGTCGCGCGTCCTCGCCCATGAGGGGAGGCTGCCGCCCCGGCCCGTCACGACTCCACCCGGAACCGTGCCGTCCGGCGCGCGGGGGAGCGCCGGGGACCGGTCACTCGCCCCAGCGGAAGCCGGTCTCCCAGTGCGCGGGGGCGAGGGGGCTCGTCGGCAGGTCGGCCGGGGGGAACGGCTCGTTGTAGCCGCGCGGCGCGACGTCGTTCGGGGCGTCGGGGTGGAAGAGCGACGCCAGGTACTGGATCTGGCCGCGCCCGAGGCCCAGCTCGGTCTGCCCGCCGCCGTAGGCGCCGATCCCCTCGGCCCGCAGGTGGTCGTGCGCGTCGAGCACCTCGGAGAGACGGCCGAACCGCGACGGCTTCATGTTGATCATCCGCGGCTTGTGCTCGAGGTTGCGGATGTCGTCGACCGTGTGGATCGCCGCGTCCCAGGTGATGCGGTCCCAGTATCCGGCCAGCGCGGCGCGGGTCTCGGGGGTGAGCCGCGGGTCCTCGATCCAGGCGTCCGGGAGCGCCTCGGCCAGTTGCGCGTAGAGCTCGGGATTCGCCTCGCCGTCGACCGGCGTGCCGGTGTAGGCGCCCTTCAGGTCCACCGTCACCACGGCCCCGGTCCCGGCGAGCTCGGCGATCAGATCGGCGCCCCAGGTCGAGGTGGGGTCGAGCTTGAACCGGAGCGTCGGGTCGCGCTCGAGCCATCGCAGCACGCGGGCGGCGCTCGGCGGGTCGTCCAGCCGCATGCTGGCCACGAAGGTCACCGGCCGCGGCGCGATCCCGAGCGCGCCGGCGAGCGACAGCCCCGCCTGGCGGAGCGCCAGGTCGAGCGCGGCGCTCTCGAAGGCCCAGCGCCGGTACTGGTGGTGGAACGGGAAGGCCGGCGGGGTGGGGAAGAGCTCCAGCCCGTCCAGGTGCTCGGAGAAGGTCCGCAGGGTCCAGGTGCCCTGGAGGGGCAGGACCGGGCCGGCCGCGAACATCCGCTGGTGGTCGGCCGGGTCGTAGCAGACGTCCTCGCCGACGCCCTCCTCGCCGACGCCGCCGATCCAGATCGGCGTGGTCACCCGCGTGAAGCCGCCGGGGAACTCGAGCGCCATCGGCGCGAAGCGGTAGCCCTCGATCGTCAGGGGCAGGTCCGCGAGGAGGTCGTAGGTTCGCGCGCTCACCGGTCCTCCGGGTAGCTGATGACCTCGGTCTGGAGGCTGCCGGGGCCCTCCAGGTAGAAGCTGCGCGTCGCGTCGCGGTGCACCGCGATCGTGGCGCCGTGGCGCGCCGCCAGGCGCTCCAGCTCCTCGTCGTCGACCCGGTAGGCGATGTGCGGCGGGTGCTGCTCGGGGAGCACGAAGGCGAGCTTCACGCCGGCGGACTCCACCAGCGCCCAGCTCGGGTCCTGGTGCAGCACGCGGCTGCCGGGCACCGCCCGGAGCTGCCAGGCGACCGCCTCCCCGATGTCGGGCACCTGCTGTGCCACGTGGTCGAACCTCACGGCGCTCCTCCGCTGCGGGACAGCCGCACCTTAAGACGTCCGAGCGGCGCGGCGCCCCACGGCGCGAATGCGCGCGCATCTCGTCGCGATCGCGCCGGGAGCCGTGGCACCGCATCGCGCTTACCTCCCGTCCGTGGTTGCGCTCGCCCTCAGCCCGGCGGTGATCGGCCTCCAGACCGCGACGGTCCAGGTGGAGGTCGACCTGCGTGCCGGGCTGCCCGGGTTCTCGATCGTCGGCCTGCCGGACACGGCGGTGCAGGAGGCGCGCGAGCGGGTGCGCTCGGGCCTCGCCAACCAGGTCTTCACGGTGCCGCCGCGGCGCATCGTGGCGAACCTGGCGCCGGCCGACCTCCGCAAGGCGGGGCCGCAGTACGACCTCCCGATCGCGCTGGCGCTGCTCGCCGGCTCGGGGCAGCTCGACCCGGCCGCGCTGGAGGGCGTCGGCGCGGCGGGCGAGCTGGCCCTCGACGGCCGCCTGCGCCCGGTGCCGGGCGTGCTGGCCATGGCCGAGCACGCGGCCGCCGCGGGCTGGCGGCGCCTGGTGGTGCCGGCGTCGAACGGCGCGGAGGCGGCGCTGGTCGGGGGGATCGACGTCGTGGGCGCCGCCTCGCTGCGCGAGGCGGTGGACGTGCTGGAGGGGCGGGCCGAGGCCGCCCCGCCGACCGTCGACGCCGCGGCGCTGTTGCGCGACGCCGAGCGGCCGGCGGGTCCCGACCTGGCCGACGTGCGCGGCCAGCCGATGGCGCGGCGGGCGCTCGAGGTGGCCGCCGCCGGCGGCCACTCGCTGCTGATGGTCGGGCCGCCGGGCGGCGGGAAGACGATGCTGGCGCGCCGGCTGCCCGGTATCCTGCCGCCGCTCGAGCTCGACGAGGCCATCTCGCTCACGCGGATCCACTCGGTGGCCGGGCTGCTGGAGCCGGGCGCGCCGCTGGTCACGCGGCGGCCGTTTCGCGCGCCGCACCACACGATCTCGGCCGCCGGCCTCATCGGCGGCGGGCGGCTGCCGCGCCCCGGCGAGATGTCGATCGCGCATCACGGGGTGCTCTTCATCGACGAGGTCTGTGCGTTCGCGCCCGCGGTGCTCGACGCGCTACGCCAGCCGCTGGAGGAGGGGTGGGTGGACGTGGTCCGCTCGATGGCGTCGGCGCGGTTCCCGGCCCGGCCGCTGCTGGTGTGCGCCGGCAACCCGTGTCCCTGCGGCTTCGACGGCGACCCGACCCGGCGCTGCTCCTGCCTGCCCGGACGCGCCGAGGCCTACCGGTCGCGGCTCTCGGGGCCGGTCGCCGACCGCATCGACCTGCGCGTGGAGGTGCCGCGTCTGCAGCGCGACGAGCTCCTGGCCGAGGGGCCGGCCGAGTCGAGCGCGGCGGTCCGGGCCCGGGTGGGCGCGGCGATCGCGGTCCGGCGGGCGCGCGGGCAGAAGCTGCCGAACGCCCAGCTGTCGCCGGCCGCGGCGCGGCGGGCCGCCGCGCTCGACGCCGATGGACGAGGCCTGCTGACGCGGGCGGTGGACCGTCTGGGGCTGTCGGCGCGCGGGCACGACCGGCTGCTGCGCGTGGCCCGGACCGTGGCCGACCTCGCCGGCGCCGAGGCCGTCGCCGAGGCCCACCTGGCGGAGGCGCTCGGGTTCCGCGCCCCGGCCGACCGGCCGCTGGCCGCATGAGCCGGGTCGACGAGCGATGAGCGCGGCCTGGTCCCTCGGGCTGGCATGGCTGGCGAGCGAGCTCGGCCGCGACCTGCAGCGGGCGTCGCGGGCGGCGGGCGGCCCGGCGGCGCTCTGGACGGCAAGCAGGGCCGGGTTCCTGGCGGCGCTGCGTGCCGGCGACGACCAGGCCTCTCGGGCGCTGGCGGCGCGAGCGGCCTTCGACCGGCGGGCGGCGGAGGGATGGCTGGCCGAGGCGGGAATCACCCATGTCGGGCTCTCCGAGCCGGACTACCCGGCGCGCCTGGCGGAGATCTACGACCCGCCCTTCGGCCTCTTCCTACGCGGCGACGTCCCGGGCGCGCTGGCCCGGCTGTCCGACGGGCCGGCGGTGGCGATCGTGGGGAGCCGGCGCGCGACCGTCGCCGGGCGGGCGTTGGCGCGGTCGCTGGCGGGCGAGCTGGCGGCGCGCGGCGCGGTGGTGGTGAGCGGGCTGGCGCACGGGATCGACGCCGCGGCGCACGAGGGGGCGCTCGCCGCCGGGGGGACCACGGTCGCGGTGCTGGGGGCCGGCGTCGACGTCCCGTATCCGCGGCGCAACCGGGAGCTGGCGGCGCGGATCCGAGAGCGTGGTCTGCTGGCGTCGGAGTACTGGCCCGGCACGCCGCCGGCGCCGTGGCGGTTCCCGGCCCGGAACCGGATCGTGGCCGGGCTGGCGCACGCGGTGGCGGTGATCGAGGCCGGCCGGCGCTCGGGCGCGCTGATCACGGCCGACTTCGCGCTGGAGCAGGGGCGGCCGATCCTCGCCGTGCCGGGGTGGCCGGGCGCGGAGGCGTCGGCCGGCTGCAACGCGCTCCTGCGGGCCGGCGCGGCGCTGCTCGAGACGGCCGAGGACGTGGTGGCCGAGCTGCCGGACCAGGTCTTCGCGCCGGCGCGCTCCGCGGCCGGGCCGGCGCCGGCGGGCCTGGCGGGACGGGTGCTGGAGCTGCTGTGCCGCGAGCCGATGCGGGCCGACGAGCTGGCGGCCGCGCTCGGCGCCGAGGCGGGTCAGGTGGCCGCGGCGCTGGCGCTGCTGGAGGTCGACGGCCACGCGGTGCGCGGCGAGGGCCAGCGCTTCTGGGCCGGCGCGAGGACGGCGTGGGGGGAGCGGCCCGCTGGCGGCGACTGAGCTCGCGCCGCCTCGCCCGGGCGGGCGCCGAGCACCTCCTCGGGGCGCGTCGGCGTCACCGGGCTACGTCCCGCGCGGGCGGGCCAGCGCCTCCGCGAGGCGGACGAACCAGTCCAGCGCGAGGGCGAGGACGCCGAGCAGGACCGCGCCGGCCAGGATCACCACGTCGCGCTCGTCGCGGATGCCGTCGCGGATCAGCTCGCCCAGGCCGCCGGCGCCCGTGTAGGCGGCCAGGGCGGCCCCGGCGACGGCGATCCCGAGCGCGACCCGGACGCCGGCGAGCGCCGCCGGGAGGCCCAGCGGCAGGCTGATCCGGCGCCAGGCCTCGCCGCGGGTCATGCCGACGCCGCGAGCGGCCTCGATCAGCGAGCGGTCGACCCGCCGCAGCCCGACGGCGACCACCCGCGCGACCGGCAGGACCGCCACCGCGGCGAGGGCGGCCGCCGCCTCATAGCGCGGCCGCTCGTCCACGAGGAGGGCGGCGAGCACCAGGACGCCGAGGGCCGGCGCGGCGCGCGCGACGTTGCCGAGCGTGATCAGGGCGCGCCCGCCGCCCCGGCCCAGGGCTCGCGCGGCGAGCATGCCGAGGGGCACGCCCACCAGGACGGCCGCGCCGGCGCCGAGGCCGGTCATGACCAGGTGCTGGACGAGGCTGTCGCGGATCGCGTCGGCCGTAAGGTGCGGCTGCTCGAGGGCGTCGAGGTGCTGGCGCCGGACGTGGAGCCAGAGGCCGGCGCAGGCCAGCGCCAGCAGCGCCGGCACCGCCAGGAAGCCGGCGATCCGAAGGCCCGCTCCCGCGTCGCGCGCCAGGCGCAGCTCGTCGAGCGCCGGGAGCTCGGCGGGCGCGCGGCCCGCGCTCATTCCGGGGCGCCCCGGCGCCGCCGGCGCCGCCCGCCGCGTCGGGCGGCCGAGGGGCCGGCCTCCTCGGGCTCGTCGCGCAGGGCGGCGGCGACCAGGTCGAAGTCGAGCACCCCGCGGTAGGCGCCGGTCTCGTCCACCACCGCGACGGCCCCGACGCCGGCGGTCAGCATCGCGTCGAGCGCGTTCTGCAGCGTGACGTCGTCGTCCACCACGGTCGCCGCGGTCCCGCCGGGGCCGTCCTCGGACGGCTCCAGGTCGCGGGCGCGCACCCAGCGCACCGGGCGGCCCCCGATGTCGAGCAGCAGCACCGGGCGCCCGCCCGAGCGGCGCAGCGCCTCGGCGGTCCCGTCGGGGTCGGTCTCCATCGCGGTGATGCGCTCGCCGGGCTCCAGGTCGCCGACGTGCGTCAGGGCCAGCCGGGCGAGGGCGGAGCCGAGCTCGGGCACGTCCGCGGGCAGCGTCTGCGGCTCGGGCTCGGCTCGGCCGGACGGCCCGTCCGAGACCAGCTTCCCGCGCTTCAGCACCACCACCCGCGACGCGAGGCCGGCCGCCTCGGCCGGGTCGCGCATGGCGACCACCAGCGTGGTGCGAAGGCGCGCCTGCACCCGCGCGAGGCGCGAGGCCAGCAGGTCGCGGTCGGTGCGCTCCAGCCCCGCCAGCGGGTCGTCGAGCAGCGCCACCGGCGGCTCGGCCGCCAGCGCCCGCGCGATCCCCACGCGCGCCGCCTGCGCCGGCGTCAGCTCGCGCGGATGGCGGCCCCGGTCGGCCTTCGGCTCCATCCCGAGCAGGCCCAGCAGCTCGTCGACCCGCTCGTCCATCCGCTCCTTCGACCACCCGAGCAGGCGCGGCGTGACCGCGACGTTCTGGGCGACGGTCATGTGCGGGAACAGGCCGAGCCCGGGCGGGAGGTAGCCGATCCGCCGCCGCAGCCGGTCGGGGTCGATGCCGGCGACGGCCTCGCCTCCCAGGACGACGCTGCCGGCCGTCGGCTCGACCAGCCGGTTCACCAGCCGCAGCACCGTGCTCTTGCCGCTGCCCTCCGGCCCGGCCAGCGCGACCAGCTCCCCGGCGCCCACCTCGAGCGTCAGCTCGCTCACGACGGGCTCCTCGCGCCCCGCCACCGTGCGGGTCACGCCCTCCAGCCGGATCGCGGGGACCCCCGCGCCATTCCCGCTCACCGGATGCCCCGGGGGACCGTCAGCCGGCGAGCGAGCGCGTAGGCGGCCTCGAACAGGATCCCCAGCACGAGCACCCCGAGCACGCCGCCGAGCGCGATGTCGAGCGCGTCGGACGCGCCGTCGCGCGAGAGCCCGAGCAGGATCTCCTCACCCAGGCCCGGCCCGTCGATCACCGCGGCGATGGCCCCGATGCCGAGCGTGATCGCCGTCGCCACCCGCATCCCGGCGAGGATCGCCGGCCACGCCAGCGGCAGCTCGATCCGCATGAGCCGCGCTCCCGGGCCCATTCCGGCCCCCGAGGCCGCCTCGAGCGTTGCCGGGTCGACGCCGCGCAGCCCGGTGACCGCCCCGCGCAGCACGGGGCCGACGGCGCAGATCGCCAGCGCGATCAGCGCGGCCAGGTCGCCGCGGTCGATCACCATCGTGAGCAGGCCCAGGGTCGCGAGCGAGGGGACCGCGAGGAGGGCGCCGCCGGCCCCGACCAGGACCCCCGCCGCCCAGGGGCGCCGTCGCAGCGGGATCGCCAGCGCCAGCGCGACGACGGTCGCGAGCGCCACCGCGATCGCGACCAGGGCGGCGTGCTCCCCGGCCAGCTCGACGAGCGTGCGCCAGCGATCCGCCAGGTGGTCGACGAACCCCACCCGGGAGCGGCTAAACGGTGGGGGCGCGCCGCCGGCGGCCGCCGCTGCGGTCGTCGGCGCCGTAGCGCGCCAGCACCGACTCGGCCATCTCGGCCACGTGACGGCGCAGCGCCACCGGCTCGAAGAGCACCGCGTCGCCCTGGTACTTGAGCAGCTCCTTCACGAGCCAGTCCGCGCTCGCGTAGGGGATCTCGACCAGCGCCGACCCGTCGGCGAAACGCTCGCGCGAGCGGTGCTGCTCGAGCATCCAGCGCGCGAGGTCGGGGCTGCACCACACCGAGGCGCTCTGGGCGACGGTGCCGCCGGCTCCGGGGCGCGGGCCGTACGGCAGGTACGGGCCCGCGGCGGTGATCTCGTCGCGGCGCTCGAACCGCTCGTCCAGCAGCCGGGCGCCGCGGATGCGGTCCAGCCGGAAGGTGCGCTGGCCGGCGGCGCGACGGCAGTAGGCGACGACATACCAGGCGTCGTGGGAATTCACGAGCAGGTGGGGCTCGATGACCCGCTGGGTGATCGCCCCGCGCGCCTCGGTCCAGTACTCGAGCTCGAGCAGGCGGTCGTCGCGGATCGCCTGGTTGACCGCCGCGGCGACCGCCGCGTTGGCCACCTGCATGCGGCCGAGCTCGACGGCCGGCGGCCCCTCCTGGTCGATCGCGGCCTGCACCTTGGCGCGCGCCGAGAGCAGCGCCCCGCCGGCCTCGATCGGCAGCCGGTCGCCGATGAACTCGAGCGCCCAGAGCAGCGCCTTGGCCTCGAGCGGCGAGAGCCGGGCCGGCCGGGCGAAGCGGTCGCCGTACGTGTCCTTCTGCACGACGATCGTGTCGTTCTCGATCTGGGCGAAGAGCGCGTAGCAGCCGCCGCCGAAGTTGATCAGGTTGAGGAGCCCGAGGTCCTCCTCGAGCACCTTCTTGCTCACGTTGAGCGCGGTGCGCAGCTCGGCGGCCGGGATCTGGGCCTCAGCCGACTCGCCGCAGGCGGCCAGGAGCCGGGTCATGAGCGACAGCAGGCGCGCGAAGCGCTCGGCCGGAACCACCCGCTCCACCGGCTGGGGCGCGCGCGCCGCGCCGCGGGGCTCGGCCGCCCCGCCTCGCGCGGCCTCGGCCACCTCGGCGCCCGGCGCGCCGCGGTCGCCGGTCTCCATCGGCCCGCCCTCGTCGCCGCCGCGGTGGCGGTCGCGCACCACCCTCAGGGCGGCGACCACCGCCTCACGCAGGTCGGCCGGCTCGACCACCTCGGCCTCGGCGCCGAGGCCGAGCACCCAGGCCACCAGCTCGCGCCGGTTGCCGTAGGCGGTGGTGTAGACGCCCGAGCCGTCGGCGCGGATCGCCGTTTCGCCGTAGGTGCCGAACATCTGCTCCACCCACCAGACGATGGTGGGGGTGAGCGCCACGGTCGCCTGGGTCGCGGTCGACTCGAGCTGCCAGGGCGCCCGGTCGCGGTAGCGCGACAGGTCGAAGTCCTGCGGCGCCGGGAAGTCGTGGTCGGACCGGGTCTTGAAGGTGATCCGGCCCTCGATGCGCGAGAGGCGGAAGATCCGCATCGCCTCGCGCTCGTGCGAGAAGCCGACCATGTACCAGTTGCCGGCCGAGTAGAGCAGGCTGTACGGGTCGACCTCGCGCTCGTCCCGCTCGTCGCGGCCGATCGAGTAGTAGGTGAAGCGGATCGTCTTGCGGCGGCTGATGGCCGCCTCGATCTTGGTCAGGTGGGCCGCGACCTCGGGCGAGTAGTCGCCGCCGAGCAGGTTGACCGAGACCGTGCGGGCCGCGTGGTCGTCCAGCGGGCTCGGCCGGCCCAGGGTCAGGTGCTGCAGCGCCAGGCGCAGCGGCTCGGCGTAGGCGAACTGGCCCTCGAGCAGGTACAGGCAGGTCTGGAGCGCCGAGAGCTCGGCCTCGTCGAAGTCGAGCGAGGGCAGGTAGTAGTTCTCGGGCGGCAGCGCGTAGAGGTCGCCCTGGAAGGGGTCGTCGCCCGGCCGCTCGACCGACAGGCGCAGGCCCATCGACTCGATGTCGGCGCGGTCGGCGTAGAAACGGCGCAGGAAGGCCTGCTCGGCCATGCCGCCGTAGCCCTCGACGCACTCGTGGATCTCGTCGGCGGTGACCGGTCGCTGCTGCGACATCAGGAAGGCCACCAGCGAAAGCTGCCGGACCAGCTTGTCGTCGTCCCTCGAGGCCATCGAATCCTCCCGGGAAGCCCGCTCGGATGCGGCGAACCAGCCGCGGGACGATCATAGAGGACCCTTGGTTTCGCGACCCCCGGCCCCGGGTCGCCGAGGACGCTGAGAGCGGGCGTTCTGCGTCCGGATCGCCTCGGGAGACGCTCAGAAGGGCGGCGCGAGCTCCGCCCGGCGGGCCATCAGGGGCGCGTGGGCGGCCCCGGCGAGGCGCAGCTCGAGCGGCACGAGGGCCGCCGCGGCGGCCAGCGCCCACCCCAGCGGGGCGGCCAGCGCGGCCGCCGTGCCGAGGCCGGCGGCGATCCCGATCAGGATCACCGCGAGCTCGGCGCGCGTGACCGAGGCCGGGTCGTCGGGGTCGACGGCCAGGTGGAGGGCGAGCGAGAGGGCCATCGCCACCGCGAGGAGCGCGAATGCGCCGTCGGCCCACGCCGCGAGCAGCGCGGCCAGGCCCAGCGCGAGCGCCGCCCAGGCGGCGGCGTAGCGGCGCCCGGCCGATCCCAGCCGCACCATCGTCGTGATCTTGGGCGGCAGCGCGCGGCTGTCGGGTCCGCGGTCCAGGTAGTGGTGCATCATCAGCATCGCCACGCAGGAGGCGGCGTGGGCCAGCCCGAGCACCGCGACCTGTCCCGTCAGCGACCCCCGCTGCAGCAGGTAGGCGCCGGTGGTGCAGCCCCAGATGCACGAGAGCGCGATCGCCTCGCCGGCGAGCGGCCGGTAGGCGGCCCGGACCGGCGGGAGCGTGTAGAGCACCGCGCCGGCCAGGCCCGCGATGCCGTAGAGCGCGAGCGCCCAGCCCCAGGTCGCGGCCGCGACCAGCCCGAGGACCGTCGCGGCCGCCGCCGCGCCGACCCCGGCGGCCCGCAGCTCGGCCGGGGTGAGCAGCCCCGAGGCGATCACCTTGCTGCCGCCGCTGATCACCCGCGGCGCCGGGTCGGCATCGGTCCCGGAACGCCAGTCGACGATCTCGTTGACCGCGTGGGCGACCACGCCCTGCAGCAGCACCCCGACGGCCGCCGCGGCCAGGTAGCCGGGCACCGAGAGGTCGGCGCCGTCGCGCACCGCCAGCGCGGTGCCGAGCGTGATCGCGGTGAACGACCAGAGCAGCACCGGGATCACCCTCACCTCGAGGTAGAGCCCCAGCAGACGGCGGCGCCATGGGCTCATGGGGCGGCGCACCCGCGCTGGTACCCTCCCGCCGATGCCCGTCTTCCAGCACGACTACGGCGTGCCCTCCGAGGAGGAGCTGGCCCAGATGGTCGGGGCCGCCACGCCGCACTTCGCCTTCCAGATCCGCTCCCGGGTGGAGCGCTACGCGAAGCGCCTCCCCGCGGGGCATCCGCGCGCGGAGGAGCTCCGGCGCCACCTCGAGCGGCTGGAGCGGCTCGGGTTCGAGGGCGAGCACGCCCCCGGACGCAAGGCCGAGCTGCCGCCGCGCCCATCGCTCACCGGCCGGGCGGGCTCGACCGGCTGAGCTCCCCCGGGCCGAGCGCGCAGCGCGCGAGGCGGGAGAAGTTGCGCAGGATCCTGGCGGTCGCCCCCCAGACGTCCTCGTCGGCCAGCGGGTAGCGGAGCTCGAGCCCGTCCACGCCGTCCGGCAGCCGCGCATCGGCCGCCAGCAGGTCCTCGACCGGGATCTCGAGCACCAGGGCGACCTCGTCGTCGGCCGGGGTGGCCGCGAACGGTCCCTGGAGCACCGCCACGAAGGGCGTGATCGCGTAGTTGGAGGCCATTGTGTGGACGTCGTCCAGCGCGCCGACCACCCGCAGGGCGGCCGCCGGCACGCCGATCTCCTCCTCGGTCTCCCGGACGGCGGCGGCGCGGAGGCTCTCGTCCGGCTCCAGGCGGCCGCCGGGCAGCGAGATCTGGCCGGGGTGGGCGACGGTCTCGGTGCGCTTGGTCAGCACCAGGTAGGGCCGGTCGCCCTCGTCGTAGAGCACCAGCAGCACGGCGGCCCGGATCGAGTCGTCGTCGAGCACCGAGCGCTCGCGGCGGGCGAGCAGGCCCTCGAGCGCCGCGCCCATCTCGGCCGCCGGCGGCAGGGGACCCGGCGGGCGAGGAGGACATGTGGCCGGCGCCCGCGACACGTGCCGATTGTACGCGCGCCCGGCGGAGGCCCGCGCGGCGTGGGTAGGGTGCCCGGGCGTGACCGACGATGCGGCGCTCCAGGCGCTTGTGGACGACCTCGGCGCCGCGCGCGAGGCGGCGGGCGCGCTCGCCGGGCGGCTCCCTCTCGGGCTGCGGGCGGTGGAGCTGGCCGAGGGCCGGCGCGCCTACCTCTGCGCCTTCGAGGGCCCGGGCTTCCTCTGCCTGCGGGGCGACCTGCGGGCCGAGACGCGCGAGCGGGCGGCGCACCAGGTGGCGACCGCGAGCCTGCTCTGGGAGCAGGCCGAGGGCATGGTCGACGCCGAGCGGCTCCGCGAGCTCGCCGGCGCGATCGGCCGGGCGCTCGCGATGGGCGTCGAGGGCCCGGGCGTGGAGCACGCCCTCGGCGACGTGGCCGAGCTCGCCCTGGCGCTGGCCGTCTGGCGCGACGATCCGCGCCGCGCCGTCGCCTCGCTGGCCGACCTCGATGCCGGCGTGGCCCACCAGGAGCGGCTGCTCACGGGCTACGGCCGCTTCGTGGCCGCCAGCGAGCCGCTGGCCGCCGACCAGGACCGGCTGGCGCCGGAGCTCGTGCAGGCGCTGCGCGGCGTCGAGGAGGCCGCGGTGCGCGCCGGCGCGGTCGACCGGCTGGCCGTCCGCCTGGCCGACGCCATGCCCGGCTGCGACGAGGGGGCGGGGGAGATCGTCGCCGCCCACCTGACCCGCCTGACCTGAGCGCCGCGGGGGCTTGACGCCGGCCCCGACTTCGCGTCACCATTGGTGACATGAAAGATCACGGAGACCCGGAGGGCCGCCGCCCGTACCGCATGGGCGCGCGGGCTGACGCGGCCGCCGCGACGGCGGCGCGAGTGCTCGACGTGGCGTTCGAGCGCTTCACCGAGCGCCCCTACGACGACGTGGCGCTCGAGGAGATCGCCCAGGCCGCCGGTGTGACCAAGCGCACGGTGCTGCGTCGCTTCGGCTCGAAGGAGGAGCTCTTCGTCGCGGCGATGATGGAGCGGGCCCGGACCGAGATGCGCCGGCGCGACGCCACGCCGGTCGGCGACGTCGCCGGCGCGGTTGCGACGATCGTGGACAGCTACGAGCGCTTCGGGGCGAACCGGCTGCGGCTGCTCGCCCAGGAGGACCGGATCCCGGTCGTGGCCGAGAACGTCGACGGCGGACGCCGCTACCACCGCTCGTGGGTCGAGCGGACCTTCGCGCCCCTCCTGGACGGGCTCGACGGCGGGGCGCGCGCCCGGCGGATCGCCGCGCTGATCGCGCTGACGGACGTCTCCACCTGGAAGCTGCTCCGCCACGACCTCGGGCTCGGCCCCGAGGAGACCGTGCGAACCCTCGTCGAGGTGATCGAGACCCTGAAAGGAGCGTCCTGATGGCGCGAGTCCTGGCCTACACGTCGCCCGCGCGCGGGCACCTCTACCCGGTGGCGCAGACGCTCCTCGAGCTCGCCGGGCGCGGGCACGAGGTGAATGTGCGCACCCTGGCCTCCGAGGTCGGCGCGCTGCGCGCGCTCGGGCTCCGCGCCGAGCCCGTCGCACCGGAGATCGAGGCGCTGCCGCTGGACGACTGGCGCGGGACCTCTCCCCAGGAGGCGATCGGGGGCGTCTTCCGGACCTTCGCCGCGCGCGCGACCCACGAGGTGCCCGACCTCCGGCGCGCGATGGCCGACCTCGCGCCCGACCTCCTGATGATCGACACCGCGACCCCCGGAGCCGCGGCCGTCGCCGAGGCGTCGAGCCTCCCCTGGGTGGAGTGGATCCCCTTCTTCGAGCACTTCGAGGTCGCGCCCGGCGCGCCGCCCGGCCTCACGCGCATGCCCTACACCCTCGCGCCGGACGGGATGGACGTCCTCGATGCGCCGAGGCGCGCGCTCGGCCTCGCCCCGCTGGCGGGCATCGAGGACGCCTTCCGGGCGCCGCTCTCGCTCTACTTCACCGCCGAGCCCTTCGAGGTCGGCGGGCTGGAGCGGCCGCCGACGCTGCGGCTCGTGGGCCCGGGACTGTGGGAGCCGCCGGTCGAGGCCCCTCGCTGGCTCGACGAGCTGGAGGACCCGCTGGTGCTCGTCACCGCGTCCAGCGAGTTCCAGCGCGACGACGCCCTCGTGTCGACCGCCTTGGCGGCACTCAGCGGGGAGGACCTCCGGGTTGCCGTGAGCACGGTTGCGCACGACCCAGCCGGCTTCGCGGTGCCGGGCAACGCGCGGGTCGAGCGCTGGCTCCCGCACGGGCCGGCGATCCGCCGCGCGGCCTGCGTCGTCTGCCACGGCGGCATGGGGATCACCCAGCGCGCCCTCGCCGCGGGCGTGCCGGTCTGCGTCGTGCCGTTCGGTCGCGACCAGCTCGAGGTCGCGGCCCGGGTCGCCGCGACGGGGGCGGGCACCGTGCTCACCCCGGACGCGCTGACCCCCGGGGCCCTCCTGGCCGCGGTCCGGGGCGCGATGACGATGGGCGACGGCGCCCGTCTGGTCGCCGAGGGCTTCGCCCGCGCCGGCGGCGCCCCCGCGGCCGCGGACGCGGTGGAGGCGCTCCTCTAACCTCGAAGCATGGCGGACCTCCACGGGACCGAGATCTCGTTCCGGCTCGGGCCGGGCAGCGCCGACGAGGCCCGTGCGATCGCCGGCCGGCTCGGCGCCGCGGCCGCCGGCGCGCGCCGGCACGTCCTCTTCCTCGATCCCGAGCGCGGCGAGTACGGCTGCCTGGCCGAGTGGGACCGCCCGGAGGACGCCGAGGCGTACGCCGCGCGGCCGGCCGTCGCCCTCGAGCTGGCGGCGCTCGAGGCCCGCACCGGCGCGCCCGCGCGGGTGCGCCGCTACGCCATGGAGGAGAGCCCGCCGGGCGGCTGAGGACTCCCTCCGGGGGCCGGGCGGCCGCGTCTATACTCGCCCGGATGGAGCCGAAGACCCTGGTGGTCACGGATGGGGATCAGACCGGGCAGGAGCTCCTCGAGGAGGCGCTCCGGGTCCTGGATCCCTCGATCACCGGGCTCTCGGTCGCGATCGAGCGGTACGACCTCTCCCTCGAGAACCGGCGCCGGACGCGCAACGGCGTGGTCTTCGAGGCGGCCGACGCGATCCGCCGCCATGGCTTCGGCCTGAAGGCCGCCACCATCACGCCCGAGGGCGCCGGCGACGTCGGCAGCCCCAACGCGCTGCTGCGCGAGGCGATCGACGGCAAGGTGATCATCCGCACCGGGCGGCGGCTGTCCAGCGTGCGCCCGGTCGGCGGCATCCACGCCCCGATCTCGGTCGTGCGGATGGCCGTCGAGGACGCCTACAACGCCCGCGAGTACCGCGAGGGCGAGGGCGACGACGAGGTCGCCTGGCGGGTGGAGAAGATCTCCCGCCGCACCTGCCGGGCCGTGGCCGAGTTCGCCTTCATGCAGGCTCGCCGGATGAACGCCCAGGTCTTCGGGGGGCCGAAGTGGACCGTCTCGCCGGTCTACGAGGGGATGCTGAAGGAGGAGCTCGACGCCGCCGCGGCGCGCCACCCCGACGTCCGCTACCGCCCGATGCTGATCGACGCCACCTACGCCGCCCTCATCAGCCACACCGGCGACGCGCTGGTGGTGCCGGCGCTGAACCGCGACGGCGACTGCCTCTCGGACATGGTCCTCCAGTTGTTCGGCTCGATCGCCGGCGCCGAGTCCCTGCTGCTGGCGTTCGACGAGCGGTTCAAGCCGGCGGCGGTGATGGCCGAGGCGCCGCATGGAACCGCCCCGACCCTCCAGGGGAAGAACGTCGCGAACCCGCTCGCGATGATCCTGGCCGGGGCGTCGGTGCTGCCGTACATGGGCGACCAGCGGGCCTCGATGGTCTCACGGGCGATCTACGAGGCGGCCCTCGAGGCCGTCGCGGAGGACTGCAAGACGGCCGACCTGGGCGGGCATTACGCCACCGACGAGTTCACGGACGAGGTGATCAAGCGCCTCCGAACGAAGCTGGACGTCTGGAGCGCGCTCGGTGAGAGCGCGTTCCCGAGCGCCTTCTGAGGCGATCGGGGTGGACCCCGACCTGATCCTGCCGCCGTTCCTCGCCGCGGCAGGGCTGCTGGTGGTGACCGGCGCGGCGAAGCTGCGCTCGCCGGGCGGCGTCGCCGCCGCCCTGGCCGGCGCGCGGCTGCCCTCCTCGCGCGGGCTCGCCAGGGCGCTCGGCGCGCTCGAGCTGGGCGTGGGCGCCGCCGCCCTCCTGGCGCCCCGGGCGCTCGCCGCGCCGGTCGCCCTGCTCTATCTGGCCTTCGCGGCGTTCATCCTGCGGGCGCTCACCTCCGGCTTCCCGGTCCCCTCGTGCGGCTGCCTCGGCGAGCGCGAGACCCCGCCGAGCGCGGTGCACGCGGTCCTCGACGCCCTCGCGGCCGCCTGCGCGGTCCTCGTGCTGCTGTCGCCGGTCCCGTCGACCGCGACCTTCCTCGGCGGGCAGCCCTGGAGCGGGGTCCCGCTGGCCGCGCTCGTCGCGGTCGGCGTCCTGCTCGCCTCCACCGCCCTCGCGCACCTGCCGGCGGCGCTCGCCTCGTGGCGGCCCGAGCCCGAGGCCGAGACCCGATGACCGAGACCCTGGTCGAGGCGGTCTCGAAGGCGCTCGAGCGCGGCTCGTCGCGCCGGGGCTTCCTCTCGCGGCTCGCGCTGGTCGGGTCGGCGCTCGCCGTCGGGCCGGTGAGGTACCTGGTGCGGCCGGGGACGGCCGAGGCCCGCGTGACCTGTTCCGGCTGCGGGCCCGGGGCCGCCTGCTGCGACGGCTGGACCACCTTCTGCTGCACCTTCACCGGCGAGAACGTCTGCCCGAAGAACACCTACGCCGGCGGCTGGTGGAAGTGCACCAGCTACAGCGGCTCGCGCTACTGCGAGGACGAGGGCGTCCGCTTCTACGTCGACTGCAACCTGATCCCCGGGCACCGCTGCCAGGGCGGCTGCCGCTGCTCCGAGGACTCGTGCAGGAACCGGCACGTCTGCTGCACGAACTTCCGGTACGGCAATTGCGACACGGACATCGACCGGGTCACCCCGGTGGTCTGCCGGGTGATGCTCTGTCGCAACCCGTGCCGCTTCGAGGCCTACGAGACCTGCAGCTGCTCGGGCCCGGTTGACAACCGGACCTGCCAGCACGAGGCCGGGTGCCTGCCGCCGGGCGGCCCGCCGCCGCGCCCCGCCGGCCCGCCGGCGCCCGCGGATCCCGGCCTGCCGCGCGTCCCCCTGCCGCCCGAGATGACCGGCCCGCTCCCGCCCGGCCTCACCGAGCCCCCGGCCCTGCTGCCGGGCCTGCCCGGGGACCAGCTCCCGAACCCGCCGACGTGACCGCCCTGGTCGTCGCCGAGGCGGTGGCGCTCGCCCTGCTCGCCCTGCTCGTGCTCGGGCTGCTGCGCACCCACGCCGAGATCCTGCGCCGCCTGGAGGCGCTGCAGCGCCGGAGCCCGACCCTGGCCGAGGGCGGGATGCCGCTGCAGCCGGGCCTGCCCGGCCCGGCGGAGCGGCCCGGCGCGCCCGAGGCGCATGATGTTGCGGGGGAGACGCCCGTCGGCGAGGCGGTCCAGTTCGGCCTCGCGCCCGGCGGGCCGAACACGCTGCTGGCCTTCCTCACCAGCGGCTGCACGCTCTGCCGCGGCTTCTGGGAGGCGCTCGAGCCCGGCCGGCACGGACCGAACCCGGCCGGCGCGCGCGTGATCGCGGTCACCCGCGACGGTCGGATGGAGAGCCCCGGCAAGCTGCGCGAGCTGGCGCCGGCCGACCTGCCGGTGGTCATGTCCGAGGACGCCTGGGCGCGCTACGACGTGCCTGGGGCGCCGTACTTCGTCTACGTCGACGGCGCCAGCGGGCGGGTGCACGGCGAGGGCACGGCCACGACCTGGGAGGGCGTCGAGTCGCTGCTGCGCGACGCGCTGATCGACGCCGAGCCGCTGCCGGCGGCCCGCCCCGGCGGCCGCGGGGCCGTGCGCCAGTGGCGCTCGGACGACGAGATGGCGACGGCGGGG
>JAWVEV010000058.1:0-6150 GCA_033856535.1 Miltoncostaeaceae bacterium | reverse complement strand
ACCGCCCCGACGCGCCAGTCGGCGCGACGGGTGGCTGCTGGGCCTCGCCGGGGTCGGCGCGGTGGGCGTCGCCCGGGCGCCGCGCCCCGACCGGCGCCCGCCGATGGAGCGCGTCAGCTCCGACTGGTGAGCGGCGCCGGCGACGGCCGGCGCCATGGGCTCAGCCCTGCTCCGCCTTCTTGGCCGTCGGCAGCTCGTCCACGCCCGTGCTCGCGGCCGCCCTGTTCTCCTCCTCGATCGCGACGCGGATCTCGTACCGGTAGACCGGCATCTCGGAGGGCGCCTCGATCCCCAGCCGGACGGTCGAGCCGGTGATCTCGAGCACGGTCACGATCGTGTCGTCGCCCAGGCAGATCCGCTCGCCGGCCTTGCGCGCGATGACGAGCATGGGCGGGACCCCCCTTAGATCGCGACGGCCGTCACCGGCACCGCGGGCACCGCGGGACCGGCGTCGCTCAGCTCCACCTCGGAGAAGAGCGGGTGGCGCACAGAGTACCCCGCCGTGTCGTTGACGATCTGCCGACAGAGCCGCTTGGCGCTGTGGACGACGATCGGCCCCGCGAGGTTGATGGTGAAATCGGACAGCTCCGGGGCGGCCCGCACGACGCACATGACCTCGGCGTCGGCGGCCTCGGCGAGGCCCACGCGCGCCGCCTCGTCGTCGGTCAGGCGCACCTCGTAGTCCCCGAAGAAGATCCACGGGCTGGTGACGGGCACCGCCACGTCCGGGTCCTCGAGCGAGTGCAGCCAGTGGAAGGGCGAGCCCTCCTCGTGCGCCACGAGCGTGTAGGTCGTGCCCGGCAGGCCGATGAGGCCGTCCGGGAAGGTGAGGACGGCATCCTCGTCGACCTCGAGGGCGATGAACCGGGTGCTGGGGACGCGCATGAGGGGTCGTTCTCCTTCGGGTGGGTCTAGCGGAGGAAGTCCATCAGGGACGGCTGGATCAGGTTGGCGCCCGACTTGAGCGCCGCCTGGTAGGCCGAGGACTGCATCGAGTAGTCGATGAGCGTCTCGGCGAAATCCGCATCCTCGGTGTTGGAGAGGAGCTGGGTCGCCGCGCCCTCCATCTGGCTCAGGCGGTCGGCGGCGGCGTCGAGACGATTGGCGCGGGCGCCGACGGCGGCGCGCGTGGTGGAGAGAGCGTCCTGGGCGGTGGTGATCGCCCGGAGGTCGGTCGTCCGCAGGGCGTTCATGTCGCCGCCGACGCGCAGATTGGCGGCCGCCGTGCGCATCGCGCCGATCAGGCCGCTCGAGCCGTCGCCGAGCACCGTGTCGCCGGTCACGTTCACCGCGATCCGCACGCCGCGGCCGATCTCGCGCTCGATCAGGTCGCCGTTGCCGGCGTAGCCGTCGGCGCCGCCGGTCGCGTACGGCTCGGTCTGCGTGGCCGAGCCTGAGAAGACGTAGCGGCCGGCGTACTGGGTGTTGCCGATGCCCTTCATGGCCTCGGTGATCTGGTCGAGCTCGCCGGCGATGGCCGCTCGCCCGGTCGCGTCGAGGGTGTCGTTGGCGCCGCGCACGACCAGCTCGCGGGCGCGCTGTACCAGGTCGCCGATCTGCCCCAGGGCGGTGTCGGTGACCGACTGCCACGAGGAGGCGTCCTCGGCGTTGCGCTGGTACTGGACATTGGCCGCCAGCTCCTCGCGGTACATGAGCGCGCGGCTGGTGGCGAACGGGTCGTCCGAGGGGCGCGTCAGCTGCTTGCCCGAGGACATCCGCTCCTGGGAGCGCGACATGCGTTCCGCGACGCTCTGGATGTCGCTCAGCACCAGCCGGGCGGTCATCCCGTCGGTGATGCGGCCGCTCACAGGCCCACCCTTCCGGTGCGGTTGATCAGGAGATCGATCATCTCGTCCATCGCGTTGAGCGCGCGGGCCGAGGCCTGGTAGCCGCGCTGGAACCTCACCAGGTTGGTCATCTCCTCGTCGATCGAGACCCCGGACACCGACTGGCGGCGGTTCTCGAGGACGTCGGAGAGGACCTTGCCGTTCTCGGCCGCCCGCTGGGCCTCGCGCGAGTCGGAGCCGATCTTGGTGACCAGCTGCGCGTACGCGTCGGCGATCGTCGCGCCGGCCAGCGGAGCCAGCGTCGCGTCGGTGCGGATCGCGGCGATCAGCTGGGCGTTGCTCGGGTCGCCGGGCTTGCCGGTCGCCGACGCGGCCGCCACCTGCTCGGGCAGCGCCGCGACCGCGATCGACGCGGCGTCGGTGCCCGAGAAGAAGGGCCGCCCGCCGACGCCGTCCAGTCCGTAGCCGCCGGGCCGCACGACGCCGTTCACGTCGGTGCCGCCGCCGTGGATGGCGTTGGTCTGGGCGATCAGGGTGCCGGCCAGCGCGTCGAGTGACGCGCGGTAGCCCGGCAGGGTCCGGTCGCGCAGCTCCACCAGGCCGCCGAGCTTGCCGAGCTCCGGCGTCAGGGTCGCGGACTCGGGGGTCGGCGCGTCATTCGACAGGAGGCCCCCGCTCTCGGAGAGCGTGCGGAGCGTCGTGCCGTCGATCAGCGTCACGCCGTTCACGGTGACCGTCACCGCGCCGTCGCCGTCGTCGTCCTTGACGCCGACGCTGCCGATCACGCCGAGCTTGTCCAGCACGACGTCGCGCTGGTCCTTCAGGTCGTTCGGCTCGTGGCCGACCGCCTGGGCCGCCTTGATGGCCTCGTTCAGCGCCAGCAGGTCCCGGCCGAGGGAGTTGGCCTCGTCCACCGTGTTGGTCACCGCGCCGGCGGTCTGGGTGCGGATCGTGTCGAGCTGGCCGGCCAGGTTGGCGAAGCCCTCGGCCATGCCGCGCGCGCTCTCGACCAGCGCCTGGCGCGTGGCCATGTTCTCGGGGGCGCCGGCCAGGTCCTGCCAGGCCGCGAAGTAGCGCGAGATCTGGGTCGACAGGCCGCGTTCCGACGGCTCGTTGAGCACCAGCTCGACCTGGGCCAGTCCGTCCTCGCGCGCGTCGGCGGCGCCCTTCAGCAGCGTCTGGGCGCGCAGCTGGACGTCGATGAAGTCGTCGCGGACGCGGACGAAGTTGGTGAGGTCGACGCCGCTGCCGAGCAGGCCCTGCGGGCCGATGTCGAGTGGCCGCGAGGCGGCCAGCTCGGCGCGCTGGCGGGTATAGCCGACCGTGTTCGCGTTGGCGATGTTGTGGCCCGAGACGTCGAGCGACCGCTGCTGGGCCAGCAGGCCCCGCAGGGTGGTCTCGATCCCGCGGAAGGTGGAGACGGACACGTCAGGCCCTCGCGTCGACGACGTTCATCGTTTGCGGCACCGCGCGCCAGCCGGCCGGCGAGTAGCCGCCCTGCGGCGCGCCCGAGAGGACGCGCATCAGGTGGTTCAGAAAGGTCAGCTCCTGGCGCATCAGTACCCGGTTCTGATCGTGAACCGATCCTATCTCGATCACCAGGCCCTGCAGCTCGGCGGAGAGCGCCCGGGCGGCGGCGGCCTCCTCGGGCGGCGCGTCGGCGAGGAGCTGCTCCAGGTCGAGCCGGTCGGCCGGGGTGCCGAGCCGAAGCGCGGCCGACTGCAGCAGCTCCCCGCGCTGGATCTCGAGCCGCTGCTGGGTGGCCATCTCGATCTGCACGTCGCCGAGCCGGGCGAGGACCGTCTCGACGTCCTGCCTGCGAATCGCCTGGCCCTGGGCGAGGACGACGCCGAGCATGCGCCGTGAGGACTGCACCTGGTGCTCCAGGTGGGCGAGGAGGGCGCTCACAGCCGGCCCTTCAGGCTGTGGTAGAGCGCCGGCGCCAGGCCGAGGCCGCCGCCGGCGGCGAGGCCGTCGGCCAGCGCGTCGGGGAGCATCTGGGCGTACATCTGAGCGCCGCCGGACTCCTCGTCGCTCTCGAAGGCCGAGGCCAGGCTGCGGCCGAGCTCCTGGGTCAGCATCCGCTCGAAGCCGAGCGCCGCGGTGTAGAGCTCGCGCGCCTTCGCGCCGCCGGCGCGGACGTCGGCGGGCAGCAGCGCGCTGTCGATCGGGAGGGCGCTCATCAGGAGCGGATCCCGTTGGCGATCTCCATCAGCTGGTCCTGCGTGCGGATCGCCCGGCTGGCCAGCTCGAAGGAGCGCTGCGCCGCCATCAGCTCGACCATCGAGGTCGCGACGTCGACGTTCGAGCCCTCGAGCATGCCCTGGCGGATCTCGCCGGCCGCCGCCGCGGGCTTGGCCGCGCCGCTTGCGGTCGTGACCGCGAAGAGGTTGTCGCCCAGGGCCCGCAGGCCCTCCGGGGCGGGGACCTCGACCAGCGCGAGCTTGCCGGCGGCGGCGCCCTTGACCGTGATCGTCCCGTCGGGGCCGATCGCGACGTCCTCTTGGGCGGTGCCGGCGGGCAGCGTCACCGGGGGGACCATCCGCGCCCCGGTCGCCGTCACCAGCTCGCCCTTGGCGTCGAGCCGGAACGAGCCGTCGCGGGTGAGCGCGGCCGTGCCGTCGGCCTGGCGCACCTGGAAGTAGCCGCGGCCGTCGATGGCCACCGAGAGCGGGTCGCCGCTCGGGGTCATCGTTCCCTGGCGCATCGAGCGGCCGGCGTCCACCGCGGTGGCGCCGGAGCCGATCTGCACCCCGCCGCGCTCGGTGTAGACCAGGTCGGCGAACCCGACCCGGACGCCCTTGTAGCCGGCCGTCCCCGTGTTGGCGAGGTCGTTGGCGATCGCGTCCAGCTTGACCTGCTGGGCGGCCATGCCCGAGGCGGCGGCGTAGATCCCGATCGGCACGTGCGGTCCCTTCCTCGCGTCCCTGCGGTCGGCCCGGTGATCGACCGGGCCCGGGCGGTATTTAGCCGCTGACGCTCCCCGCGGAGATGCCCTTCTGAAGGGTCTCGTCGATGGCCCTCACGACGCGCTGCTGGGCCTCGAAGGCGCGCAGCGAGGTCATCATGTCGACCATCGCGCGGGCGGCGTCGACGCCCGAGCCCTCCAGGAAGCCGCTTCGGATCGCGGTGCCGTCGGGGCGGGCGCCGGCGGTGCCGGCGAAGAGCGAGTCGCCCTGCTTGACCGGGTCGGTCAGCGTGACCAGCCCGAGCCGGGCCACCGCCCGCCCGCCGACCGTGATCCGGCCGTCGGCCGAGACCGTGACGTCGGCGGTGGTGCCGAGCCTGATCGTGCCGCCCTTGTCGTCGAGGACCGGGAGGCCGCTGTCGGTGGCGAGGCGCCCCTGGCCGTCGAGCATCAGCTGGCCGTCGCGGGTGTAGCGCGCGCCACTTGGCGTCTGCACGGTCAGGAAGCCCGGCCCCTCGAGGGCCAGGTCGAGCGGCTCGCCGGTCTCGCGCAGGGCGGCCTGCGACATGTCGGCGCGCGCCGTCGTGACGGCGGCGCCCATGCCCAGCGGGCCGACCTCCGCGCCCGTGGCGCGGTTGACCAGGAGCATCTCGCCGAAGCTGCCCTGCGCCGACCGATCGGCCTTGTAGCCGGGGGTCGAGCCGTTGGCCAGATCGTTGGCGATCTGGTCCTGTCGGGCGAGCTCGGCGAGCATTCCCGTCGCGGATATGTAGAGACCACGTTCCATGTGTCGATGACGGAGGGCGGAGCCCGTCCGACAGGCCGGTGATCGGCCGGCGGCCTCCCGAGTTGAGATGCCCTCCCTTCCCCCCTCCACGACGCCCCCATCCGCCGCGCCACTCGGCGCGGTGCGCCCGGCCGGCCCCGGCGCGCCGAATGGCGCGCCGCAGGTCGTGCTGCGCGCCGGCGCCGAGGTGGTCGCCCGCGTGGTCGAGGCGCCGGCAAATGGCGGCCGCGGGGTGATCGCGCTCGCCGGCGCGCTGCTGGCCGCGCGGCTGCCCGCCGGGCTGGCCGTGGGCCAGACCCTCGCCCTGACCGTCGCCGGCGCCGAGCGCGGCGAGATCCTGCTGCGCCTGCGTCAGGCCGCCGGCGAGGGTGGCGCCGAGGGAGCCTCGCGGGCGGGGCTGGCGGGCGCGCTCGCGACCTCGGGCGACGGCGACCTGGTCCGGATCGCCGCGGCGCTCCAACCGCCGGGGGGCGGCATCGCGCTGCCGGGGGGCGAGCTGGTCGCCCTCCAATTGCACGCGCCGCCGGAGGCGCCTCGGCACGGGACGGAGGAGGACGTCGAGGGTGAGACGTCTGCCGACGGCGAGCGGGATGCCCGCGCCGGCTTCGTGCTGCATTCGGCGGTGCTCGGACCGCTGGAGGTGCGCCTGCAGCTGGCCGGCGGCGCGC
>JAWVEV010000057.1:0-3614 GCA_033856535.1 Miltoncostaeaceae bacterium | reverse complement strand
TCCGGCAGCACCCACAGGCCGATTCCCACGGCGATCCACACGACGGCCTTGGCCGCCACGGCGGTCGCCGCGTACACGCCCGCCGGGTCGTCCTCGAGGACGTGCTTGGCCATGATCACGTCGACGTTCTGCAGCGCCGCGACGAGCGTGAGCGCCGCGATGGGGAGCGCCGCGCCGGCCGCCAGCGCCCGCAGCGGATGGGCCGCGGCGTCGCGCGCCGGCGGGCCCAGCCGTCGCCGCAGCACGATCGCCAGGGCGACGGCCGCGATGGCGAGCGAGGCGACCGTCCCGAGGTATGCCCCGGTGACCCCCGCGCCCGCGAGCACCAGCGCCAGGCCGACCGCGAGGCGACCGAGCGCCTCGAGGACGATGCTCAGGCCCACCGGCCGGTAGGCCTGTGCGGCCTGCAGGAGCCCGCGCTGCACCGACAGCAGCAGCCACAGGACGGCCGTGCCTGGCACCGCGGCCGCGGCCCAGGTCTGCTGGACGTTCAGCAGGGAGGCGAGCGGCTCGCGCGCCACGACGGCGACGGCCGTGAGCGCCGCCGCCCCGGCGAGGAGGTTCCGCTCCCAGCGCGCCAGCGTCGCGGCGAGATCCCCGCCGCGGCCCAGGGACCCGAGCGTCCCGGCGCGCGCGGCGGCCACCTGCATGGCGGATCCGGGCACGAACAGGATCACCGAGAGGTTCAGCAGCGCGGCCAGCGAGCCGTAGTCGTCGGCGCCGAGCAGGCGCGTGAAGATGACCGTGAAG
Source organism: Miltoncostaeaceae bacterium (assembly GCA_033856535.1). Lineage (GTDB taxonomy): Bacteria > Actinomycetota > Thermoleophilia > Miltoncostaeales > Miltoncostaeaceae > JAWVEV01. The sequence continues at coordinate 2,864 of JAWVEV010000057.1, read as the reverse complement.
ACGACGGCGATCAGGTTCGCCGCCATGGTGGCCGCCGCGAGCCCGGCCGCCTTCGCCGTCTCGGAGCCATGCAAGAGCGCCCGGAGGCGCGCGCGGACGTCCCCGCCGGACGCCGCGGGCGCGGGCGTCCCGGTATCGGCGACGGGAGGGCTCACCCGCGGTCACGCTACCGGCCGGCCCGGTTGCCTGAGCTAGGCTCCGGAGGGTGTGGACCCGGTCGCTCCGGGCGGCCGTGGGCGCCGCCGTCATCACCTCCATCGCCGCCGCTCCGGCGGCGGCGCAGGACCCCGGGACCGACTCGACGCTCAGCGACGAGCCGCCGGTGCACCTCGCCGGCGGTCCCTCCGCTCGAGAGCGCGAGGACGGCTCGTCCGCCACTGCCCGGCTGGCCGAGACGGGCGCCGAGCCGGGCCTGGTCGCGACGGCCGGGCTGGGCCTGCTGCTGGCCGGCGCGGGGCTGCGCATCGGGCAGCGCGGGCGCGGCCCGCTGCGGGATGCCGGCTGAGCTGGAGAGCGGCTCGGCGGAGGCGACCGAGCGGGCCGGCGCGGAGCTGGCCGGGAGCCTGTCGCCCGGGGAGGTGGTGCTGGTCTCGGGCGAGTTGGGCGCCGGCAAGACGACCTTCGTGCGGGGCGCGCTGCGCGCGCTCGGCGTGCAGGGGCCCGTCACGTCGCCCACGTTCGTCGTGGGCGTCCTGCACGAGGGAGCGGGCGGGCCGGTCGCGCATCTCGACCTCTATCGCCTCGGCGGGCTCTCCGGCGAGGACCCCGGCCTGCTGGACCCCTACTTCGGGGACGACGTCGTGACCTTCGTGGAATGGCCGGAGCGCGCCGAGAGCGAAGCGATGCTCGGCGGCCGGGCGATATCGCACCGCGTGTCCCTCGAGCACGCCGGCGGCGACCGGCGGCGCGTGCGGGTGCAGCCGTGATCCTCGGCATGGACACCGCGACGGCCGCCACGACGGTGGCGCTTGCGGGCCCTGGCCGCGAGGCGATCGAGGCGCGCGACGACCCGCCGCCGGGCGGGCGGCCGAACCACGCCGCCCGGCTGCTCGCGCTCGCCGGCTGCGGATGGCGGGACGTCGACCGGCTGGCGGTCGGCCTCGGGCCGGGAGGGTTCACCGGGCTGAGGATCGGGATCGCCACGGCGCGGGGGCTCGCCCAGGCGCACGGGATCCCCGTCGTGGGCGTCTCCTCGCTCGCAGCTCTCGCCCGCGGCGCCGAGGCGCCCGGCCGGATCGTCGTCGGCGTGATCGACGCCCGCCGCGGAGAGGTCTTCGTTGCCGCGTACGCGGACGGCCGCGACACGGTCCTGGCACCCGGCGTCGTGGCGCCCGAGGCCCTTGCCGGGCACCTCGGAGGGGTCGGCCCGGGCGCTCTGGCGGTGGGCGACGGGGCGGTACGCTACAGAGCGCAATTGGAGGCTCTCGGGTCGCAGGTTCCGCCCGACGACGCCCCCGAGCACCGCATCGCAGCCGTGCAGGTGTGCCGGCTCGGCGCCCTGGGCGAGCCGGCCGACCTCGACGGGCTGCTCCCGCACAACCTCCGCGAGCCAGACGCAGTCCCGCGCGACAGATGACCCTCGAGATCCGACGACTCGTCTACTCCGACCTCCCGACGCTCGTCGGCATCGAGCGGCGCGCCTTCCCGGCGCCCTGGTCGCTCGCGATGTTCGTGCTGGAGCTGTCGAAGCCCTCCGGCATCTGCCTCGCGGCCTTCGACCGGGACGCCCCCGCGGAGGGCTCCGGCGCCGAGGCCGGCGAGGCCGGGAGCGGGCGCCTCGTGGGCTACCTGATCTGCTCCAGCTACGACGCCGTGTGGCACGTGATGAACGTCGCCGTCGACCCCGGCCGGCGCCGCGAGGGCGTCGCCTCGGCGCTGCTCGACGCGCTGCTCGCCCGGGTGGCCGACCCCCGGGCCCGGTACACGCTCGAGGTGCGCCGGTCCAACGAGGCCGCGATGGCGCTCTACGAGCGCTTCGGCTTCCGGCGGGCGGGCGTCCGGCGGCGCTACTACCAGGACAACGGGGAGGACGCCGTGATCATGTGGCGCACCCCGGCGACGCTGCGCGGCTCGCTCGAGGACGTGCCGAACGCTCAAGTGGCGTGATCCTCGCGATCGAGACCAGCTGCGACGACACCTGCGCCGCCGTGATCACGAGCGCCGGGGAGATCCTCGCCAACGTGGTGTCCTCCCAGGGGGTGCACGACCGGTTCGGCGGAGTGGTGCCGGAGATCGCGTCCCGGCACCACCTCGAGCTGGTGAACGCGGTCGTCGACGACGCCCTCGTGCGCGCGGGCGCCACGCTCGACGACGTCGAGCTCGTCGCGGTGACGCAGGGCCCCGGGCTGGTCGGCGCGCTGCTTGTCGGCGTGGCGACCGCGAAGGCGCTGGCGGCCGCCCGCCGGCTGCCGCTCGCCGCCGTCGACCACCTGCACGGCCATGTGGCCGCGAACTACCTGGCGCCGGACCCGATGGAGCCTCCGTTCCTGTGCCTCATCGCCTCCGGCGGCCACACGCTGATGACGCACGTCACCGAGCCGGGCGGCTTCCAGGTGATCGGCCAGACGCTCGACGACGCGGCGGGGGAGGCCTTCGACAAGGGCGCCCGTCTGCTGGGCCTCGGCTACCCGGGAGGCCCCGCCCTGTCGCGGCTGGCGCAGGACGGCGACCCCGCCGCGTTCAAGTTCCCGACCGCGGAGCGCGTCGGCGGCCTCGACTTCTCCTTCGCGGGGCTCAAGACGGCGCTGCTCTACGCCGTGCGCGACCTCGGCGAGTCGGAGACGAAGCGCCGCGCCGCCGACCTGGCGGCCTCCTATGAGCACGCGATCGTCGAGGCGCTCGTCGGGCGCGTGCGGCGGGCGCTC
>JAWVEV010000056.1:0-34854 GCA_033856535.1 Miltoncostaeaceae bacterium | reverse complement strand
GCTCGACGTGGCCGACCGCGAGGCCGTGCGGGCCGGCGTCGCCGCGGCCGAGCGCTTCGCCGGCGGCCCCCTGGACTGCCTGGTCAACAACGCCGGCTACGGCGTCCACGGCCCGGTGGAGGACGTCGACCTCGACGCGGCCCGTGCGATGTTCGACACCAACCTCTTCGGCGCCGCCGCCGCCATCCAGGCCGTCCTCCCCGGCATGCGCCGCGCCGGGCGGGGCGCGATCGTGAACGTCTCGTCGATCGGCGCCCACTTCGCCAACCCGCTGGTCGGCATGTACCACGCGAGCAAACACGCGCTGCACGGCCTGTCCGAGGCGCTGTCGCTCGAGTGCCGGCCCTTCGGCGTCCGGGTGGTGATGGTCGAGCCGGGCATGGTGGCGACCGGCTTCTCGGCGGCCATCCGGCGCACGAGCGCGCTGACCGCCGACGGCGGCCCCTACGCCGGCCTGGCCGCGGACCTGCGCGAGAGCTTCCTGGAGTGGCGTCGCCGCTACGAGGTGCCGCCCGCGTTCGTCGCCGCGGCGATCGTGCGCGCCGCCGAGGACCCCGAGACGCCCTTCCGGCTGATCGTCGGCGACGACGCCGCCCTGCTGGCGCGCGAGCGCGCGACGCGCGACGCCGACGGCTTCCACGAGGCGCTGATCGACTTCCTGGCCATCGACCTGCCCCGGCGGCGGGGATGAGCGCAAGGGAGGCTCTGAGGCCGATCGTCGTCGCGCCGGCGCCCTTCAAGGGCGCGCTGGCGGCGCCGGCCGCGGCGCGCGCGATCGGGGCGGGCCTGCGCCTGGCCGCGACCGGGGTGGAGACCCGCCTCGCGCCGGTCGCCGACGGCGGCGAGGGCACGCTGGACGCGCTGGTGGAGGCCGCCGGCGGGGTGCGCCGGTCTTTCACCGTGGCCGACCCCCTGGGCCGGCGGATCGAGGCCGAGGTGGGCCAGATCCGCGGCGGCACCGCCGTGGTCGAGCTGGCGCGCGCGTCGGGCTACGAGCGCCTGGCCGACGGCGAGCGCGACCCCGAGCGCACCAGCACCTACGGCACCGGCGAGCTGATTCGGGCGGCGCTCGACCTGGGCGTCCGGCGCGTGGTGATCGGCCTCGGCGGCAGCGCGACCACCGACGGCGGCCTCGGCCTGGCGCGGGCGCTCGGCGTGCGGGCGCTCGACGCCGAGGGCAACGAGCTGGCCGGAGTCGGCGCCGACCTCGGGCGGGTGGCCCGCCTCGACCTCTCCGGGCGCGACCCCCGCCTGGACGGGGTGGCGATCGAGGTGGCGTGCGACGTGCGCAATCCCTTCCACGGGCCCGGGGGGGCCGCCCACGTCTACGGGCCGCAGAAGGGCGCCGGCCCCGACGCGGTCGCGCGCCTGGACGCCGGCCTGGCCCGCCTGGCCGGGGTGATCCGCGAGGCGACCGGCGTCGACCTGCAGGCCCTGCCCGGCGCCGGCGCGGCCGGCGGCGCGGCCGGCGGGCTCGCGGCCCTGCTCGGCGCCCGGCTCACGCCCGGCGCGGTGCTGGTGCTCGACGCGATCGGCTTCGCGGAGCGGCTGGAGGGCGCCGGCCTGTGCGTGACCGGCGAGGGGCGCCTCGACGAGAGCAGCGCCGCCGGCAAGGCGGTGTCGGCCGTGGCCGGCGCGTGCGCCGCCGCGGGGGTCCCCTGCGTCGCGCTGTGCGGGCAGGTGGCGCTGCGCCCGGGGGCGATCCGGCGCATGGGCCTCACGGCGGCGCTGGCGGTGGGCCGCGAGCCGCGCCGCCTGTCCGACGCGCTGGCCGTCCTCGAGGAGGATCTGGCCGCCGCGGGGGCCGCCCTCGGCGCCCTTTGGCAATCCGCGGGCGGGGGGGTGTGATGGCCAAACCGACCTGCGTCCGCAATCATTCGGAGGGGTCCCGGCTAGGCCTGCCGCCTGCCCGCTGGACCTTCGGCCAGGCGCGCGAACCCCACCTCCTGGGGTCGGCGCCGACCGCGTGTACCGCCACCCTTCTCCGTGGCGTTCAGATCTCGATGAGAGGTGTGTGCCCGGGTGCGCGGCCCGGCGTGCGCGCCGCGTGGCCCGTCGTCCGACCCGCGTCTCCACCCACGGCCCAAGGACCCCCCCGATGATTGATCGCCGTCCCCGGATCGCCGTTCCGCTTCCTCCGCGGCTCGCCGCGCTCGGCGAGCTGGCCGCGAACGCCTGGACGACCTGGAATCCAGACGCGCGGGCGCTCTTCGCCCGCCTCGACCGGGCGATCTGGCGGCGGGTCGAGCACAGCCCGGCCGGGCTCCTGGCCGAGCTGGGGGCGGAGCGCCTGGAGCGCGCCGCGGCCGACGAGCCGCTGGTCGCCGAGCTGTCCCGGGTGCACGCGCGCTTCCGGCGCGAGATGGACGACCCGGGCTGGTTCGCCCGCGACGCGAGCGCCTCGGACATGCTGGTCGCCTACTTCTCGTGCGAGTACGGCCTGGACGCCAGCCTGCCGCTCTACTCCGGCGGCCTCGGCGTGCTGTCCGGCGACCACCTGAAGTCGGCCTCGGAGCTCGGCGTGCCGCTGGTCGCGATGGGGCTCTTCTACCGCGAGGGCTACTTCCGCCAGGGTCTCGACGCGGAGGGCTGGCAGACCGAGAGCTACCCGGCCAACGACCCCGAGCGCATGGGCCTGCTGCTCGAGCGCGACGACGACGGCGCTCCCCTCGAGGTATCGGTCGACCTGGACGGCGAGGAGGTCCGCGCGCGGATCTGGTGCCTGCCCGTGGGCCGCATCCCCCTGTTCCTGCTCGACTCGGACGTGCCGTCCAACTCGCCGGAGGCCCGGGCGATCACCGGCCGGCTCTACGGCGGCGACCGCGAGATGCGCATCCGCCAGGAGATCCTCCTCGGCGTGGGCGGCGCCCGCGCGCTGGACCTGCTCGACCTCGAGCCCACGGTCTTCCACATCAACGAGGGCCACTCGGCCTTCCTGGCGGTGGAGCGCCTGCGCGATCGCGTCGCCATCGGCGAGCCGCTCGCCGACGCGCTCGACGCCGTCCGCAACTCGACGGTCTTCACCACCCACACCCCGGTGCCGGCGGGCAACGAGCAGTTCGAGGCCGACTTGGTGCTGCGCTACATCCGCCCGCACGCCCTGGCCATCGGCCTGGCCGACCGCGAGCTTCTCGGCCTCGGGCGGATCGCGGCCGACGAGGAGTGCTTCGGGATGACCGTCCTGGCGCTCCGCACCGCCCGCTTCGCGAACGGCGTCAGCGAGCTGCATGGCGAGGTCTCCCGCGAGATGTGGCGCGCCCTCTGGCCCGACCGGCCGGTCGACGCCGTGCCGATCGGCGCGGTGACCAACGGCGTGCACGGGCGCACCTGGCTCGGCCCCGAGATGGCCCGCCTCTTCGCGACCTACGGCATCCGCCCGGCGGCCGCCCACGGCGAGGACCGCTGGGAGCGCGCCGCGACGATCTCCGACGTGGAGCTGTGGGGGGCGCACCGGGCCCAGAAGGAGTCCCTGGCGGCCTTCGCGGCCGAGCGCGGGACCCCGAGCCGGCTCGATCCCGACATCCTCACGATCGGCTTCTCGCGCCGCTTCGCCACCTACAAGCGCGCCGACCTGCTGCTGCGCGACCCGGCCCGGCTGGCCGCCCTGGTGGGCGACCCGGACCGCCCGGTGCAGTTCGTCTTCGCCGGCAAGGCGCACCCGGCCGACGAGGGCGGCAAGCGCCTGATCCAGCTGGTGCTGCGCGCCTCGCGCCTGATGGGCGGCCGCCTGGTCTTCCTCGAGGACTACGAGATGGACCTGGCCCGCCACCTGGTGCAGGGCGTCGACGTCTGGCTCAACACCCCGCGCCGGCCCCAGGAGGCCTCCGGGACCAGCGGCATGAAGGCCGCCATGAACGGCGTCCTGAACCTGTCGATCCTCGACGGCTGGTGGCCCGAGGCCTACGACCCCACCTGCGGCTGGGCGATCGCGGCCGCCGACGGGAGCGGGGGCGACGACGACGAGGTCGATGGCGAGACGCTCTACGGCCTGCTCGAGCGCGAGGTGGTGCCGCGCTACTACGCGCGCGACCTCGACGGCCGCCCGACCGGCTGGCTGGCCATGATGCGACGGTCGATCATCCGCGTCGGCGGGCAGTTCACCAGCCACCGGATGGTGCAGGACTACGTCGAGAAGACCTACCTGCCCGCCCACCGCGCGGGCGCCGTGGCGCGCCGCCGGTCGGCGGTCACGGCCGGCCGCCTGGGCTGAGGTCTCGAGGATCGGCCGCCGCGCGCTCCGGTGCGGCGGCGGCGCGATCCCGTGACGCTTCGGGGCTGAGTGGTGTCCGGTGCGGCCGTCAGGATGGCCGGGACAGACGCACGAACCCGAGGAGGCCCGGCATGTCGGCCGACCTGAACCGCGTCACCCTGGTGGGACGCCTCACCCGCGACCCCGAGCTGCGCCAGCTTCCGAGCGGCGACGGGATCTGCAGCATCCGCCTCGCCGTCAGCAGCCGCGCCCGCACCGAGGACGGCAGCTGGGGCGACAAGAGCAACTACTTCGACGTCACGGTGTTCGGCCGGCAGGCCGAGACGGCCGTGCAATACCTGTCCAAGGGCCGGCGCATCGGCGTCGACGGGCGCCTCTCCTGGCGCGAGTGGCAGGCGCAGGACGGCACCCGCCGGCAGAGCGTCGAGGTGATCGCGAACGACCTGTTCTTCCTCGACTCGCGCCGCGAGGGCGGGGATGGCGTGGACGCCGGGGGCGGCATCGCCGCCGAGCCGGTGGCGGTGGGCGCCGCGAGCGGCGCCTCCGACGACGACCTGCCCTTCTAGCGGCTTTCTCGGAACGCTCCACGCCGGCGCGGCCGTCCGGTCGCGCCGGCGTCGCGCTCCACCCGCGCCGGTTTCGTCCTGAGCCGGTCGGGCACCCCTCTTCTCGGCGGCCCGCCCCGGCCGCGGCCGCGACGAGGAGGAGCCCGATGAAGGCGGTGACCTGGCACGGCAAGCGCGACGTGCGCGTCGAGACGGTCCCCGATCCGGGGATCCAGGAGCCGACCGACGCCATCATCCGCGTCACCTCGAGCGGCATCTGCGGCTCCGACCTCCACCTCTACGAGGTCCTCGGGCCGTTCATGGGCGAGGGCGACATCCTCGGCCACGAGCCGATGGGGGTCGTCGAGGAGGTCGGGTCGGCGGTGACCGGGCTGCGGCCGGGCGACCGCGTCGTCGTGCCGTTCAACATCGCCTGCGGCAGCTGCTTCATGTGCGACCAGGGGCTCCACTCCCAATGCGAGACCACCCAGGTGCGCGACCAGGGCAAGGGGGCGGCCCTGTTCGGCTACACGAAGCTCTACGGCGAGGTGCCGGGCGGCCAGGCCGAGTACCTGCGCGTGCCCCACGCCGACTTCGGTCCCGTGAAGGTCCCGGACGGACCGCCGGACGACCGTTTCGTCTACCTCTCCGACGTGCTGCCGACGGCCTGGCAGGCCGTCGAGTACGCCGGCGTGACCAACGGCGGCGGCTCGACGCTGGCGGTGCTCGGGCTCGGTCCGATCGGCGACATGTCCTGCCGGGTGGCGCTCGAGCGCGGCGTCGAGCGCGTGATCGGCGTGGACCTGGTCCCCGAGCGCCTGGCGCGCGCCCGCGAACGCGGCGTCGAGGTGGTGGACGCCCGCGAGCACGACGACGTCGCCGAGGCGCTTCGCGAGATGACCGACGGCCGCGGTCCCGACGCGGTGATCGACGCGGTCGGGATGGAGGCCCACGGGGCGCCGGTCGGGAAGCTGCTCCACGCCATGACCGGGCTGCTCCCCGACGCGGCGGCGGCCAAGGTGATGGAGACGGCCGGCGTCGACCGGCTCCCGGCGCTCACGACCGCGATCGACGCGGTGCGCCGCGGCGGCACGCTCTCGATCATCGGCGTCTACGGCGGCATGGCCGACCCGATGCCGATGTTCACCCTCTTCGACAAACAGGTTCAGGTGCGCATGGGCCAGGCGAACGTGCGCCGCTGGGTGGACGACATCCTCCCGCTGCTCACCGACGACGACCCGCTCGGCGTCGACGGGTTCGCCACGCACCGGAACCCCCTCGCCGAGGCGCCGCAGGCCTACGAGGCCTTCCAGAAGAAGCGGGACGGCGCGGTCAAGATCCTGCTGCGCCCGTGAGGCGGGCGACGAAGGGCATGGGGCGCCTGGCGGCGCTGGCCGCCGCCGGCGCGATCGCGCTGGCGGGCTGCGGCGGCGGAGGCGACGACGCGGCCGAGTCGCCCGAGGCGACGACGGTCGAGCAGACCGCGCCGGCCGGAACGACCGGCGACGCGCCGGCCACGGACGCGGCGACCGCCGCCGCCTCGCAGCAGCTCGTGAACCTGGTGAACGACTACGCCGCGACGCTCTCCGAGGTGCAGGGCGGCAGCCTCGGCCCGGCCGAGCTGAGGCAGCGCGCCGCGCGCCTGCACCAGGGGTCCGCGGCCGTGCTCGCGAAGGTCGATCAGGTCGTCGCGCACGCCTGCGTCGAGCGCCTCGCGCGCGAGCAGGCCACCCTCATGGGCACCGTGGCCGACTTCCTCCAGGCGGCGGCCGACGGCGACGCCGAGGGCGTGGCCAAGTACTCCGACGAGCTCAAGGCGGCCGACGAGGCAGCGATGCTGCGCGAGGCGAAGCGGTGCCAGACCGAGGTCGGCTACAAGGGGGCGGAGTCGGGCTGAGCGCCCGGGCGGGCGCCCTCAGCCGTCCAGCGCGTCGTGCACGAAGGTGACGGCGAAGGCGCCGGGGCCGATATGCGTGCCGACCGTCGGGCCCACGTCGCAGACGGCCTCGGTGCGCGCCCGCGGTCGCACGGCCGTCACGGCGGCCTCGAGCGCCGCCGCCGCCTCGGGGTTCTCGGCGTGGGCGTAGGCGCAGCGCAGCACCCGGTCCGCGTCGGTCGAGCGGGTCACCAGGTCCACCAGGGCGGGCACGACGCGCCCGGCGCCGCGCACCCGCCCGCCCGCCGCGACCTCGCCGTCCTCGATGACCAGGATCGGCCGCACCCGCAGCAGCGACCCGGCCACGGCCTGCGCACGCCCGATGCGTCCGCCGCGCTGCAGGTACTCGAGCGTCTCCGGGGAGATGGCCGTGCGCTGTGCCGCCCGCAGGGCCTCGACCGCCGCCGCCAGCTCCCCGGCCGTGGTGCCGGCCTCGAGCCGGGCCTGCACCCGCAGGCAGAGCAGGGCGAGGGCGAGCGACGCCGCGCCGCTCTCCAGCACCATCACGCGGTCCTCGCCGACGGCGCGGGCGGCGGCCCGGGCGGCCTCCGCGGTGCCCGAGAGCTTCTCGGAGAGGTGCAGCGCGACCACGCTCTCGAAGCGCTCGAGCGCGGCGCGCATCGCGGTGGCCAGGTCCTCGATGGACGGCTGGGCGGTGGTCGGCAGGCGATCGGCCGCGGCCAGCCGGCGGTAGAAGGTCGCGGCGTCGAGGTCGATGCCGTCGCGCAGCGACTCGTCGCCGAAGACGATCGACAGCGGCACCACCCGCCAGTTGGCCGGGCGCAGTGCGGCCGGGAGGTCGACGCCCGAGTCGGTCAGCAGCGCGGTCGAGGCCGCGTCGAGGCGCCGGGACGGGTCCATCACTCGATCCCCACCAGGAGGGCCGGCGCGGACTGGCCGCCCTCGTGCGCCTCGGCCTCGGCGCCGGGGAGCGCCTCGCGGACCCAGGCCTCGACCTCCTCCGGGGCCACGCCGGCCCCGGCGCCGATCAGCACGGTGACGAGCTCGGCCTCCGGGACCCGGGTGAGCAGCAGGACCACCCCCTCGCGCAGGCCGCCGGCCGGGACGAGCGGCTCCCCGTCGAGCCGGACGCCGTCGGCGTCGACTGCGCCGGCGCGCACGCCGGCGCAGGCGCCGGCCATCGCCGCGGCGTTCTCGGCGGCGCCGAGCTCGGGGTCCAGCGCCACCAGGGCCGCCAGCGCCGCCGGCGCGGAGGCCGCCGGCACCACCGCGGCCGCTCCGGGCACCGCTGCCGCCGTCTGCTCGAGGACGTGGGTCAGGTCCGGCCGGGCCGCGAGCAGCACGACCTCGGGCGCCCCGAGCGCGGCCAGGGCGGCCACGAGCGCGCCCTCCCCGGGCGCCTCGCCGGGCGGCACCTCGAGCACCTCGGCGCCCAGGCCGCGCGCCAGGACCGCGATTCCCGCGCCCTCGACCAGGCAGAGCGCCGCGCAGCGCGAGCGCGGAGCCGACGGCCGCGCCAGCCGCGCCGCGCGCTCGGCCTCTTGGCGGCGCATGTCCTGCACCGACGGCGCCCCGATCGCTCCGTGCGCGGCGGCCGCGGCCACCGCCCGCTCCGGCGCGTCCGTGTGGACGTGGACCTTGGCGCGGCGCTCGTCGCCCATCACCAGCAGGCTGTCGCCCAGGGGCGCGATCGCGGCCTCGAGGGCGGCGAGGTCGAGCGGCCCCTCCACGAGGAAGCTCGTGCAGTAGCGGTACCGCGAGGGCGCGTGGTCGGCCGGCGGAGGCGGGCCGTCGGCCTCGGGCCCGGCCCCCGGCGGCTCGCGCCCGGCGAGCGCGGCGGCGAGCCCCTCCACGAGGACGAGCACCCCGAGCCCACCGGCGTCGACCACCCCGGCCGCGCGCAGGGCCGGGAGCATGTCGGTGGTCGCGGCGACCGCCCGGCGCCCGGCCTCGACGGCGGCGTCCAGGGTCTCCACGATGCCGGCCTCCGGGCCGGCCGCCTCGGCGCCGTCGGCCATCCAGCGGGCGACGGTGAGCATCGTGCCCTCCACCGGTCGCCGCACCGCGCGGTCCGCGGCGTCCGAGGCGCCGCGAAGGACGGCCGCGGCGCGCGGCCCGTCGATCGGCCCGGGCTCGGCCAGCGCCGCGGCGGCGCCGCGCACGAGCTGGGAGAGGATCATCCCGCTGTTGCCCTGGGCGGCGAGGAGCGCCGCGCGCGACAGGGTCTCGCACCGGGCCGCCCAGGGCGCCTCGGCGCACTCCCGGCCGGCCCGCTCGACGGCGCGGACCGTCACCAGCATGTTGGTGCCGGTGTCGCCGTCGGCCACGGGGAAGACGTTGAGGTCGTCGAGGGTCCGGGCGCGCCGCTCGAGGACCGCGCGCGCGGCCGCAAGGGCCACGGCCAGCCGGTCCAGGAGCGCCGTCTCGGGCCGGTCGGCCATCGCCGGACGGTAGCCGACCGCGGGCCGGGTCAGAAGAGCCGGAGCTGCGGCTCGGCGCCCAGGCCGGACGCGCCGATGCCGAGCAGGCGGAGGGCGCCGGGCCGCTCGCCCAGGGCGCGCGCCAGGAGCGCCCGCGCGGTCTCCCAGATCACCGTCGCGTCGTCGGTGGCCCCCGGCGCCGTCGCGCCGCGGGTGACCGTGCTGAAGTCGGCGTAGCGCAGCTTCACGGTGATCGTCCGCGCGGCCCGGCCGCGGCCGCGCAGCGCGTCGGCGAGCTGGCCGGCCATCTCGCGCCCGCGGGCCTCGAGCTCGGCCCGGTCGGAGACGTCGCGCGGGAAGGTGCGCTCGGTGGAGATCGAGATCCGCTCGGCCGGCTGGTCGGCCACCGGGCGCGGGTCGATCCCGCGGGCCCGCCGGCGCAGGTCGTCGCCCCACCTGCCCGGGACCAGTGCCGCCAGGGCCTCGTCGGTCAGCGCGGCCAGGTCGCCGATCGTCGTCATGCCGGCGCCGGTCAGCCGCTCCGCGGTGCGCGGGCCCACGCCGGGCAGCGCCCGCAGCGGCAGCGGCGCCAGGAAGTCCGCCTCGCCGCCGGCGGGCACGAAGGTCACCCCGCCGGGCTTGTCGCGGTCCGAGGCGATCTTGGCGACCACCTTGCAGGTCGCGACGCCCAGCGAGACCGACAGCCGCACCTCGCGCGCCACCGCCGCCTGCAGCCCGCGTGCCGCCTCCTCCGGCGGGCCCTCGGGCAGCTCCAGGTAGCCCTCGTCGAGGCCCACCACCTCGACCCGCGGCACCCGGTCGCGCACCAGCTCCCAGACCCGCGCCGACCACTCGCGGTAGTGGCCGATGTCCGGCCGGATGAACACGACGTCCGGGCAGCGGCGCAGCGCCTCGGCGCAGCTCATCGCCGACCGGATGCCGAAGCGGCGCGCGGCGTAGCTCGCCGTCGCGACCACGCCCCGGCCGTGCGGGTCGCCGCCCACCACCACCGGCCGCCCGCGCAGCTCGGGGTGCCGGTGCAGCTCGACCGCGGCGAAGAACGCGTCGATGTCGAGGTGCGCGATCACGGCCGCGCGGCCAGCCTAGCGGGGCTCGCGGAGCGCACCCGAAGCCCGCTCCGAGCGCCGACCGGGATGGACAAGGGCGCGCCCGGCTGATACCCACCGGTGCGCTCGCCTTTCGGGTCACCACCCGGACCGTGCGCCACGCGATCGGAGACCATGAGACGCATGCGGCATGCCGACGGGGACGGGCCGGCCAGGAGCCGCCGGCGCCGCCGTGCCCTGCTCGGCCTCGCCGGGGCGATCGTCGCCGCGGTGCTGCTGGCGCTGCTGGCGGCCAGCGCGACGGCGGTCAACGCCACCCAGGCCATCGCCACGGTTGCCGGGACCGGCACGGCCGGGTTCGCCGGCGACGGTGGCGCCGCGGTCGCGGCCCAGCTCGACTCGCCGACCGGCCTCGACGTCGACCCGCCGGGCGGCGCCACCGCGGCCAACCCGGGCCTCTACATCGTCGACCGCCAGAACAACCGCATCCGCAGGGTCGACACCGCGGGCGTGATCACCACCGTGGCCGGCACCGGCGCCCCGGGCTACTCGGGCGACGGCGGCCCGGCGGCCCAGGCCCAGCTGAACGAGCCGGCCGGCGTCGCGCTCGACGCCCAGGGCAACCTCTACATCGCCGACACGGGGAACCACCGCGTGCGGCGGGTGGACACCGCCGGGATCATCACCACCCTCGCCGGCACCGGCTCGCCCGGCTTCTCCGGCGACGGCGGCCCGGCGGCCCAGGCCCAGCTCAACCAGCCGACGGCGGTCGTCGCCGACGGCAACGCGAAGCTCTACGTGGCCGACACGGGCAACCACCGCATCCGGACGATCAGCCTCGGCGGCGGCCCGATCGCCACGCTCGCGGGCACCGGCACGGCCGGCTTCTCCGGCGACGGCGGGCCCGGCACGGCGGCCCAGCTCAACGCGCCCTCCGGTCTGGCCTACGACCCCGAGGGCAAGGCCCTCTACGTGGCGGACACGAACAACAACCGCGTCCGCCTGATCGAGCAGTCCGGTGTGATCACCACGGTCGCGGGCACCGGCGTGCCGGGCTTCTCGGGCGACGGCGGGCCGGCGTCCCAGGCCCAGCTGACCTCCCCGGTCGGCCTCGAGCTCGACGTCATCACGGGCGACGCGAACCGCGACCTCTACGTCGCCGACACGGCCAACCACCGGATCCGCCGGGTCGACCTGACCGGCGGCGCGATCACGACGGTGGTCGGCAGCGGCGCGGCGGGCTTCGCCGGCGACGGCGGCCAGGCCGGCGCCGCCTCGCTCAACGCGCCGCGCGCGGTCGCCCTCGACGCCAACGGCAACCTCTTCGTCGCCGACACCTTCAACGAGCGCGTGCGGCGGGTCGCCAACATCTCGCCGATCGCCCGCTTCACGGCGACCCCGGTGCAGGGCGGCGCGCCGCTGAAGGTGACGGTGGACGCCGCCTCCTCGCGCGACCCCCAGGGCGGCGCGCTGAAGTACGCCTGGGACTTCGGCGAGGCCGGCTCGACCGCCGCCGGCGCCACGGCGGTGCACACCTACGCCGGCGCGGGCCGCTACACCATCACGCTGACGGTCACCGACGCGCGCGGCGCGGTCGCCTCGGCGAGCCGCGCGGTCTTCGTCGGCCGGCCGGAGGACCGCGACCCGGCCGCGCCGCTCTGCGCCGGCCCCGCGGTCCAGGAGCCGGCCCCGGCCCCCGAGGGCGAGGGCGGCGAGGAGCAGGAGCCGGTGAACATCGAGCTCGTGCCCGGGCAGCTCCTGATCAACCAGCGCATCTCGCAGGCGGCGGTCCGCCGCGCGAACGCGGTGCAGGCGTGGTTCGACGCCGGCATCGAGACGCGCGACATCTGCGGCGAGGCCCTCACCGGCGCCGCCTTCGACGTCGGCGTCAAGCTGGCGGCCACCTCCGAGCGGCCGCCGCTCGGCGCGGCGTCCCCGCGCCCGGTGGTCACCAAGCCGGCCGCGGAGGGCGGCGACGCGCGCGTGAAGCTCACCATCGGCCAGCTGCTGATCAACCAGCGCATCTCGCAGGCGGCGGTCCGGCGCACGAACGCGCTCAAGGCGCGCCTGGACGCCGGCCTCTCGGGCGGGGACATCCGCGACAACGCGATCACGCTCAACAAGCTCGAGGGGCTCACCGTGCTCTCGGCCACCCCGTCGACCACCGCGCAGGCCCGCACGGTCACCAAGCTCGCGCCGGCCGGCCAGGGCGACGGGAAGGTCACGCTCAGCACCCGCCAGCTGCGGATCAACCAGCGCATCTCGCAGGCCGCGGTGCGCCGCGCCAACGCCCTGATCGCACGGCTCGAGCGCGGCCTGACCTCCTCCGACTTCCAGCGGCGCACGATCACGGCGGCCGACCTGGCGCCGGGCACGGTCTCGGGGAGCTGACCCTGGACGCCGAGGCGCCGACCCTTCCGCCGTCGCGCGATCCGGTCGACGCCGCGCGCCTGCGCGCGGTCGGCCTTCGCGCCACCGGACCGCGCCTCGCGACGATGGCGGTGCTCGCGACCGGTGGCCACCTCTCGGTCGAGGCGATCACGACCGGGGTGCGGGCCCGCCTGGGGACGGTCTCGATCCAGGCGGTCTACGACGTGCTGCGCGCGCTCGGCGACGCGGGCCTGGTGCGGCGCATCCAGCCGGCGGGCAGTCCGGCGCTCTTCGAGGCCCGCGTGGGCGACAACCACCACCACCTGATCTGCCGCGCCTGCGGCGCGGTGGTGGACGTCGACTGCCTGGTGGGCGAGGCGCCCTGCCTGGAGCCCGACCGGGACGCCGGCTATCTCGTGGACGAGGCCGACGTCACCTTCTGGGGCCTTTGCCCCGCCTGCCGGACCGACGTTTGACAGGACCCCCTCCGGGGCGATGACGTAGGGGAGCGAGGCCGTCCGGACGGCGGCCCCGCCCGGTCCGGCGTGAGGGGAGGGAATCCGTGCCGAACATCCATTACGACCCGTATGCCGACGCGCTGCGGGAGGTCGCGGAGCTGAACGCCGCCGTCTCGGCGGCGAAGGGCGATGCGCGCGACGGGGAGCTGCTGCGGGAGATGCTCAAGCATCTGATCGAGGGCGGAACGCTCTCGCAGGACGACGAGCGACGGCTCTCGGAGCTCCGCGACCGCTATCTGAAGCCGGTCGGCTGATCCGGCTCCGGGCGGGAGGCAGCGCCGGCCTCCCGGTCCCGGGTCCCCCAGATGACCACCGCGCCGCCGAGGCTCAGCGGCCGTACGCGGAGGCCGGTCAGCCCGGCCGCGCGGTAGAGCGCCAGCAGCTCCGGCAGCGGGTGCCGCGCGTAGAAGTCCGGGATGCTGCGGTGCAGGAAGCGCCCGGCCCGCCACCAGGCGGGGCCGGCCAGCGCGCCCGCCGCGGGGAGCACCAGGCCGGTGTAGCAGCGCCAGAGCGCCCGCACGGCCGGGCGCGCCGGCATGGCGAACTCCAGGCTGGCGAGCGTCGCGCCGGGCCGCAGCACGCGGGTCAGCTCGCGCAGGGTCGCGGCCGGGTCCTCCACGTAGCGCAGCAGGTACGTCACGGTGAGCCCGTCGAAGGACGCGTCGGGGAAGGGCAGCCGCTCGGCCTCGCCGGCGACCAGCTCCACGGCGCCGTCCAGGCCGCGCTCGGCCAGCCGGCGCCGGCCGGCGGCGAGCATCTCGGGGCTCTGGTCGATCCCCGTCACCCGGCAGCCGCGCCGGCCCACCAGCTCGGCCGCGACCGCCGCGGTGCCGGTGGCCACGTCCAGGACGTGATCGCCGGGACCCACGGGCAGGCGGTCGACCAGGAAGCGCTTCCAGCGGGGGTCCTGGCCGAGGCTCAGGACCGCGGCGCGCCGCTCGTAGCCGGCGGCGAGGCCGGCGAAGAGCGGGAGCGCCGCCGACTTGCCGGCGGTCACGACACTTAGTAGAGGGCCTGGGCCAGCCGGCGGCGGAAGCGGATCGTGAGCGGGTGGTGCTCGCCCAGCTCGCCGAAGATGCCGAGCATGGCGGCGCGCAGGTCGTCGCGCAGCGCCGGGTCGGCGACGCGGACGGCGTCGAGAAGGTGGGTGAGGCCCGTCTCGACCTGGCCGCGCTCGAGCGCCGCGAGGCCGGCCTGCACGTCGGGCTGGTCCACCCCGGCCAGGCGCAGCCGCGCGAGCAGCGCCTTGGCCGACGGGTCGTAGGAGACCGGCTCCAGCACCTCGGCCACCTCGTCGGCGCGGCCCTCGGCCATCAGGAGCGTCCCGAGCGCCACCCGGGCGCCGGCGTGGCCGGCGTCCCGCGCCACCGCGTCGCGCAGCGACGCCTCGTCGCCCAGGGCGACCAGCCGGTCGACCTCGGAGGGCAGCGCGCGATCGAGGAAGGCCTCGACGGCCGCCGGCGGCTGCATGCCGACGAACTCGGCCACGACCTTGCCGTCCCGGAAGGCCTTCACGGCCGGGATGCTCATCACCTGGAAGCTCTGGGCCAGGCTCGGGTTGGAGTCGATGTCCACCTTGGCGAGCACGACCTCGTCCCCGCGCTTGTCGACCGCGGACTCGATCAGCGGCGCCAGCTGGCGGCAGGGGCCGCACCACGCGGCCCAGAAGTCCACGACCACGGTCTGCTCGTGCGAGCGCTCGATGACATCGCGCTCGAAGGTCGCGTCGGTGACGTCCACGGTGCTCCTCGTCGGGTCGGATGGGCGCGGCCGGCGCCCGGCCGGCGGCGAGATCCACCGTAGCGAAGCGGGCAACCGGGAGCCCTTCCCGATTCGGGAGGGGCCGGCGCATCACCCGATCCGCGCTCCGGCTGGGACCCGCCCGTGCCGGCCTCGGCGGCCGGCACGGGGGGACGGGATCAGGCCAGGAGGGAACCCAGCTCGGCCTCGAGCTGTGCCGGGGAGATGTCCTCCCCGTCGTTCAGCCGCTCGAGCACCTTGTTGATGACGATCCGCGCCTCCTTGCGCGTCTCCTCCTTCAGGAACGAGGAGTAGAAGCTGGTGCCGGCGATGCACCGGTTCAGCTCCGTGTCGCGGTTGTGGTCGTTCAGCTCCGTGAAGTACACGACCCGGTAACGGCGGTCGTAGCCGCCCTCCCGGTACACCTCGAACATGATCTTGGCCGCGACCTTGGCGGCCTCACCGACCGGCGCCAACGCTCACCTCCCGCTCCATCTCCTCGCGCAGCTTGCGCTCGAACTCCGCCATCCGGGTCTCGAGGTCCTGAGCCTTCTTGCGGTCGCGCACCATGTCCTCGCGGTAGCGCTGGAGGAAGTACCCGATCGTCTCGACGCGGATCTTGATCGAGCCCGTCGGCTTGTTCTCGTCGATGTCCTTGAAGCAGAAGTACGGCGTCCCGGAGTCCTGCACGATCTCCTCGACCGTGGCGTAGATCGGGGCGTCGTGCCCGCACTTGAAGGACGACAGCTCCAGGGCCACCAGGTTCGGGTGGCGGGCGGTGTACTTCGCCGCCCACACCTTGCGGCTGGTGTTCTCCGAGTACGAGTTCTTCCAGACGTCCTGGATGTCCATCGGCTCGGTGATGCGCCCGGCCTCGACGTCCTCGCCGAAGAGGCGCCAGACGATGTCGTCGTCGATCGGGAGGCTGTCCTGGGTGAAGGCCGGGTAGCCGATCTTCTGGAACTCGTCCAGGATCTCGTGGCAGATGCCCGGGTCGTTGTGGTACGGCCGGGCGAGCACCACGACGCCGAGCCGGTCCTCGCGCTCGAGCTCCTCGAGGGTCTCCCGCGCCGCGCCCCGCAGGTCGCGGTAGAAGGTGTCCAGCGCCTCGAAGCCGACGTCGACCGCCCGCCGGTGCTCGTCCCGCGTGAGCCCCAGGATGCCCTGGAACTCGTCCCACATCTGCTTCTCGAGCAGGCGCGGCTCGTCGACGTTGACGAAGGTGTTGATGTAGCGCACCCCCATCTCGTCGAAGAGGTTGCTCTCCTTGGTGAAGGCCGCCTTGACCGCCTCCGGCGTCGCGGTGACCGTCGGGCAGGCGCGGCACCCCTGGGTCTTCTTCAGCGTCGACGGAATCGCGTCGATCATCGGGAAGAAGATGATGTCCAGCGGGTTCTTGGCGTGGACCCGGTACAGCAGGTCGTGCACGTGGGGGATGCCGACCTTGCTCGGGAAGCAGGGGTCGATGGCACCGCGCTTGGCGCCGGCCTTGTAGCGCTCCTCGGTCGTGAAGCCCGAGTAGACCAGGTTCTGCGGCAGGACCCCGAGGCTCTCGAAATAGGCCGAGAACAGCGGGTTCACCGAGTACTGGTTGAGCACCCGCGGGATGCCGATGCGCAGCTTCTCGCGGTTGGGCAGGAGGGCGTTGCGGGTCTTCTGGGCCGTCGTGATGGCCCGCTTGGCCGGCGGCTCGGCGACGTTGGGCGGGTTGGTGCTGCGCCAGACCGCCTCGGCGGCGATCTGCATGAAGTTGGGGTAGGACTCCTTGGCGGTGTCCATCCCCTTCTTGATCACCCGCATCGAGTCGACGTCCTCGACCAGGCCCCGCTCGCACGAGTTGCCGACGATCAGGCGCCGGACGCCGGGCTTGAGCGGGATCTTCGACGGCCGCTCGGACTCATCGATGCTCGAGCCCTCGACGGTGACGTCGATGAAGGTGCGCAGGCACTTGTTCTTGCAGAAGTAGCAGCGGGTGTCCTCGTTGCGGTGGGTGATGAAGGAGATGTCCTTCACGCCCTCCATGCCGATGAACTCCGTCCGCCGGCCGTTCTCCCACAGGCGCACCGCCTCGATCGCGGCGCCGATCGCGCCGGACTCGCCGCAGTGCTTGTGGACCGTGACCTTGACGTCGACGTCCTTGCCGGCGAAGCGCGACTCGATGAAGTCCACCTGGGCCTTCACCGCCGCCAGGTTGTGCTGGGTACCGCCCTGGAGCACGAAGTTCGAGCCAAGCGAGGCCAGGTTCGGGATCTGGGAGACGTACAGCCAGATGTTCTTCGGCAGCACGGCGGCCAGCCCGGCCATGATCTCCTGCGGCTGCCAGCCCTGGCGCTGGAAGTCGACGATGTCGGACTGCATGAAGACCGCGCAGCCGTAGCCGAAGATCGGCATCGTCGTGGCCGAGAACGCGATGTCGGCGTACTGCTTGACGTCGAAGCCGAAGCCCTCGGCGGTGGACTGCAGGAAGTAGCCGTTGCCGGCCGAGCACTGCGTGTTGAGCTTGAAGTCCTTGACCTGGCGGTTCTTCAGGATGATCAGCTTGATGTCCTGGCCGCCGACGTCGCAGATCACGTCCGTGTCGGGGTAGAACGCCAGCGCCGACTCGGTGTGGGCCACGGTCTCGACCAGCGCCACGTCCGCCCCGAGGGTGTCCTTGAGGATGTCCTTGGCGTAGCCGGTGGTGCCGATGCCCATCACCTTCATCGTGGCGCCCTGAGCGTGGACCTTGTCCTCGAGCTCGGTGAGGACCTCCTGCGTGTCCACGATCGGGTTGCCCTTGCTGAGCTGGTAGCTCTTGATCAGGACGTTGCGGTTCTTGTCGAGCAGCACCGCCTTGGTGGAGGTGGAGCCGCCGTCCAGGCCGATGAAGACCTCGA
The DNA here is from genome assembly GCA_033856535.1 of Miltoncostaeaceae bacterium. Classification (GTDB taxonomy): domain Bacteria; phylum Actinomycetota; class Thermoleophilia; order Miltoncostaeales; family Miltoncostaeaceae; genus JAWVEV01. The sequence goes on along the minus strand of JAWVEV010000056.1, from coordinate 17,211 downwards.
TCTCCTCGCCGGGCTGGAAGACCGCCTCGTCGAAGCGCGGCATCCGGTAGCGCTCCCGGAAGGCCTCCAGGTCGGCCGGGTCGTCGGCGAGGCCCTTGCCGCCCGCGGCCGCCTTCTCCTCGATCCGGCCGACGTCGATGTAGCGGCGCAGGTTCTGGGTGCCGCGGTAGACGCCGACGCCGTCCTCCTCGGCGAGCCCGAACTCGACCGCCCCCAGGGCGGCGAAGTACTGCGCGCTCTCGGGGACCTTGATCAGATCCTTCGGGTCGACGCCCTCCGGCAGCGGCGTCTTGCGCTCCTTCCACACCAGCGGGATGGCGTGCTTCCAGGCCTCGACCATGCCGCGGATGTAGGTGTTCGGGCCGCCGAGCAGCAGCACGTGCGGGCGCAGCGTGTTGCCGCGCGTGAGCACGGACAGGTTCTGGCCGATGATCGCGTCGAACAGCGAGGCCATCAGCTGATCCGGCGGCACGCCCATCTTCTGGAGCGAGTTGATGTCGGTCTCGGCGAACACGCCGCACTTGCCGGCCACCGGGTGCAGCTTGATGTCGTCGTAGCCCATGTCGCAGAGCTGGTCGGCGGGGATCTTCAGCTTGGCGTTGATCTTGTCGATGACCGCGCCCGTCCCGCCGGCGCACTTGTCGTTCATCGACGGGATCTTGGTCTTCTTCCCGGTCTCGGGATCCTCCTTGAAGATGATGATCTTGGCGTCCTGCCCGCCCAGCTCGACGACCGAGCCGGCCTCCGGGTAGAGCTTCTCCACGGCCATCGAGACCGCGTTGACCTCCTGGACGAACTTGGCGCCGATCCGGGGGCCGATGCCGCTGCCCCCGGAGCCCGTGATGAAGACCCGGAAGCGGTCATGCGGCAGCGGGAAGTCGGTCTCGATGCGCGTGAGGAACTCCAGGCACTTCTCGGGCTGCTTGGTGTCGTGGCGCTGGTAGTCCTGCCAGAGGACTTTGTCGGCGACCGGGTCCACCACGACGGCCTTCACCGTCGTGGACCCGACGTCGAGCCCGATGTACAGGCGCTCGTGGTCGAGGACGCCCATGCCTATGCCCCGGCCGGGACGGCGGTCTTCGCGTGGGCGCCGGCCTTCATGAGCTCGTCGACGTGGTGGACGAAGGACGCCGCGGTGCCGATCACGCCCTTCTTGTGGGGCACCTTGTAGAGCGGGTCCTGCAGCTGCGGGTGCGCCTCGGCGTACTCGCGGACCTCGTCCAGGGTGCGGCCGGTCTCGGCGAGGACGCGCTCCATCTCGTCCTTGGCCTTGACCTTGGCCTCGCCGAGCGCCATCTGCACGCGGCTGTGCGCGTTGATCTCGCCCTCGCCGGAGGTCTCCACCGGCAGGTAGATCATGTCCTTGTACTGGTTGACCACGGCCGACTGGACGCCGTCGCTCTGGGTCGAGGGCATGCACCCGAACGGCTTGAGCGACAGGACCATGTGGCACAGGTCCTTGTTCGAGTAGTAGATGTTCTTGGCGACCTCGAGGTGGCCCTCGCCGCCGCCGGCGCGCGAGTTGTACATCGGGTGGCCGATCCGCTGGAGCTCGTATTGGTCGGTGAGCTCGTGCGGGATGTTCCCGAGCGCCTCGCGCAGGCGGTTCCACTCGCGCGTGAAGACGGCCTCGGCGAACGACAGGGCGGCGTTCTTGCGGCGCGCCTTCAGGTCGGCGGCGACCCGCTTGTCGACGCGCCATGCGGCCGGCATGGCCTCCTCGGCGCTGATCCCCTGGCGGTCCCGGTTGCCCTGCTTGGCCTGGTGGATCATGTACATGATCCAGGTCCCGACCGGCTCGACCAGCACCTGGGCGCCCTCGCGCTCCAGGAACGGGAACATCTTGTAGTTGCCGTCGCCCTCGGTGGTCTGGGCCCAGAACTCGCCGGTGATCTTCACGATCGGCTTCACGCGGGTGCGGTCGATGCGCACGGTGCGCAGGGTGTCGGCCACGTCCTTGAGCGCGTCGATGTAGTCGCGGCCGACCAGCGCGTCGGCGAACTTGCCGGCGGTCTCGGCCATGCCGCCCACGGCCGGCAGGGCCTTCAGGAAGGCGCCCATGCGGCTCTCGAGCATGTGGTTGCGCTTGGAGGCGAAGACGTCGTGCAGCGTCTCCATCGCCTGGTCCATCGCCGCGTCGGTCGCGCCGGGCTCGATCTCGAACGGGCGCATCTGGTAGCCGACGTCGTTGAGGACGTCGCCCATGTTGAGGGCGTTGATGAAGGCGAGGAAGAAGTCGGCGTTCAGCTCCATGCCGTCGGCCTCGCCGGCCTGGTTCAGGCCGCCCGACTGCTGGAAGAGCAGGACGCGGAAGCCGTCGAAGCCCGCGTTGCGCAGCGCCAGGCGGTACTCGGCCTCGTACATGCCGAAGCGGCAGGGGCCGCAGGCGCCGGCGGTCACGAAGACGTAGCTGTCGACGATCTCCTGCTTGGACATGCCCGTCTTCTCGACGTTCTGCAGGTGCTGGACCAGGTTGCCCACGGTGAAGTAGGTGGGGTTGCACTGGCCGTTGTTGCCGTACTCCTTGCCGAGCTGGAAGGCGGCGACGTCGGGGCAGGCGAGCGCCTCGGGGTTGTAGCCCAGGCCCTTGAGCGCGCCGTGGATCAGGCGCTCGTGCTTCAGGGTGAGGCCGCCGTAGAGCACCGTGGTGTGCGGCCGCTGCGAGGCGGTGAAGCGGTGCTCCTGCGGGCGCTCGTGGTGCTTGCGCTCGACGTGCTCCACGCCGAGCTCTTCGGCGAGGCGCCTCCGCTCCTCCTCGAGCCGCTGCTGGATCAGCTCTTCGGTGGTGATGGACACTGCGTCCTCCCGGGTCGCGGAATGCCTCGACGGTGCGCCGAGTCGATCGGCCCCGACCGGCCGATGGGACCTTGTAGCGCACGTCACTCACCGCCGGCACCGCCGCCCACTCACCACTCACTGACACGAGGGGATTTCGCAGGGGCCCGCCTCCCAGGTACCGTGCGCCCAAATGCCGCATCCGCCTCGGCGCCCGGGCGCCGCCGCGACGACCGCCGCGCCGGCCGAGGCGCGCCCGTCGCGGGCCTGGCTCGTCCCCGCACGACCCCCCCGCGCGCCGATCGCGCGCGCGGCGCTCGTCGCCGTGGCGCGCGAGGCCCTGGGAGGGCGCCTGCTGCGGGTCACCGCCGGCGCCGGGTGGGGCAAGACCAGCCTGCTGGCGCTGGCGCTCGACGGCTGGCCCGAACCGGTGGTCTGGTGCGCCTGCGACGCCCGGCTGGGCCGCGGGGGGCTGTCCGAGACGCTCGCGCTGGGGCTGTCGCGGGCCCTGCCCGGCATGGACGTCCCGCCGGCCCCGGCGCCCGGCGACGACCCCGAGGCCCGCGCCGCCGCCCTCTGCGACGAGATCGCCGCCCGCGCGCCGCACGACCTGGTGCTGGTGCTCGACGACGTCCACCGCCTGCTGGGAACGCCGGCGGAGGCCGAGCTGGTGGCGCTGGCGCGCGACCTGCCGCCCCAGGTGCACCTCGCGGTGGCCGGCCGCGGTGCCCTGCCCGAGCCGCTCGGGGGCCCCCGCCCGGACGCGGTCGACATCGACGAGCGGGCGCTGGCGCTGAGCGTCGAGGAGTGCGGCGAGCTCCTCGAGCGCCTCGGCGCCTCCTCGGCCGAGGCGGCCGAGCGCCACCGCGAGGCCGAGGGCTGGATCGCCGGGATCGTGCTGGGGGCGCGCGGCGGGGCGGCGGCCGGCGAGCCCGGGGAGTACCTGCTGCGCGAGGTGGTCGACGCCCTGCCCGAGCCGGCCGCACGACTGCTCGAGGACACCGCCGTGGTCGACCGCTTCAGCGCCCGCGTCGCGGCGGGCGTCTCGGGGCGCGAGGACGCCGCGGAGCTCATCGAGCTGCTGCTGGCGCGCCGCGCCTTCGTGGTGCCGGCCGAGGCCGGCGAGGGCTGGTACCGCCAGCACCGCCTGCTGCGCGCCGCGCTGGCGCGCCGGGTCCCGGCCGGCTCGCCGCGCGCGGCCGAGCTCCACCGCCGCGCCGCGCGGGCCTGGGCCGAGGCCGGCGAGCACGAGGCCGCCGCGCGCCACCATCTGGCCGCGGGCGATCTCTCGGCCGCCGTGACCGCGCTCCGCCCGCTGCGCGACGAGGATCCCGCGCGCGGCCCTCAGCTCGGCGACTGGCTCGGCGCGATCCCGGCCGGCGTCTGGTCGGACACCTCCGGGCTGGTGCTGGCGCAGGCCTCCCAGCTCTTCTACCGGGCCGACTACCTGGGCGCGTTCGCCGCGATGGAGTCGGCGGTCGAGGCGCTGGTGGCCGAGGGCGACCACGAGCGGGCGGCCGTCGCGCTGGTGCGGCTGCTGCGCGCGGTGCCCCTGGCGGGCGGGCTCTACGAGCGCACGATCGATGTCGCCCGCGCGCTCATCCCCCGCATCGGCGCCAGCGCCGGTCTGCTCCCGGCCGCGCGGGTGATGCTCGCGCTGCTGCTCGGCGAGTCCTGCCGCTACGCCGAGGCCGAGGACGAGCTGGAGGCGGCGCTCGAGGCCGGATCGGGCGACCCGCTCACGGCGCTCCACGTGAACGTGACCCGGGCCTTCGCGATCGACCACCCGCACGGCCGGCGCGCGCAGGCGCTGGCCGGGCTCGACGAGGCGATCCCGGAGCTCGAGCGCGCCCACGAGGCCGACGTCCTCAACTACCTCGTCTACGCGCGGGCCTTCCGGGCGATCGTGCTGAGCGACGTCGGCCGCTTCGCCGACGCCCTGGAGGAGGCCGACCGGGTGCGCGACGCGGCCGCCCGCCGCGGCCTGGCGCGCCTGGCGGCGCCGGTGGTGGCGATGCTGCGGTTCGGGCCGCTGGCCGGCCTGGGGCACCTCGACCTGCTGGGGGAGGAGATCGCGCGCAGCAGCCCGGCCTTCAAGCGCCTGGGCGGGGCCCTGCGCGGCTACCGCCACGACGTGGCCGCCGCGGCCCTGGCCGCGGCCGACGGCGACCCGGCCGGGGTCGGCCGCGCGGTCGCCGCCGCGCGCGAGGGCCTGGCCCGCCACGGGATGCCCTACGACGCGGCGATGGCGCACGCCGACCTGGCGCTCGCGGCGTCGGCGGCGGGGCTGGACGCCGAGGCCCGTGAGCTCTCCGGCGTCGCCCGCGCGCTGGCCGAGGAGGCCTCCGCGCCCTGGGCCGCCGTCCGGGCGGCGATGACCGCCGCCGTCGCGTGGGGGCCGGGGGAGGAGGGCGACGCCGCGCTGGCCGAGGCCCTGCGCCGCTCGTCCGACCACCGGCTGGCGGCGCTCTGGTCGCGGCGAGAGCGCCGCCTCGCCGGCGAGCTGCTGGCGCGGGCGCTGGCGCGCGGGATCGAGCCGACGGACACGGTGCTGCGGCTGGCGCGGGCCTGCGGCGCCGAGGTGCTGGCGGCCTGCGTGGACGGCGCGCCCGACGCCCCGGTCGAGGCGCGCCTCTCGCTGGCCGAGGTCGCCACCAGCGCGGTCGCCGCGGAGGTCGCCCTCGACGCGCTGCTGAAGGACCCCGAGCCGGCGGTGCGCAAGGCCGCCCGCCGGGCGCGCGAGGCGCGCCGCAAGCGCGCCCACGAGTCGGTGCGGCTGGTCACCCTGGGCGGCTTCGCGGTGGAGCGCGACGGCCGGCGCGTGCCCGACTCGGAGTTCGGGCGCCAGAAGGCGCGCACGCTGCTCGCGCTGATGGCCTGCGCTCGCGGCCCGGTGCACCGTGAGGAGGTCATCGAGACGCTCTGGCCCGAGCTCTCGAAGGGCCGAGGCCTGGCCGCGCTCAACTCGACCCTCTACGCGCTGCGCCGCGCGCTCGAGCCGCACCTCTCCACCGGCGCCTCGTCGGCGCTGATCGTCGCCGCCGGCGCCACCTACCGGCTGGTGCTCGGCGAGCGCGACTCCTGGGACGCCGCGGAGTTCCTGCGCTTGGGCTCCGAGGCCCTGATGGCCGAGGGCGACGGCAGCCTGCGCAAGCTGCTCGAGGCCGAGGGCCGCTACACCGGGGCGCTCCTGCCCGAGTGGGCCTTCGCCCCCTGGACCGAGCCGCTTCGCACCCAGCTCGAGGAGCTGCACAAGACCCTGCTGGTGCGCGTGGCCGAGGCCAGCGCGGCCGCCGGACGGCCCGCCGAGGCGATCAGCCGCTACCGGCTGCTCCTGGCGATGGAGCCCGAGCGCGAGGGCTGGCACCGAGCCCTGATGCGCATCTACGCCGGCGCCGGCGAGCGGGCGCTGGCCCTGCGCCAGTACGACGCCTGCCGCACCCTCCTGCGCGAGGCCCTCGGCATCGAGCCGAGCCGCGAGACCCGCGAGCTCCACACCCGCCTGCTGCGCGAGGGCTGACCCGCTGGACGTGACGTGGGAGCGGGGCACGCCGTAGAGGGGTCATGAGGAACCTCCGGACCGTCCGCCTCGCGCTCGCCGCGAGCGCCCTCGTGGCCGCGCTGCTCGCCGCTGCGGGCAGCGGAGCGCCGTCCCGGCCAGAGGCCACCGGGGGCGGCCACGCGCTCGCCAAGGTCTGGATCCATCACCTGCGCGCGGGCGCCCGGGCGGACCCAGACCGCGAATTCTCGAACCCCTCACGGGCCCAGTTGAAGGAGCGGCTGGCGGACGCCTCGCGCCGCTTCGGCTTCGAGGTGGTCCGGCTGAACGTGCTCCGTCCCCGGCAGGACGCGCCGCTGATCGTCGTGCGGGTCGACGACCGGCGCGCGCTCGCGCGGCGCACCGGGGAGATCCTCCGCCTCCTCGATCCGGGCATCGGATCACCCGACGGCCGGTCCTACGAGGGCCTCTTCTTCGAGGCGCGGGGTCCCGACGGCCGCGCGTTCCTCGTCACGTTCTCCTGGTGGCGCGGCCCCCGCCCGGCCGGCGGGCAGTGGGCGTCGAGCGAGCGGCTGCTCCCCTTCGCGCACGGCTGACTCTTCGGCGGCGTGTCGATTACGGCCGCCCCCGTGCGTCGTCCGGGTGAGGGGCCGGACGGGCCCCACGACGAAGGGGATTCCGATGTCCGCGGTCTACGCCACCATCTCCAGCTCGCTCGACGGCTACGTCGCCGGCCCCGACGACGGCCCGTGCCACCCGCTCGGCATCGGCGGCGAGCAGCTCCATCTCTGGGCCTTCGGCGGACGCTCCTGGCGCGCCGCGCACGGCATGACCGGCGGGACGACGGGCCCGGACGACGACGCCATCGCCCGAAACCTGGACCGCTATGGCGCGATCGTCATGGGCCGGCGGATGTTCGACCTCGGTGAAACGCCGTGGGGCGACGACCCGCCGTTCCACACCCCGGTCTACGTGGTGACCCACCGCGAGCGCGAGCCGCTGGCCAAGGCCGGGGGCACGACCTTCCACTTCGTGACCGAGGGCGTCGAGTGCGCCGTCGCGCTGGCGCGCGAGGCCGCCGGCGCGAAGGACGTCCAGGTCAGCGGCGGCGGCGACATCGTCGCGCAGTGCCTGGTGGCAGGGCTCCTCGACGAGCTCGAGGTCCACGTGGCGCCGGTCTTCCTGGGCGGCGGGGCGCGGATGTTCGACCGCCCCGAGCTCGCCGGCGTGACCCTGGAGCCGATGGGCGTCGCGGGCTCCGACGCCGTCGCCCACCTCACCTACCGGGTCGTGCGCGCGGGCTGATGACGCGTCGCTCCGCAAATTGGCTCAAACGGAGCCAATTGCGGAGCGGGGAAGCGCGAGCGCTTCTGCGGCGGGAAGCTCCCTGGGCCCTCAGGAGCCGATCGCGAAGCCGATCACGAACGCGACCGGGACCAGGGCGATGCCGATCCAGCCGAGGACGATCCCCGCCGTCGCCATGCTGCGTCCCTCCAGCGACTCCGGGTGGGCGTCGATCTCGGCGCGCGCCCCGCGCCCGAGCACCACCGCGATGATCGACGCGATCAGGGGGACGATGGTGACTCCCACGATGCCGAGGACCATCGCGGCCACGGCGCGGCCGGGGGTTCGGCGCTGCTTGACGACCTCGTCCGTCGTGATGGCTTGGCCTTTCCCGAGGGGGTGGCGCCGCGTCGCGGGTGCCGGCACACCCGCCGGCGATCGCTTGCGGCCCTGAGACATCGGTGTCCTGTGTAACCCTCTCAAGGCGCGAAGCCGAGGGAGTCCGATTGGGGCCCGATCGTCGCCGCCGGCGTCGATCGCCGGACCGGCGCCGGCGGGCGCTGTGTGACCAGGGGGTCGCCCGCGTCGCCGCGCCGCCATCACCGCAATCGGCGCCGTCGGCGCCAATTGCGCAAGGGGGCTCAGGCGGCGGCCCGGTCCTCGGCCTCGGCCGGCGGGTGGCAGCGCTCGCACGGGACCCAGTGGCTGGCCAGGTAGCGCCAGGGCCCGTGGATCACGTCGCGCACCCCCGGCTCGCCGCGATGCGGGGCCGCGATGCAGCCCTGCCGGTGATAGGGGGTCCAGCCTCCGTCGCTCAGCCGGGCCACCACGCCCGCCTCGGCCGCGTCGGGCGGCCGCACCGCGTAATCCGTCGTCGCCATCTCGTCCCCTCCCGTGGGGCTCGCGCGGCCCTCGCCGCGCTTCTCTCGTCGTCTGCGTCCCTGCGACGGTAGCGCCTTCCGGCGCGCCCGCCTGCCCTCCGTTACCGTTCCTTCACATGGCCGACCAATACGTCTTCACCATGTATCGGCTCGGCCGGGTACATCCTCCAGACCGCGTGGTGTTGAAAGACATCTCGCTGTCGTTCCTGCCCGGGGCCAAGATCGGGGTGCTCGGCGCCAACGGCGCCGGAAAGAGCACGCTGCTGCGGATCATGGCCGGCATCGACCGCGAGTACTCCGGCCACGCGGAGCTGGCCCCGGGGGCCACGGTCGGGCTGCTGCCGCAGGAGCCGGAGCTCGATCCCACCAGGGACGTCCGGGGGAACATCCAGCTGGGGGCGGGGCCGGCGATGGCCCTGCTGACCCGCTTCGAGGAGATCGGCGCGCGCCTGGGCGAGCCCATGGAGCCCGACGAGATGGAGGCGCTGCTCGCCGAGTACCAGGAGGTCCAGGACGGCATCGAGCGGATGGGCGCCTGGGACCTCGAGGGCAAGCTGGACGTGGCGATGGACGCGCTGCGCGTGCCGCCCGGCGACGCCGACGTGACCACGCTTTCCGGCGGCGAGCGCCGCCGGGTCGCCCTCTGCCGTCTGCTGCTCTCGGCACCCGACCTCCTGCTCCTCGACGAGCCCACCAACCACCTCGATGCCGAGTCGGTCGGGTGGCTCGAGCGCTTCTTGGAGGAGTACGCCGGGACCGTCGTCGCGGTCACGCACGACCGGTACTTCCTGGACAACGTGGCCGGCTGGATCCTCGAGCTCGACCGCGGCCAGGGCATCCCCTTCCGGGGCAACTACTCGTCCTGGCTCGAGCAGAAGCGGATGCGGCTCCAGCAGGAGGAGAAGTCGGAGTCGGCCCGCCAGCGCACCCTGGCCCGCGAGCTGGAGTGGGTGCGCAGCTCCGCCAAGGCCCGCCAGGCCAAGGGCAAGGCGCGCCTGGCGAGCTACCAGCGCCTGCTGGCCGAGGAGAGCGGCGAGCGCCGGCGCGCCAACGAGATCAAGATCCCGGCCGCACCGCGCCTGGGCGACCTCGTGCTCGAGGCCGAGGGCCTCAGCAAGGGCTACGGCGACCGGCTGCTGATCGACGACCTCTCGTTCTCGCTCCCGCCCGCCGGCATCGTCGGCGTGATCGGCCCCAACGGCGCCGGCAAGACCACCCTCTTCCGCATGATCGCCGGCCACGAGGAGCCCGACGCCGGCCACCTGCGCGTCGGCGAGACCGTCCAGCTCTCCTACGTGGACCAGTCGCGCGAGGCGCTCGACCCGAAGAAGACCGTCTGGGAGCAGATCTCCGGCGGGCAGGACCTGATCAAGCTCGGCGGCAAGGACGAGGTGAACTCGCGGGCGTACGTCGCCTCGTTCAACTTCCGCGGCTCGGACCAGCAGAAGCCGGTCGGCCAGCTCTCGGGCGGCGAGCGCAACCGGGTCCACATGGCCAAGCTGCTGGCCGCCGGCGGCAACCTGCTGATCCTCGACGAGCCGACCAACGACCTCGACGTGGACACGCTCCGCGCCCTCGAGGAGGCGCTCGCCGAGTGGTCCGGCTGCGCCCTGATCAGCTCGCACGACCGGTGGTTCCTGGACCGCGTCGCCACCCACATCCTGGCGTTCGAGGGGGACAGCCAGGTGGCCTGGTTCGAGGGCAACTTCGAGGAGTACGAGGAGCACCGGAGGCGGACGCTGGGCGACGAGGGCGCCCGCCCGCACCGCATCACGTACCGCCGCCTGAGCGTTCCTTCCTAGACCCCGATCGAGACGGCGCTCGCGGGAACCCCCCGAGCGGCGGCGGCAAGCCCCGTCCTTCGGTTGTTCCGCGCGGATCCCGCCCCGACGTACCGTGCGTTGGCACCGGGGCCCCCCTCCCGGTGCACCGAGACTTCGGGGCACTGGATGCCCCGACGCCCAGACCGCCAGCCGCCGGAAGATTCGCATGGATCCGGCGGCTGGCGGCGTTGTGCCCCCGTCTCGGAGCGCGGGCGAGGGCCGCCTCGGCGCGGGGCGCTGCGATAGGCTCGGAGGTCGCAGAAAACAGACCCTGAGCAGCAGGAGAGCCCGTGAGCGCCACGCCGGACCCCTTCACCGCCCGCGACACCCTCGACGCGGCGGGCCGCAGCCACGTTGTGTACCGGCTCGACGCCCTCGGCGCGGACCTGCCGCGCCTTCCGTACACGGTCAAGGTGCTGCTGGAGAACGTGCTGCGCAACGCGGGCCGCGGGTTCGTGACCGAGGACGACGTGAACGCCCTGCTGGCCTGGCGCCCGGGCTCCGGCGCCTCCTTCGAGGTGCCCTTCATGCCGGCCCGGGTGGTGCTCCAGGACTTCACCGGCGTCCCGTGCGTGGTCGACCTCGCCGCCATGCGCGACGCGATGGCCGAGCTCGGCGGCGACCCGGCCCTGATCAACCCGCTGGTGCCGGCGGACCTGGTCATCGACCACTCGGTGCAGGTCGATCGCGCCGGCAGCGCCGGCGCCTTCGCCGCCAATGTGGAGCGCGAGTACGAGCGCAACCAGGAGCGGTACATGCTCCTGCGCTGGGCGCAGCAGGCCTTCGCGGACTTCCGCGTGGTGCCGCCGGGCACGGGCATCGTCCACCAGGTCAACCTCGAGCACCTGGCCCCGGTGGTGCAGGCGCGCGAGGTGGACGGCGAGCTGCTGGCCTTCCCGGACACCCTGGTCGGCACCGACTCGCACACCACGATGATCAACGGCCTGGGCGTGCTCGGCTTCGGCGTGGGCGGCATCGAGGCCGAGGCCGTGCTGCTCGGCCAGCCGCTCTCGCAGCCGACCCCGAAGGTGATCGGGCTCAAGCTGACCGGCGCGATGTCCCCGGGCACGACCGCCACCGACCTGGTGCTGACGGTCACCGAGATGCTCCGCGCCCACGGCGTGGTCGGGGCCTTCGTGGAGCTCTACGGCGCCGGCCTCTCCTCGCTGAGCGTCGCCGACCGCGCCACGATCTCGAACATGTCGCCGGAGTTCGGCGCCACCGCGACCATGTTCCCGGTCGACGCCGAGACGCTGCGCTTCCTGGAGCTCACCGGCCGCTCCGCGCAGACCGTCGCCCTGGTCGAGGCCTACACCAAGCTCCAGGGCCTCTTCCGCACCGACGACGTGCCTGACCCCGAGTTCGACGAGAACCTCGAGCTCGACCTGGCCTCGATCGAGCCGAGCCTGGCCGGCCCGCGGCGCCCGCAGGACCGGGTCGCCCTGGGCGCCGCCGGCGCCGCCTTCCGCGAGGCCTTCGCGGACGGGCTCGAGGGCGCCAACGGCTCCCAGCGCTACCGCCCGGTCGACGTGGCGGTGGACGGCGAGTCGTTCCCCTTCGCGACCGGCTCCGTCGCGATCGCCGCGATCACCAGCTGCACCAACACCTCGAACCCCTCGGTGATGGTGGGCGCCGGCCTGCTGGCCAAGAAGGCCGTCGAGCGCGGCCTGACCACCCCGCCGTGGGTCAAGACCAGCCTCGCCCCGGGCAGCCGCGCCGTAACCGGCTACCTCGACAAGGCCGGCCTCACGCCCTACCTCGACAAGCTGCGCTTCGACCTGGTCGGCTACGGCTGCACCACCTGCATCGGGAACTCCGGCCCGCTGCCGGACGAGATCGTCCAGGCCATCGACGACAACGGCCTGGTGGCCGCCGCGGTCCTCTCGGGCAACCGCAACTTCGAGGGCCGGATCCACCCGCAGGTGCGCGCGAGCTACCTGGCCTCGCCGCCGCTCGTGGTGGCCTACGCGCTCGCCGGGCGAGTCGACATCGACCTCACCAGCGAGCCGCTCGGGACCGACGAGGGCGGGAACCCGGTCTACCTGTCGGAGATCTGGCCCACCTCGGAGGAGATCGCCGACGCGATCGGCACCTCGGTCAGCTCGGAGCTCTTCGCGACCAGCTACGCCGACGTCTTCGAGGGCGACGACCGCTGGCGCGCGCTGCCGGTGCCCGCGGGCGCCAACTACGCCTGGGACGCCACCAGCACCTACGTGCAGCGGCCGCCCTTCTTCACCGGCCTCTCGCCCGAGCCGGTGCCGCTCACGAACATCGCCGGCGCCCGGGTGCTCGCGGTGCTCGGCGACTCGGTCACGACCGACCACATCTCGCCGGCCGGCAGCATCCCGGCCAGCTCGCCCGCCGGGCGCTTCCTGGTCGAGAACGGCGTGGAGCCGCGCGACTTCAACAGCTTCGGGTCGCGCCGCGGCAACCACGAGGTGATGATGCGCGGCACCTTCGGGAACATCCGCCTGCGCAACGCCCTGGCCGGCGGCAAGGAGGGCAACTGGACCGAGCACCTGCCGAGCGGCGAGGTGACCAGCGTCTACGAGGCCTCCATGCGGTACCAGGACGCCGGCATCCCGCTCCTGATCCTCGCCGGCCGCGAGTACGGCAGCGGCTCCAGCCGCGACTGGGCCGCCAAGGGCACCCTGCTGCTCGGCGTGAAGGCCGTGATCGCGCAGTCCTACGAGCGCATCCACCGCGGCAACCTGGTGGGCATGGGCGTGCTGCCGCTGCAGTTCCTCCCCGGCGAGAGCGCCGACGAGCTGGGGCTGACCGGCCGCGAGACCTTCGCGATCCCGGGCGTCGCGACGCTCGAGCCGCGGCAGGAGCTCACGGTCGACTATGTCCGCGAGGACGGCACGGCCGGCAGCTTCCGGGCGCTCGCCCGCATCGACGGCCACACCGAGCTCAGCTACCTGCGGGAGGGCGGCATCCTGCCGGCGGTGCTCCGCCGGCTGTACCGCGACAACGCCTGACCGGGCAGCTTCACCAGGCGTCACCGGACGTTCACCGCCCCGCAACATCCCCGCCGCGGGGCGGTGGGATGCTGCGGCCATGGCCGTCACCCGCGAGACCCTCGATCGCCCCCGCCCGGCCCGGCTCCGGCCGGTGCCGGCCGACGGCGCCGGGCCGCCGCTCAGCGTCGTGACGCTCCTGGCCCCGCCCGCGCCCGGCCGCGAGGCGCCGGACGTGGTGGTCGCCATGGCCGGCGAGGTCGACGTGGCGACCGCCGCGCGCGTCCGCGCCGAGCTGCGGCTGGCGCAGGCGCTGCGCCCCGGCCGCCTGATCCTGGATCTCTCCGGCGTCACCTTCCTGGACGCCGCGGGGATCAGCGCGATCCTCTCGCCATGCCGCGCCGGGGACCTGCGCGTGACCCTGATCGCCCCGCCCGGCCGGGTGCGCCGGCTGATGCAGATCGTGGGCGCCGACCGGGCCGTCGAGATCCTCGACGCGCGGCCGTACGCCGACCCCGACGCCGAGCCGCCGGAGCCGCCCTCGGCCGCGTAGCGGCACCCTCAGGGCCCCCTCAAAAGAGCCTTGCCCTCGCAACGGGGGCGCGGATAAGGTCGCCAGATCACCGCTCGCAGGTGGTGCCGGGCCTGCCCGGGGCCCGCCGCCAGGCGAGGGTCGTCGCGCCGTCACCACGCGCCCTCGGAGGAGCATGTCCACCATCACGCCGCCCCCGGGCGGCACGGGCTCATTGCGTGCCGCGGTCCGCGAGCCCGCGGCCGGCAGCCGCGTCGCGATCGAGAAGCGCAAGTGGGACGGGACCGTCTCCTCGCGCTCCTCGGGCTGGCTGCTCGACGATCTGGACGGGGCGCGGTGCTGGCTGATCCCGGCGGGCACGGCCGACGAGCGGCCGCGGCTCGGCCGGGTCGAGCACCCGGCCGCCGACACGATCTCGGTCGCGGCGGGGGCGTGGTGGATCGTCAGCGTGAAGCTCGGCGCCGACGGCGAGCCCGGCCCCTATCGGGTCGATGCCGGACTCTCGCCGGGACGCCCCTACGAGGGCGTGCTCCGATGGGTCGACCTCGACCTGGACCTGATCCTGGACGGGACTGACATCGAGCTGCGCGACCACGCGGACTTCCAGCACCGGGCCCGCACCATGGCGTACCCGCCCGAGGTGCGCGAGGGCGCCTGGAACGGCATCCACGACGCCGCGTACCGCCACGGGACCGCCATGTGGCCGTTCGACGGGTCGCTCCCCGAGCGGCTCGCGTCATCGACGCGCGAGCTGCTCGGCCGCGAGCCGGTCCCGGCCGCTCAGCGGATCCCCACGATCTCCCGGTAGAGGTCCCATTCGGAGGCGAAGGCCGCCTCCCAGGACAGCCCCGACAGGTCCGGCCGGGGGCGGGGCAGCGCGAGCGCCCGGGCCACGCCCGCGGCGAGCGCCGCCGGGTCGCCCGGCGCCACCAGCACCGCCCCGCGGCCCGCGAGGTTCTCCTCGCAGCCCTCCGACGCCGGCGCCACCACCCGGCAGCCGGCGGCCAGGGCCTCGAGCGGGCAGAGCCCGTAGGGCTCGGACGGGTTGGGGTGGACGAAGCAGTCGGCGGTGGCCATGAGCGCCGCCAGACGGCCCCGGTCCGCCACGTGGCCCAGGAAGACCATGCGGTCCGCGACGCCGAGGCGCGCGGCGGCGCGGCGCAGCGACCCCTCGGCGGCGCCGGCGCCCGCGACGGCCAGCACCGCGCGCCCTCCCGGCCCGGGCGCGACCCGGGCCAGGGCGGCGAGCGCCGGCGGCAGCAGGTCCACCCGCTTGTCGCCCGACAGGCGGCCGGCGTGCAGCAGCAGCGGGGCGTCGGGCGGCGCCAGCGTCGCCCGCAGGGCCGGGTCGGGGCGCGCGCCGCCGAAGGGGTGGAGGTCGACGCCGAGCGGCGCGTGCACCAGCCGGCCGCGGACGTCCCCGGCGATGCGCGCCTCGGACGCCCGCGAGGCGACCAGCACGGTGCGCACGGCGCCGAGCGCCCGCCGCTGCACGAGGCGCAGCAGGCCGCGCGCCGGCCGCGCGATCGCCTCCGGCAGCCGCGCCGCGCCCAGGGCGAGGTCCGAGTGGCAGAACATCGCCACGGCCACGCCGCGGCCGGCCGCCCAGCGGCGGATCGCGCGCGGGAAGGCGAGCCGGTCGTGCATCACCACCACGTCGGGCTCCAGCCGGTCGAGCTCGGCGAGCACGGGCCCGGGGAGCGGCGCCAGGCGGTAGCCCCAGCGCTCGTCCGGGGTGCGCCCGCGGACGGCCACGATCGGGCTGGCGCCGACGGTCAGCACCGCCGGCCGGGCGCCGGTGACGATCGCCGCATGGGCGAGGCCGGCGCCGGCCGCGAAGCGCGCCTTGGCCATCAGGTAGGTCCGGATACCGCCCGAGGTGGGCGACCACCACTGGGTGACGTCGACGACCCGCACCGG
Source organism: Miltoncostaeaceae bacterium (assembly GCA_033856535.1). GTDB lineage: Bacteria > Actinomycetota > Thermoleophilia > Miltoncostaeales > Miltoncostaeaceae > JAWVEV01. The sequence continues at coordinate 1,537 of JAWVEV010000056.1, read as the reverse complement.
CCTATGCGGCCGGCTGGCGCTGCGTCAACGGGTCGCCCGGTCGCGGGCGGCCCAGCTGGGCGTAGCCGGCGATCAGCTCGTCGAAGACCTCGTCCCAGCCGCGGCGGGCGCCCGCGGCCCGGCGGGCGGCCGCGCCGAGGGCGCGGCGCAACCCGCGGTCGTCGGCCAGGCGGCCCAGCGCCGCCGCGAGGGCCTCGGGCTCGCCCGGCACCACCAGACCGGTGATCCCGTGCTCCACCGACTCGCGCGCGGCGCCCCGCTCGAGCACGACGGCCGGCAGCCCGCTGGCGGCGGCCTCCTGCACCACCTGTCCGAAGGTCTCCGTGGCCGAGGGAAGGCAGAAGACGTCGGCCGAGGCGTAGGCGGCGGCGAGGGCCTCGCCGGTGAGCGGGCCCAGGAAGCGGTGGCGCGCCCCGGCCAGCGCGCGCTCGAGCGCCGGCCGCCCGGGGCCCTCGCCCACCAGGGCCAGGGTCAGGTCGGGCCGGCTCGCCGACGCGAGCCGGAAGGCCTCGGCCAGCAGCGGCAGGCCCTTCTCGGGGGAGAGGCGGCCGACGTAGAGGACCACGGCGCCGTCGCCGGCGCCGAGGCGTCGGCGGGTGAGCCGCGAGCGGCGGTCCGGGCGAAAGAGCTCCAGGTCGACGCCACGGCCGAAGATGAAGATCCGCCGCGGGTCGACGCCGTCGTCCATCAGCGCGCGGCCGGCGGCCCGGGAGGGGGCGTAGACGCGCTCGGCCTGCCCGTAGAACCAGCGCACCGCGCGGCCGGTCAGCTCGGCCGCGAGGCGGTCGCCGGTCAGCTCGCCGACGTAGCGCGCGAGCTCGGTGTGGTGGGTGGCCACGAAGCGCCGGCCGAGCAGCCGCGCCACCAGCAGGCCGGCGAGGCCCATCGGCCCGGGGGTGGCGGCGTGGATCACCTCCACCTCGCGGTCCTCGACCAGCGCGGCCAGCTCGACCAGCGCCGGGACGCCGAGGCGCCAGGCGCGGTCCCCGTAGGCCGGCACCTCGACGTCGGTCACGGTGCTCAGGCGGCGCAGGCCGGGCGCGGAGTTGCCCCCGCCGCAGGCCACCACCTCGATGCCGCGGCCGGGGTGGCGCGCCGCGTAGTCGGCCAGGCGGCGCATGGTCCCGGCGACGCCGTTCAGCTCGTCGACCGTGTCGGTGAGCATCAGCGCCCGCACCGGACCCCGCGCCGTCAGGTCGCCGCCGAAGAAGCTCCGCTCGACGGCCCGGGCGAAGCGCCGCTCGTCCTCCATGTAGCGGGCGGTCAGGAGGCGCGGGGCCGCGATGGCGGCCGCGCCCACCAGCGCCTCCAGGCGCCGGCCCCAGGTCCCGGCGGGTTCCCCGCCGGAACCTATTGCCAATGCGATGAGCTGCGAGTGAAGCCAGTTCGTCACGAGGCTCAGGCGCCCATGGCGAGTATCGGCATCGGGACCCGCAAGGCGCCGGTACTTGCGGACCAGCTTCCGGTCGGCGCGGATCCGCGCCATGACCTCGGCCCCGAGCGACGCGGGGCTCCCCGGCCCGGACGGCGCGGCGGC
>JAWVEV010000055.1:0-27534 GCA_033856535.1 Miltoncostaeaceae bacterium | reverse complement strand
GCGGCGGGCGCGGGTGCGGGGGCCTCCGCGGCGGGCGCGGGTGCCGGCGGCGCGGCGGCCTCGGGAGCCTCAGCGACCTCGGGGGCCGGCGAAGAAACCTCGGGGGCGGATGCGGGAGCCTCAGCGGGCGCCTCGGCCGCGGGAGCGGGCGCCTCGGCAGCGGGGGCGGGGACCTCGGCCGCGGGAGCGGGCGCCGGCTCGGGAGCCGGCGGTGGCGCCGGGGCGGCGGGCGGCTCGGCCGCGCGTGCGGCGGTCTCCTCGGCCGGCGGGGCCGGCGGGACGGCCGGGGCGGGGGCCTCGGCGACGTGGGCGGGGGTCAGCGCAGGAGCCTCCTGGGCGGGGGCGGGGGCCGGGACCGCGGGCTCGGCGGGGGCGGGCGCGGGCGGGCGGTCGACCGGGTCCGGGCGAGCGTCGGTGGGCCGCAGGCGGCGCGGTTGCGCCGGCGGGCGGGCGGGTGCGGCGGGCGGCTCGGGGGCCGGCGGCTTCTTTCGCGAGGCCTTCGGCGGCTCGGGGTCCGGCGGCTTGGGGTAGCGGTTCGGGTTCAGCACGTGCAGCGCGTAGGCGACATCGACCGTCGACGACGCCGTCTTCGCGTCATAGCCCGAGCGCTGCAGCCGCTGCAGGACGAGTGAGCTGGGAAGCCCCTCCTCCTTGGCGATCTCGTAGATCCTCTTCTTCGCCACCTGGTCCCCCATTCAGCCTTCTCTCGCGAGCGACGCGCTCAGCTCCGGATCGATCCGGAGCGCCGCACCGCCCAGCCGCGCCCCGCGCGGGAACGCGCGCCGCTCGACCGCCCGCCGGAAGCACTCCTCCCGTGGGCACACGTAGAGCCCCCGGCCGGCCAGCCGCGACGCATCATCGCGCACCAGGCGGTGTCCGTCGTCCTCCTGCGCCGCCACGAAACGCGCGAGCTCCGGTTTTCCGGCGCGCCTCCCGCAGGCGAGGCAGCGCCGCTCCGGGACCCGCCCGGTCGAACGGCGGCGCTCTGACGTTGTCGTCGCCGCGGCCTTAATCGTCCTCCCCGCCTTGCGCCGGGGCCGCGGGGACGGCCGCCGCCGGCTGCGCCTCGGCGCCCGGGGACAGCGCCGAGAGGCGCTCCCACCCGCGCGGAGTGGCCACCTCGCCCAGCTCATCCGGCGACAGCGGGCGCCCGAGCTTCTCCTCGAGCCCGGCGAGCCGGGAGTGGCCGGGGATGGCGCAGTAGCGCGTCGGCGTCACGGCCGCGTTCGGGCAGCGCTTCTGGTTGCGCAGGATCGCCGCGCAGCGCTGAACGCCGGCCGCGGTCTCGTCGCCGAACTCGTCCGCCGCCTCCTCGGTGGCGAAGGTCGACTCGCTCTTGATGTCGATCCGCCAGCCGGTGAGCCGGGCGGCCAGGCGCGCGTTCATGCCCTCGCGCCCGATCGCCAGCGAGAGCTGGTCGTCGGGGACGATGACCGTCGCCTGCCGGTTCTCGTCGTCGACGTGGACCTCCCGCACGCGCGCCGGCGACAGGGCCTTGGCGACGTAGCGGGCGGGCTCCTCGTTGAACGGGATGATGTCGATCTTCTCGCCGCGCAGCTCCGAGACGACCATGCGCACCCGCGAGCCGCGCGGGCCCACGCACGCGCCGACCGGGTCGACGCCCTGGACGTGCGAGATCACGGCGATCTTCGAGCGCCAGCCGGGCTCGCGGGCCACGCCGCGGATCTCGACCAGGCCGTCGGCCATCTCGGGCACCTCGAGCTTGAAGAGCTCGCGCACCAGCTGGTCCGACCGGCGGCTGACGATGACCTGCGGCCCCTTGGTGGAGCTGCGCACCTCGGTGATGACGGCCTTGACCCGCGCGCCGTGGTCGTAGCGCTCGGAGTGGACCTGCTCGCTCTCGGGCAGCAGCGCCTCGACCCGGCCGAGGTCGACCAGGGTGTAGCGCGAGTCCGACTGCTGGATGATCCCGGTGACGACCTCGCCGACCCGGTCGACGTACTCGTCGTACATCATCTCCCGCTCGGCCTCGCGGATCCGCTGCAGGATCACCTGCTTGGCGGTCTGGGCGGCGATGCGGCCGAAGTTGTCCGGGGTGACGTCGATGGCCTCGATCTCGGAGTCGTCGTAGGCCGACCAGTCGACGTCCGGCGGCGGCGGCTCGTACTCCTCGGGGTCGACGCCCTCGGGGACCTCGGTCTCCTCCTGCGGCAGCGTCCGCAGCTCCTCGCCCTCGGGCAGGACGAGCTGGAACACCCGCATCTCACCGGTGTCGCGGTCGATCTCGACGCGGGCGAACTCGGCCGCGTCGGGGGTCTTCTTGTACGCCGCAAGCAGGGCGTCCTCGAGCGCGATCAGCAGGGTCTCTGAATCGATCCCCTTCTCGCGCTCGATCTGCTTGATCGCTTCGATGATCTCGCGGTTCACCCTTACTCCTCGTCGCCTGACGCCTCTTCGAGGGCACGCGCCCGCCGGACGGCGGACAGGGGGATCTCAACGACCCCATCCGCCACGGCGATCGCGAGTGCCCGCTCGTCGGCCGCGAGCAATGTACCGGTGCAGGAGCGCCGCCCGTCGGGCGCCTCCTCCGGCTCGAGCTGGAGCTTCACGCGCTGGCCGACGGCGCGCTGGTAGTGCCGCGGGAGGCGCAGCGGCGGCTCCGGGCCCGGCGACCAGACCTCGATCCCGAATCGCTCGAGCAGGCCGGCGCCGGCAAGCGCCTCCGTGACGGCCGCGCAGAGGTCGTGGTCGACCCCGTCGGGGTGGTCGACGACGGCCCGGAGGGTCCCCTTCCCGCGGCGTCCCGCCACGGTGACCTCGAGCAGGTCGACGTCGGGCAGCGCCTCGGCAAGGCGCGCCTCGACCTCCCGCTCGATCCCCTCTCGACCGTCCATCTCACCCCTTCACGGCGGCGGCGGGCCGGGATCGGCCGCGGCGCCGCCAGGCACAAAAAAGGTGGGTTCGCGACCCACCTCCGTTCGCCGTACGACTCAGTGTTTCAGCGAAGTTGCAGGATAGCAGGGCGACGAGATTGAGTGTCCCTGTTCGCCCGGGCTTGCCCGGAGCTGCCCCGAACCTACATATTCTCTACTCGGTGGACGATGAATATCGCCGTGAGTAAACGACTCTCAAAGGGGTCCGAGCTCCCAAAGGGCTCTCTGGACCCGACGCTGCAGGACTATCAGGCCGCAGCCGACCTGCGCGCCGCCATCCGCCTGTTCCAGCGGCGGACGGAGGATGTCGCGCGCCGGCACGGCCTCACCCCGCAGCGTCACGCCCTGCTCCTGATGATCAAGGGCGCCCCCGACGGGACCGAGCGCTCGACCGTCACCGCCCTCGCGGAACGGCTTCAACTGGCGCAGAGCACGGTCACCGAGCTGGTGGCGCGCGCCGAGCGGGTCGGCCTGATCGCGCGCGAGGCCGACGACGGCGACGCCCGCGTCAGCCACCTCCGCCTCACGCCGGAGGCCTGCCGCCGCCTGGCCGCGACGTCGGCCGTCCTGGCGCGCGAGCGGGAGCGTCTCGAGGAGCTGCTCACCCGCCTCAGCGGCGAGCAGACCGCCGGAGAGGTCGAGGCCTAGTCGTCCGCCCTGCCGCCGGCGCCCGAGCCCGGGCGGCGGCGGCAGGGGGCATTCGGCGTTCCGCGGGCCCCCGCGCAAGGGCCGTCGCAACCTGGGCGAAATGGGGACGGCCGTTGCTCGGGGGGTTTTCGGGGGTCCGGGGGCGCCGCCTCGCCCGACCGGCCACCGCGCGCATGGCCGACCGGCCGCGGGAGTCCGCGGCCGGCCGGCCGGCGCCGGCCCGGAGGGATCCGGCAGACTCCCGCGCCCCACCACCGCGATCAGGGAGACGAGACGCATGGCGACGAACGGGCCCAGCGCACCCGAGGGGTTCACCAAGGGCGCCGAGAGCTACGACGACGCGGTGCGGCACAACATCGCCGGCTCGGACCGGCTGATCATGTCGCTCCCCGCCGGCGAGTACCGCCGGGTCCTCGACGTGGGCTGCGGGACCGGTTGGACGTCCGCGGCCATGCTCCGGCGCTTCGCCGTCGAGACGATCGTCGGGGTCGACGCGTCGGAGGGGATGCTGGAGCGGTTCGCCGCCAAGCTCGTCGAGTTCCCCGGCGTCGAGGTCCGGCTGCGCCACGAGGACGTGATGGAGATGGGCGTCGCCGACGGGACCTTCGACGCGGTCCTCTGCGCGATGGCGATGCACTGGTTCCCGGACAAGGCCGGCGCCGTGGCGAGGATGGCGCGGGCCCTCCGCCCGGGCGGCGTCATCGGGATCCTCATGGCCGGCCGCGGCGGCGAGGACGCCTGGCGGGAGGTGCTCGAGCGGGTCGGCGCGCCGGCGGAGTGGACCGGCTGGTGGGCGGTGAACCCACGCGACGTGGACGAGATGGACGCCGACCTGCGCGCCGCCGGCCTGGAGCCGCTCGACGTCTGGATGGAGCGCCGCCGGCGCCACACCCACCCGGACGCGTTCATGGCCCGCACCCGCTCCGTCGCGGCCCACCTGCTCGGGAACCCGCCGGGCGGGTTCAGCGACCTCGACCGCCGCGTCGAGCAGGGCCTGCGGGACGCCGCGGGCCCCGACGGCTTCGCCTACGACTACTGCAAGCTCTACGCGGTGGCGCGGCGGCCGGCGGACTGACCGCCCGCTACGGCACCACGCGGCGCAGGCCGTCGGCCTCCAGGGCCGCAAGGACCGCGAAGACCCCCGCCACGGCGCCGAGCACGGCCGTGCCCCGGGTGCCGGCGTCGAGCTCGAGCGCCGTCCCCCACACGATCACCACGACGGCCCAGAGGAGCTTGACGGCGATCGAGGCCTCGATGACGCCCCGGTGCAGGACCGGCGTCTCGGCGGCGCGCACGAGCGCCACGGCCAGGCCCACGAGGGCCGCGCCGGCCAGGTTGGCGTAGATCGCCGGCTCGGGATTCGGGATCGCGAGCCGATCGACCAGCTGCTCCGGAAAGAAGAGCAGCACCAACCCCACCAGGGCCGTCGCCAGCGCGTCGGCGGCCAGGGTCTTTCGCAGCCGGTTCAGGGGTCCTCCCCCACCCCGGCGCGCGTTCGCCGCGGCGTCCGCAGCTCGGCGCTGTCCAGGAGGATCGTCACCGGCCCGTCGTTCTCCAGGCTCACCCGCATGTGGGCCGCGAACCGGCCGCGGGCCACCGGCACGCCCAGGGCCTCGATCGCCGCCGCGTAGGCCTCCACCAGCGGCTCGGCCTCCTCGGGCGGCGCCGCGGCGGCCCACGACGGCCGGTTCCCTCGGCGCATGTCGGCCAGAAGGGTGAACTGGCTCACGCAGAGCAGCGCCCCGTCGGGAAGCTCCGTCACGGACCGGTGGAAGGGCCGCTCGCCCTCGGCGAAGACCCGCAGGCGGGCGGTCTTGGCGGCCAGCAGCTCGGCGTCCTCGGCGACGTCGCCCGCGGCCACGCCGACCAGCGCCAGCAGGCCGGCGCCGATCTCGGCGACCTCCTCGCCGCCCACGTCGACGCGGGCCCACGAGACCCGCTGCAGCACCACGCGCACCGGCGCATCGTAGGGACGCCGCGGCGCGGGCAGGGCGCCCTGCGGCCGATCGACGGGCCCATAGGATGCGCGGATGGACGACGCCCCGGACCGGATCGGCGCGTACCTGGAGGAGCTCGGCGCCCCCTGCGAGCGCCGGAGCGATCGGGAGTGGACCGTGATGCTCCCCTGCCACAAGCGCGGCGGCATCGGCGCCCGCCTGATCGCCGGCGAGCGCACCCTCGCCCTGCGCGCCTTCTTCATGCGCGGCCCGGACCGCGAGCACGAGGCGGTCTACCGCCGGCTGCTCCAGAAGAACCTCGGGACCTCGGCCTGGCGCTTCGCCCTCGACCGCGACGGCGACGTGCACCTGGTGGCCGAGGCGCCGCTGGCGACCCTCTCGGCAGACCGGCTCGACGAGCTGCTCGGGACGCTCTCCACGATCGTCGACGAGACCTACGAGAGCGCCGTCCGCACGGGCTTCGAGGTGCCCGAGGGCACCGAGTTCCGTCCGCCGCCGACCGAGGCCTGACGGCCCTCGGAGATCCCGTTGACGCCCCGCCGGGAGGGGTTCACACTCGGCCCATGTCCACGCTCCCGGGGGAGCCGCGCGCCAGGGTCGTTCTCGTGATCGCGAACGAGACCTGTGCGAGCGCGGGCGTGGCCGAGGAGCTGGCGTACCGGGCCCGCGGTGGGGCGCAGGTGGTGGTGGTCGCCCCCGCGCTGGCCCGGTCACGCCTCGGCCACTGGCTGAGCTCCGACCTCGAGCATGCCCAGGAGATCGCCGACCGGCGCCTGTCCGAGTCGCTCGCCTCGCTCGAGGCCGCCGGCATCGACGCGACCGGGTACCTCGGCGACGCGGACCCGCTCCAGGCGCTCGACGACGCCCTGCGCGTGCACGAGCCCGTCGAGGTGATCATCTCGACCCACCCGCCGCAGCGCTCGAACTGGCTCGAGCGGCAGGTGGTGCGCCGGGCCCGGGAGCGCTACGCGGTGCCGATCACCCACATCGTGGTGGACGTCGCGCTCGAGGGCGCGCGCACCGAGGAGGACCGGCGCGTGCGGCCGGCGCCGCCGCCGGAGCGCCGCCTGCGCCTCTTCCACACCAGCAGCTACGACGGCGCGCTCGACATCCGCGAGCACGGCTTCCGCGACGAGCCGGCGCCGGGCGGCGGGCCCGGGGTGCTGGTCACCGACCGCGCGATCCCGGCCGGGGACGAGGACGCCGTGCTGTTCCAGGTGGAGCTGCCCGAGGTCGCCGCCGCCGGCTTCGAGCGCGAGCCCGCGAAGGACGGCGCCCGCCGCTTCGTGGTCCCCGCCGAGCTGCTGAACCGCCACGGCCCGGTGGCCGTGGGCGACTGGTCGGAGTAGCCCCGGGTCCCGCCGGCTAGGCCGAGGCCGGCCGGCCGAACATCCGCGCCAGCTTGTAGTGCCGTGCCGCCATGCGCCGCTCGCCCAGCCGGTCGAGCGCGCGGGCGAGCCCGTAGTGCGCGTAGTAGTCGGTCGGCGCCAGCTCGACCGCCTTGGCGAACTCGCTCGCCGCGTTGCGGTAGGCGCGCGAGGAGAGGTACGCCCGGCCGAGCGCCTCGCGGATCGAGCCCTTCTCGGGCTCGAGTGCCTTCGCGCGCTCCAGGGCCACGCTGGCCTGGCGGAACTCGTGGGCCGCCAGGAGCTCCTGTCCCCGCGTGTAGGCCTCGTAGGCGTCCCTGGTGTCGGTCACGAGATCTACGGTACCCGGGCGCGCAAGGCCCGGCACCACCCGCGGGTCAGCCGGGCGGCGCGCCGTCCCCGCCCGTCCGGGCGGGACCGCCGAGCAGCGGCCCGGCGGCGTCCAGGATCGCGTCGGCCAGCTCGAGCTTGGCGGCCCGGGGCAGGGTCGCCTCGGTCTCCCCCGGGCCGATGATCGTGATCTCGTTCTGCTCGCTGCCGAAGCCGATGCCCTCGACCGAGACGTCGTTGTGGACGAGCAGGTCCAGGCCCTTGCGCGCCCGCTTGGCCCGCGCCCGCGCCAGGCCCTCCTCCCCGTGCTCGGCCGCGAAGCCCACCAGCACCTGGTGATCCCGGCGGCCCGACAGGTCGGTGAGGATGTCCTCGGTCCGCTCGAGCCGGAGCGTCAGCGCGCCGGCGGCCGACTTGTCGAGCTTGCCCTCGCGCGGGTCGACCGGCCGGTAGTCGGCCACGGCGGCGGCCATCACCAACAGGTCGCAGTCCGGAAAGGCGCGGAGCGCCGCGCGGTGCAGGTCGGCGGCCGTGGGCGCGTCGACGTAGGCGATGGCGGGGTCGCGCGGCAGGTCCACGTTGGCGGCCAGCACGGTCACCTGGGCGCCCCGGCGCCGGGCGGCGGCCGCGATCGCCCAGCCCATGCGCCCGCTGGAGCGGTTGCCGAGGTAGCGCACCGCGTCCATCGGCTCGCGCGTGCCGCCGGCGGTCACCAGCACGCGCCGTCCCGCCAGGTCGCCGCGGGCCGCCCCGAGGGCCGCCTCGACCGCGTCGGCGATCCGCTCCGGCTCGGCCAGCCGGCCCATCCCGATCTCGCCGTCGGCGAGGAGGCCGGACCCCGGCTCGACCACGCCCACGCCGCGCTCGCGGAGCAGCCGCAGGTTCGCGACCGTGGCCGGATGGTCCCACATGCGCGTGTTCATCGCCGGCGCCACCAGCACCGGGCCGGTGAAGGCCAGGTAGGCCGCGCCCAGGATCCCGTCGGCCAGGCCCGCGGCCATCCGCGCGAGCGTGTTGGCCGAGGCCGGCGCCACCAGCATCAGGTCGGCCCGGCGCGCCAGCTCGAGGTGGTCGTAGCCCGGCTGGGCGTCGCGGCCGAAGAGGCCGGTGCCGACGGGCCGCCCGGAGAGGGCCGCGAAGGAGGCCGCCCCGACGAACCGCTGGGCCGCCCTCGTCATCACCACGGTCACCTCGTGGCCGCGGCGCTGGAGCAGCCGCATGGCCTCGATCGCGCGGTAGGCGGCGATGCCGCCGCTCACGCCGAGGAGGATCTCAGCCATCGCCGATCGCGGCGCGCAGGGCCGCGTCCAGCTCGGCGATCGCGACGTCGACGTCGACGTTCACGATCAGGTGGTCGAACTCCTCGGCCGCCTCGATCTCGGTGCGGCTCACCCGCAGGCGCTCGGCGATCTCGTCGACCGTGTCGGTCGCGCGGCGCTCCAGCCGACGCGAGAGCTCCTCCATCGAGGGCGGCGCGATGAAGATCCCCACCGCGTCCGGAAGCGCGCGGCGGACCGCCCGGGCCCCGCGGAGCTCGAGCTCCAGCAGCGCCGACCGGCCGGTGGCGGTGATGCGCTCGACCTCCGAGCGGAGCGTGCCGTAGCGGTTGCCCGCGTAGGCCACGTGCTCGAGGAAGTCACCCTCCCGAACGCGCCGCTCGAACTCCTCGGGCTCCAGGAAGTGGTAGTCGACGCCGTCCACCTCGCCCGGCCGGCGACGCCGGGTCGTCGCGGAAATGGTGATGGCGATGCTGGGAAAGCGAGGAAGGACTCCCCCGATGAGGGTTCCCTTCCCCGCTCCCGAGGGTCCGGAGATGACGATGACGCGCGCGCGCGGCGCTAACGTCGAAGAAGCTCCAGCAATTCGTTCCGCTGGCGCTCCGAAAGGCCCCCGATCGTCTTCCCCTGCGATATGCGGCAGTTGTTCAGGAATCGCGTCGCCTTGACCTTCCCGTACTTCGGGACGGCCATGAGCATGTCGAACACCTTTGCCGTGAGCAGATACTCCGGCGGGTTCTCGATGATCGCGGTGATGCTGGCGTGCCCGCTCTTCAGGTCCTTTTTGAGCTGTGCCCTGCGGGTGCGAATCTGATTCGCCCGGCGGAGGGCCTCCATTCTCTGGTCAAGCGAGCGCTCGGGAGCCTGGGTGTGAGGCTTGGGGGTGGTGGTGGCCATCGCCGCGCCATTCTAGGAGTGGCGGTGACACGGTGGCAAGGCGATCTTTGCAGGATATTTCCCCCGTTTTCACGCATCGTGCAGCGTGAAGTGACGTCTGCTTCACATGGGTTGAGGCCCGAAACAAATGAGGCTCAACTAGAGCTTTAGGGGACGAAACAGGCGCCTATGGACGGCCGTCCCCGATCTCGCTTAGGCTGCTTGGCCCCTCGGCCAGGTCCTGCAGGGCCACCGGCGCGGCGCCCTCGCGGCCGCTCGCGATCGCCACCGCGGCCACCTCGGCGGCCTCGATCGTCGTGATACACGGAATCGATGCGCGCACCGCCGCGCGCCGGATGAGCGCGCCGTCCGGCCGCGCCCCGGGGCCCGAGGGCGTGTTGACGACCAGGTCGACCCCGCCGCCGGCGATCAGGTCGACCACGTGCGGCGAGCCCTCGGAGACCTTGGCGACCGAGGCCACGTCGAGCCCCTCGGCGGCCAGCGCGGCGGCCGTGCCGGCCGTCGCCACCAGGTCCATGCCGGCGCCGGCCAGCCGCCGGGCCACCCCGGCCATGCGCGCCTTGTCCGGGTCGCGCGCCGACAGGAACGCCACGCCGGCCTGCGGCAGCGCCTGGCCGGCGCCGCGCTGGGCCTTGGCGAACGCCGCGGCGAAGGTCGGGCCGATGCCCATCGACTCGCCGGTCGCGCGCATCTCGGGGCCGAGCACCGGGTCCTCGCCCGGGAAGCGCCCGAAGGGCAGCACGGCCTCCTTCACCGCGACCTGCCGCTCGGGCGTCCGCGCGGGCAGCCCGAGCGCCTCGAGCGGCTCGCCGAGCATCAGCCGGACCGCGTGGCGCACCAGCGGGACGCCGGTCGCCTTGGCCACGAAGGGCACCGTCCGCGAGGCGCGCGGGTTGGCCTCGATGACGTAGACGTCGCCGTCCCGGACCGCGAACTGGACGTTCATCAGCCCGATCACCCCGAGCCCCGCGGCGAGGGCCGCGGTCTGCTCGCGCAGCTCGTCGACCAGGCGCGCCGGCGCCTCCTGCGGGGGCAGCACGCACGCCGAGTCGCCCGAGTGGATCCCGGCGGCCTCGATGTGCTCCATCACCGCGGCGGTCCAGCAGGACGTCCCGTCCGAGAGCGCGTCGACGTCGAGCTCGATCGCCCCCTCCACGAACCGGTCGACCAGCAGCGGCCCGCGCGGCGCCTCGCGGCGCAGGTAGGCCCGCAGCTCCTCGGGCCCCTCGCAGACGGCCATCGCCCGGCCGCCGAGCACGTACGAGGGCCGGACCAGCACCGGATAGCCGACCTCGTCGGCGGCGGCGAGCGCGTCGCCCGGCTCGGCGGCGACCGCCCATCGCGGGGCCCGCAGGCCCAGCCGGTCGAGCAGCGCGCCGAAACGGCCGCGGTCCTCGGCCAGGTCGATCGCCTCGGGCGGGGTGCCGAGCACCGGCACGCCCTCCGCGACGAGCGGCGCGGCCAGGCGCAGCGGCGTCTGGCCGCCCAGCTGGGTGATGAGGCCCAGCGGGCGCTCGGCCTCGCAGATGTCCAGCACCGCGTCGAGGGTGAGCGGCTCCAGGTAGAGGCGGTCGCTGACGCCGTGGTCGGTCGAGACCGTCTCCGGGTTGCAGTTGACCATCACCGCGGCGTGGCCGAGCTCACGGGCGGCGCGCGCGGCGTGGACGCAGCAGTAGTCGAACTCGACGCCCTGGCCGATCCGGTTCGGGCCCGATCCGAGCACGACGAGCGCGGGCCGGTCGTCGCGGCGCAGCTCGCCCTCGCTCTCGAAGGCGGCGTAGTAGTAGGTGGTCTGCGCCGCGAACTCGCCGGCGCAGGTGTCGACCGCGTGGTAGGTCGGCCGCACGCCGAGCGCGCGCCGGCGCCGGCCCACGGCGATCTCGTCCGTGCCCGTGGCCGCCGCCAGATCGCGGTCGGTCAGGCCGGCGCGCCGCGCGCGGAGCAGCTCGCCCGCCCCGAGGGCGTCGAGCGGCCCGGCGACCCGGGCCCGCTCGGCGGCCAGGGCGGCGAGCTCCCCGCAGAACCACGGGTGCACGCCGCTGGCGTCCGACACCTCCGCGGCCGACGCGCCGGCGCCGAGCGCCCAGAGCATCACGTCGAAGCGGTCCCAGGCCGGCGTCCGCAGCCGTTCGAGCGCGTCCGCCACCGAGGCGGGCTCCCGCGGGGCGACGTCGAGCTCGCGGCCGGCCAGGGCCTTGCCCATCGCCTCGCCGAAGGTCCGCCCCAGCGCCAGCACCTCGCCCACGCTCTTCATGTGGGTGGTCAGCTCCGCGTGCGCGTTCGGCAGCTTCTCGAACGCGAAGCGCGGCACCTTGACCGCCACGTAGTCGAGCGCCGGCTCGAAGCTCGCCGGCGTCACGCCCGTGATCTCGTTGGCGAGCTCGTCCAGCGTGCCGCCCAGCGCGAGCCGCGCCGCGATCTTTGCGATCGGGTAGCCCGTGGCCTTCGAGGCGAGCGCGGAGCTCCGCGAGACGCGCGGGTTCATCTCGATCACGTAGAGCTCGCCGGTGTCCCGGTTCAGCGCGAACTGGACGTTGGCGCCGCCGGTCGAGACGCCCACCGCCCGGATCACCGCCAGCGCGGCGTCGCGCATGCGCTGCAGCTCGTCGTCGCTGAGCGACATCGCCGGCGCCACGGTCACCGAGTCGCCGGTGTGGACGCCCATCGGGTCGATGTTCTCGATCGAGCAGACGACGATCGCGTTGTCCGCCCCGTCGCGCATCACCTCGAGCTCGAACTCGCCCCAGCCGATCACCGAGCGCTCCACGAGCACCTGGCGGATCGGGCTGGCGTCGAGCGCGGCGAGCAGGCGCTCGTCGAGGTCGTCCGCCCCGAGGGCGACGCCGCCGCCCTCGCCCCCGAGGGTGAAGCCCGGGCGCAGGATGAGCGGGAAGCCGAGCTCCTCGGCCGCGGCGCTGCCCTGGCTCAGATCGGTCACGATCCGGCTCGGCGGCGTCTGGAGGCCCGCCGCCGCCATGCAGCTGCGGAAGGCGTCGCGGTCCTCGGCCCGGTGGATCGCGGCGGCGTCGGCGCCGATCAGCTCCACGCCGTGGCGCGCGAGGACGCCCTCGCGATCGAGCTCCACCGCGAGGTTGAGCGCGGTCTGCCCGCCGAGGGTCGGCAGCAGGGCATCGGGCCGCTCGCGGGCGATGATCGCCTCGACGGCCTCGGCGTCGAGCGGCTCGACGTAGGTGCGGTCGGCGACCTGGGGGTCGGTCATGATCGACGCCGGGTTGGAGTTGACCAGCACGACCCGGTAGCCGTCCTCGCGCAGCGCGGTGCAGGCCTGGGTGCCGGAGTAGTCGAACTCGCCGGCCTGCCCGATCACGATCGGACCGCTGCCGAGCACCAGCACGGTGTGGATGTCGGTGCGCATCGGCATCAGGCCAGCTCCCCCACGAATGACCGGAACAGGTAGCCCGCGTCGCGCGGCCCCGGACGCGCCTCGGGGTGGTACTGCACCGAGGAGGCCCGCAGCTCGGGCGCGCGCAGGCCCTCGACCGAGCCGTCGAACAGGCTGGTGTGCGTGATCTCGACCCCGTCCGGCAGCCGGGCCGCGTCGACGGCGTAACCGTGGTTCTGGACGGTGATCTCGACCGCGCCGTCCTCGGCGCGGCGCACCGGGTGATTGCTGCCGCGGTGGCCGAACGGCAGCCGCTCCGTGGCGAGGCCGAGCGCGTGCCCGAGCAGCTGGTGCCCGAGGCAGATCCCGAAGAGCGGGACCTCCCCGAGCACGCCGCGCACGGTCGCGATGACCGCCGCCACCGCCGCCGGGTCGCCCGGCCCGTTCGACACGAAGATCCCGTCGGGGCCGAGCGCGAGCACCTCCCCGGCCGTGATCCCGGCCGGGACCACCTCCAGGCGGCAGCCGGCGCCGGCCAGCGACCGGGCGATGCTCTCCTTCATGCCGCAGTCGATCGCGACCACCCGCGGGCCGTCCTGGCCCAGCCGGCGCGCCGGCCCGGCCGCGGCCGAGGCGATGTCGCGCCCGTCGAGCGTGGGATGCGCGCGCACCGCCGCCAGCAGCTCCTCGGGGCCGAGCTCGGTGGAGACCCCGCCCCGCATCGCGCCGCCCTCGCGCAGGTGGCGCACCAGGCGCCGGGTGTCGACGTCGTCGACCGCGACGACGCCGTGCCGGCGCAGCCAGGCGCACCAGCCCTCGGGACCGGCCGCCCCCGGGCCGTCGCCGGCGCGCGCCATCACCACCGCGCGCGGCCAGGCGCGCGGGCTCTCGTCGCAGGACGGGCCCGCGCCGTAGTTGCCGATCATGGGCGCCGCGAAGCAGAGGACCTGCTCCGCGTACGAGGGATCGGTGACCGCCTCCTGGTAGCCGGACATGCCCGTCGTGAACACGGCCTCGCCCAGCGCCGTGCCGTGCGCGCCAACCGAGCGCGCCTCGAGCACCAGTCCGTCTTCCAGGGCGACGGTCGCGGTTGCGACCGTCGCCGGGCTCACAGGATGAGCCTCGTGGGGCCGCGGCCCCCCATCGTCAGCCGGCTCGCCATGCGACCTGCCCCCCCGCGATCGTGAGCATGACCCGCCCGGCCAGCGCCTCCCCGAGGAAGGCCGAGTTGCGGGACTTGCTCTGGAAACCGGTCTCCACGACGGTCGCGACCGCCTCCAGGTCCACCAGCGCCAGGTCGGCCTGCGCGCCGTCGGCGAGCGTCGGGGCGGTGAGCCCCAACGCGGTCGCCGGGGCCGTGCTCATGCGGAGCACCAGCGTCGGCAGGTCCAGGTGGCCCGGCTTCACCAGGTGGGTGAAGCAGGCGGCGAAGGCGGTCTCGAGGCCGATCACGCCGAAGGGCGCCTCCTCGAACGGCATGTCCTTCTCGTCGGCGTCGTGGGGCGCGTGGTCCGTGGCCACGCAGTCGAGCGTCCCGTCGGCCAGCGCCGCGATCAGCACCTGCCGGTCGGACTCCTCGCGCAGCGGCGGGTTCATCTTGTGCCGCCGCGGGTCGAGCTCCTCCAGCGTGGCGTCGGTCAGCACCAGGTGGTGAGGCGTGACCTCCGCCGTGATCCGTATCCCGCGCGCCTTGGCGCGGCGGATCTCCTCGACCGTCTCGGCCGCGGCGACGTGGCAGATGTGGATGCTGGCGTCCTCGTACTCGGCCAGCGCCGCGTCGCGGGCCACGGCCACGCTCTCGGCGATGGACGGCATCCCGCCCAGCCCGAGGCGGCTGGCCATCGCGCCCTCGTGGGCGCAGCCACCGGCCACGAGCGTGGGGTCCTCCTCGTGCAGCACCAGCGGGCGGTCGGCCAGCCGCTGGTACTGCAGCGCGCGCCGCATCACGGCGGCGCTGGCCACCGGGCGCCCGTCGTCGCTGAAGCCGACCGCGCCCATCGCGGCCAGCTCGGCCTGCTCGGTCAGCACCTGGCCTTTCTGCCCGACCGTGATGGCCGCGTAGAAGCCCACGGGAATCACCGCGTCCCGGGAGGCGATGTCGATCAGCGCCCCGAGGACGGCGGAGTTGTCCACCACCGGCTGGGTGTTGGGCATCGCCAGGATCGCCGTGAAGCCGCCGGCGGCGGCCGCGCGGCTGCCGCTGGCGACGTCCTCGGTCCACTCGCGGCCCGGGGTCCTCAGGTGGACGTGCGGGTCGACGAGGCCCGGCAGCACCACCATTCCGGCCGCGTCGACCTCGTCGAGGCCGCGGGCGTCACCGCCGATCACGCCGTCGCGGACCACCAGGTCGCGCACCTCGTCGATGCCGGCGGCCGGGTCGAGCAGCCGCGCTCCGCGCAGCACGAGGTTGGCGGCCGGCCCCGGCCGCTGAAACAGACGCGGGCCCATCAGACCGCGACCGCGCCGAGCTCGGCCGCCGCCTCGGCGGCGCTCTGCGGCGCCGCGAGAAGGTCGTAGAGCACCGCCATCCGGACCACCATGCCGTTCGCGGCCTGGCGCTCGATGAGCGTGGCCGGATCGTCGGCGAGCCTCCCGGAGATCTCCACGCCGCGGTTGATCGGGCCGGCGTGCATCACGCGCTGGCCCGGGCGCAGGCGGTCGTGGGAGATGCCGTAGGTGGCGGCGTACTCGCGCAGCGACGGCACCAGCGCGCCCTCGCCCATGCGCTCCTGCTGCATGCGCAGGACGTAGATCACGTCGGCGTCGGCGATGTCGCGCACGTCGGTGGAGGTGGTCACGCCGAGCGCCTCCTCGGCGTCGCGGGGGATCAGGGTGGGCGGGCCGACCAGGCGCACCTTGGCGCCCATCATCGCGAAGCCCTGGATGCCGGACCGCGCCACGCGCGAGTGGGCGACGTCGCCCACGAAGGCGACGTGCAGGCCGTCCAGCGGCCCCATCTCGCGCTCGACCGTGTAGAGGTCGAGCAGCGTCTGGGTCGGGTGCTCGTGCTTGCCGTCGCCGGCGTTGACCACGGCCGCGTCGGTGTGCCGCGAGGCGATCTCGCAGGCGCCGGCGGACGAGTGGCGGATCACCAGCACGTCCGGCGCGTACGAGGAGAGCGTCAGGACCGTGTCCTTGAGGCTCTCCCCCTTCTCGATGCTCGAGCCGGAGGCCTTCACGTTGACCACGTCGGCAGAGAGCCGCTTGCCCGCCAGCTCGAACGAGGTCGACGTCCGTGTCGAGGGCTCGAAGAAGAGGTTGACGATCGTGCGCCCGCGCAGCGTCGGGACCTTCTTGATGTCGCGCTGCATGACCTCGGCGAAGCGGTTGGCCACGCGCAGGATGCGCGCAACCTCGGCCCGATCGAGGTCGCCGATCGCGATCAGGGAGCGGCGCCTCATGCCGCCACCCGCTCGGTCTGGAGGACCACCTGGTCGACCCCGTCGATCTCGGCAAGGCGGACCGCGATGCGCTCGTCCCGGGCCGTCGGCAGGTTCTTGCCGACGTAGTCCGGGCGGATCGGCAGCTCGCGGTGCCCGCGGTCGGCGATCACCGCCAACTGCACCAGCGGCGGCCGCCCGTAGTCGAACAGCGCGTCGATCGCGGCGCGGATCGTGCGCCCCGTGTAGAGCACGTCGTCCACCAGGATCACCGCGCGCTCCTCGATGTCGAAGTCGAGCACCGTGTCGCCGACCACCGGGAGGGCGTGCCGGCCGACGCCGACGTCGTCGCGGTAGAGGGCGATGTCCACGCTGCCCAGGGCGGGCTCGGAGCCCGCGAACTCGCCGATCAGCCGCGCCAGGCGCTTGGCGAGCGGCACCCCTCGGGTGTGGATGCCGACGAGGGCGATGTTGGCGGGATCCGCGTGCCGCTCCACGATCTCGTGGGCGATGCGGGCCACCGTGCGGGCGAGCTGGTCCCCCGAGACCAGCTCTCGCTCGTTCACCGCGCTCAGCGCCGAAGGCGCGTGCGCGTGTGGGCGGGGGAAGCGGTCATATGGTCCTCCTTTCCGGCCTCACTGGACCGGGATTAAAGGTCTGGCGCAGAGACCGTAGCAGGCTCCTCGGCTGCCGCCTGGGCCGCCCGGGGCCCGCCCGGGGCCCGGGCCGGGTGCAGCTCGGGCGGGCCCTTCTCGGGGAACGGCACCTCGATCTGGTCGAAGTCGCGCGGGATCACGACACGCGGGAACTCGGCCGACGCCTCCGCCCGGACGTCGCGCGGCATGCAGCGGCTGCTGAGGTGCGTGAGCACCAGCAACGCCACGTCGGCCTCCCGGGCGAGCGCCGCCGCCTCGCGCGCCGTGCTGTGCCGCGTCTGGCGCGCGCGCTCCCGGTCCTCGTCGAGGAAGGTGGCCTCGTGGATGAGCACGGTCGCCCCGCGCGCGGCCGCGAGCAGGTTCTCGCAGGGCTCGGTGTCGCCCGAGAAGACGATCTTGCGGCCCTCGCGGGCCGGCCCCATCACCTGGTCCGGGCGCACCGGCGCGCCGCCGGCGCCGGGGACCTCCTCCCCGCGCTGCAGCCGCCCCCACTCCGGCCCCTCGGGCACGCCGAGCGCCCGTGCCGCCGCCGGGTCGAACGCGCCGGGGCGCGGGTCCTCGATCAGGGCGTAGCCCATCGAGGCGACCGAGTGGCGCGTCGGCACCGCTTCGATGCGCGCGCCCTCCTCGGCCCAGACGTCGCCGCCGCCGGTCTCCTGCAGCGTGAGCGGGAACGGCACGCGCCCGATCACCGGCCGCAGCGCGGTCATGAGCGACGTGAGCCCGCGGGGGCCGATCACCGTGAGCGGACGGTCGCGGTCCCGCAGCCCGTAGCTCTTCAGGAGGCCCGGCAGGCCGAGGTAGTGGTCGCCGTGGAGGTGGGTCAGCAGCACCAGGTCCAGGTCGATGAGCCCGAGGCCCGAGCGCATCAGCTGGCGCTGGGTGCCCTCGCCGCAGTCGACCAGCCAGCGCCGGCCGCCGCGGGCGATCATCGTCGCCGAGGTGCCGCGGGCGGCGGTCGGCACCGAGGCCGCCGTGCCCACCATGGTGAGGATCAGGTCCACGCGGCGATGCTACCCCGGCGCACCGCGGACCAACGACGGGTCGAGGGGGCCGACCGGCTCGTCAACGGCGAGGAACGTCACCTCCGGACGGCCGTCCACGACGGCGATCTCGGCCATCGTGTGGCGCGGCTGGCGCCGCCGGTCGGTCGGGCTCCCCGGGTTGAGGATGAAGAAGCCGTCCTCGGCGGCCTCGTGCAGCGGGATGTGGGAGTGGCCGAAGACCACCCCGCCGGCCTCGGGGAAGCGCCGGCGCAGGCGGAGCAGGCGGCCGCGCTCGGGGCCGGCGTCGTGGACGACCCCGAGCACGAGCCCGCCGGCGTCGACGGTCGCGGTCTCGGGCAGGACGCCGAGCACCGCGCGCTCCTCCACGTTCCCGCGGACGGTGACGACCGGGGGCCCCAGGGTCCGCAGCAGCATCAGCGTCGCCATGTCCGAGAGGTCGCCGGCGTGGACGATCAGGTCGGCGGCGCGCAGGCGCGCCAGGCACGCCGGCGGAAGGCCCGACCCCCGTCGGGGCAGGTGGGTGTCCGCGATGACCGCGACCCGCCGCGGGCCGCTCACGGGCGCACTCCGGGCGCGGCTCGGCTAAGGTGCTCCCTCGAGCGCGCGTAGCTCAGTGGATAGAGCGCTGGCCTCCGGAGCCAGAGGTCGCAGGTTCGAATCCTGCCGCGCGCGTTCATCGCCCCTCGCCGGGCGACCGGCTCACCCGCCCGGGCGGCATGCGACCGAGCCGGAGCGAAGGACGCGACCGCCCGCGGCCACGAAGGCGAACCGGGCGCGGCCGGGCCGCAGGGTCAGGCGCACCGCGCCGTCGTGGACGTCGTCGCCCCAGACGAGCCGGCGGTCGGCCGCGTCGACGGGGTAATGGTTGCGCCCGCCGGCGCCGGCGACGAGCGCGGTGATCCCCGATCGGCGGCGCATCCACTGCATGGCGTGATCGTGGCCGTTGAGGACGAGCGCCGCACGACCGCGGAGGGCGTCCCAGAGGGGCCCGATGTCGGGCTGGTCGCCATGGAGGCCCGCGCTGTATCGGGGGCGGTGCCAGAACGCGAGCCGGCAGGTCCCCGGGGCGGCGACGCGTCGCCGGAGCCACGCGAGCTGGCCCGAGCCGGCGCCGTGCGGCGCCTCCGAGTTCAGGCCGAGGAGCGTCCACCCGGCGAGCGTGGTGGCGTAGTAGGGCGGCGTCCGCCCGCCGGCGCGCGCCGCCCAGTAGCGGTCGTAGCCGACCGCGTGGCGCGCCCACTCGTGGTTCCCGGGCGTGGGGAGCGTCACGGGCTTCAGATCCCGGTAGACCGGGTCGTAGCGCTCGCGGAAGTCGGAGCGCGTCCCGCGCTCGTACACGTCGCCGAGATAGAGGAAGGCGTCGGGATGGCCGTCCGCGATCGTGGCGGCCACGGCGCGGGCGGCATCGGTGCCGATGGCGCCGTCGCCGACGGCCCAGACGGTCGCCACGGGGCGCTCCGGAAGGGTGAAGGGCGTGGGCCCACCCGTCGCCACGACGGGAGCCGCGAGGAGCGTCCCCGCCGCCAGCGCCGAGACGGCACGGCTCAGGATGGCCGATGTCATCCGCCCGGGCGCACGAGGCCGGCCTCGTAGGCGGCGACGACGGCCTGCGTCCGGTCTCGGAGGCCGAGCTTGCGCAGGATGCTCGCCACGTGCGTCTTGACGGTGTGCTCGCTCACCACCAGGTCCGCGGCGATCTCGTGGTTGGCGAGCCCGCGGGCCACCCGCCGCAGGACGTCGATCTCCCGCGTCGTCAGACCGTCGAGCGCCGGCGGAGGAGCGCGCTCAGGATCCCGGCGCGCGAAGTCCTCGATCAGACGCCTCGTCACCGACGGCGCGAACAGCGAGCCGCCCGCCGCAACGACCCGGATGGCCGAGATCAGCTGGTCCTCCGGGGCGTCCTTCAACAAAAAGCCGCTTGCGCCGGCGCGCAGGGCGCCGAAGACGAGCTCGTCGAGGTCGAAGGTCGTGAGGACGAGGACACGCGGCGCGGACGCGTCGCGCACGATGCGCCGCGTCGCCTCGATGCCGTCCATCTCCGGCATGCGAATGTCCATGAGCACGACGTGCGGCGCGAGCCCGCGCGCCGCCTCGACGGCCTCGCGGCCATCGCCCGCCTCGCCGACCACCTCAATGCCGGCCTCCGCGCGCAGGATCATCCGAAACCCCGCGCGCACCAGCGCCTGGTCGTCGGCCAGGACGACCCGGATCACCGCTCGCTCGCATAGGGCAGGCGGGCCCGGACGGCGAACCCGCCCCCTTCGCGCGGGCCTGCGTCCATGTCACCCCCGAAGAGCGCCACCCGCTCGCGGATTCCCGCGAGCCCGTGCCCCATGCCGTCCGCCCCGCCGGCGCCGCCCGTCCCATCGTCGCTGACGTCGAGCCAGATGCCGTCGGGCTCATAGCGGAGCAGCACCCGTGCCCGTGCCGGGCCGGCGTGCTTCAAGGCGTTGGTCAGGGCCTCCTGGACAATCCGGAAGGCCGAGAGGTCCACGCCGGGCGGCACCCCAACCGGCGCGCCCTCGACCGCGAGCTCCACCGGCAGCCCCGCGTCGCGCACCTGCCCCACGAGCGCGACCAGCCGCCCGAGGCCGGGCTGAGGCGCGAGGGGCAGGTCGGGGCCGTCCTCGCGCAGGAGCCCGACCAGGCGCCGCATCTCGGTCAGCGCCTGCTGGCCCGTGCGCTCGATCGTGGACAGCGCGCCGCGCGCCTCCTCGGGCTCGGTGTCGAGCAGGCGCCGCCCCCCGCGCGCCTGCAGCACGATCACGCTGATCGCGTGCGCGACCACGTCGTGCAACTCCCGGGCGATGCGCGCGCGCTCATCGGCAATCGCCGCGCGCGCGGCGTCGCGCTCCTCCTGCATGCGCGCCTCGCCGACCCGCCGCCGGCGCACGACGCGCCCGGCGGCCCACGGGCCACCGAACAGGAGTGAAAAGAAAAGGACGCCGGCGAAGTTGAATCCGTCGGGGTCAGCGGCGAGGGCAGCCACCGCGGCGAGGACGGTGAGGCCGCCCGCCGCGACCGTCCGCCGTCCCGACGTGTGGGCCGCGCCGCCGTAGACCGCGACCAAGAGGATCAGCCCGACCGCCTCGACGTCCGTCACCGCCTTCGGCAGCCAGCTGCCGGCGAGGCCCCCGGCAGCGACCAGGGCCATCAGCGCGACCGGCATCCGGTGCCGCAGCGCAAGGGGCACGAACAGCGCGAGCGCCCAGGCGCAGACGCCGGCCTTCTCGGAGCCGCGCACGTCGAGCGTCAGTACCTGGACGACAAGCAGGCCGACGAGGCCGGCCGCGACGGCCCAATCGACGAGGGCGCGACGGTCGGCCGGGATGCGCGCGCTCATGGGCGTGACGCTACGTCGTCGCGGACCTCCGGCGCCATCCGTCTGCGGAGCGATGTGCGCCGGCGCGGATCGCTCCACGGGGTGATGCGGATCGCCGCCGGCGCCGACGCCGCCCCGTCGGGGCGCCCATAGCGTGGCCGAAACATCACGACCGAGGAGGGGCCGATGCTCCGAGCACTGTCCATGGGCGCCGCGGTGATGGCCGCGGCCCTCACCGCCGCAGGAGTGTCCACCGCCGCGCCGGCGCCACCGACGCCCGTCGCCGTCACGGTGACGGACGCCGCGATCACGATGCCGGGCCGCGTCGCCGGAGGGATGACCGCGATGCGCTTCGCCAACGCGGGCACCCGGATTCACGAGTTCGCGATGGGCCGGGCCGACGCCGGCCACGGCGTCGACGAGGTTCGGGCGGCCGTCCGGCGCATCGGACGCGGCGGGCGCCCGCCGGCCTGGCTGCACGACGTCGGGGGACCCGGGAACCTCACCGCGGGGGCGGCGGTGACCGTCAGCCGCGTCCTGCGCCCCGGTGTCTACGTCGTCTTCGACGCGGTCCCCGACGGCAGGGGCGTCCCCGGGGTCGCGCGCGGCCTGTCCCGGGTCTTCCGGGTGGCCGGGGACTCCGGCGCCCCGCCGCCGCACGCCGACGTCGTCATCACCGCACGCGCCGACGCCTTCGACATCCCGGCCCTCCATGCCGGCATCGTCACGCTCGAGCTGCGGGTCGCCGCAGGCGCCCCCCGCGGCTTCCGCCTGACCTCGCTCCGTCGGGGCAGCACACCTGGCGAGGCCGACCGCTGGGCCGCCGGGATCGAGCAATCCGGCCGCCTCCCCGCGGGGCCATCGCCGATCACCATGCTCGGCGCCATGCAGACCATCCCGGACGGCGTCTCGGTGTGGGTGACTGTGGCGCTCCAGGCCGGGCGCACATACGGGCTGGGCGACGACGAGTCAGGGGTGGAGACCCGCTTCACCCCGCGCTAGCGGCCGGGCGGCCGCCCGCGCGACCGCGCCCGTTCGATTCCGGGACGGATGGACACCTGCCTCCACCCGCCCCGGAAGCGGGCTTCCGAGGCACGTGCCGAGGTCGGCGACGACGAAGTACGCGGTCGACTCCACGGCGGCGCGAACCGCTCGTCGGTCACGTCGAGCTCGGCCGGCGGCGAGCTCGCGCAGCTTGGCGTCGCGCCCGCGTCGCGGTCGCCGGATCGGCCCGGGGCGGGCCCCGGCGCTGCACCCGGCGCCGGTCCGGGCGCATCCAGCGCGGCGTCCGGGAGCTCCGCGCGCGCTCCGAGTAGGGCGACCTACTCGGCCGGGGGCCAGCGCTCGTGCGGGAGCGGCTGGACCTGCCCCGCGATGAGCATGCGCTGGCGGCCCGGGTCGGCCGCCTCGTAGGGCCGCACGACCGGTCCGCGCCAGGTCTCGTAGGTGGCGCAGGCCGCGTCGGGGTCGTCCGGGTAGTGGGCGATCGCCTGGGCGAAGGCATGGGCGTCGCCCATGCCGATGCCCGAGCTGATGCCGGTCTCCGGGCCGAAGAAGTGGGCCGCGTCGCCGATGATCGCGACGCCCGGGACCCACCAGCGGGGACAGCGCAGCAGGCTCAGCTCGGAGTAGCGGACCTGGTCGAGCGAGGTGACGCCCTCGATGGCCGACGCGGACGCCGGCAGCAGGCTCACCCACATCTCCTTGATGGCGTCGAGCCCCGGCGCCAGCGCCGCCTCGGCGCCGACCCGCTCGATGCTGCGCCAGCCGGCGGAGCCCTGGAACCAGGAGAGCATGCCGATGTGCCCGCCGTCGGACATGTAGGCCATCGCGAACGAGGTGTCGGCGACCGACGGGCTCATGAAGCCCAGCGAGGCCTCAGGGAGCGCGTCGAACTCGGCCTCGAGCCCCGCCATCCGGCGGGTGGGAGAGTTCATGCCGTCGCAGGCCACCACCAGGTCGGCCTCGTAGGTGGTCGAGCCGCCGGGCCCGTCGGCCTGGACCCCGACCACGCGGCCGCTGTCGTCGCGGATGAGGTCGGTGACCGTGGTCTCGTTCACGATCGGCAGGTCGCGCTGGAGGGCCTCGATCAGGGCGCCGAAGCGCACCGCGACCGCGACCGGCGGCTGGTCCGGGCGGGGCGCAATCGGCCGGCCGGCGTCCCGGACCTCCTCGTACACGCCGATCTCCTCCAGCGACTCGTAGCCCTGGAAGCCGAGCATGTACCCGCGCGGGATGTAGTGGCCGGCGGGCATGCGCTCCAGCACCACGGGCTCGACCCCGCGCCTGCGCAGGAGGTGGGCGAAGGTCATTCCGACCATGCCGCCGCCGACGATCACGATCCTCACGGTGGGGCAACCTAGCGGAGCGGGGCGGGTCCGCGCCCTGGCGGGGGGTCCCGACGCGCGGCGCGGCCCGAACTGACAGGATCACCCGATGATCAGCCCCCGCTGGGAGCGCCGCCCCGAGGGCCTGCGCACGCCCGCCGCCGTCGCGGCGTTCCTCGGATGGAACGACGCCGCCGGCGCCGCCTCCACCGCCGTCGCCCTGGTCGGCAAGCGGCTCGGCGCCACCCGGATCGCGGTCCTCGACGACGAGGAGCTCTTCGACTACGGCACCGTCCGGCCGACGATCGACCTGTCCAACGAGGGCGGCGGCGCGATCGACTGGCCGAAGATCGAGATCTACGAGGCGCGCACCCCCGGCGCCGACCGCGACCTGCTGCTGTTGGTGGGCCCGGAGCCCAGCCTGCGCTGGCGCTCGTTCTGCGGGGCGGTGCTCGACCTGGTGGAGGAGCTCGGCGCCGACCTGATGGTCACGCTCGGCGCGCTGCTCGCCGACGTGCCGCACGGGCGGCCGGTGCGCCTGACCGGCATGGCGTCCGACCCGGCGCTGATCGCCCCCCTCGGCACGCGCCAGCCCGAGTACCGCGGCCCCACCGGGATCGTCGGCACGCTCCACCAGACGGCGTGCGACCGCGGGATGCAGGCGGTCTCCCTCTGGGCGCCGGTCCCCCACTACACGGCGAACGTGATGGACCCGAAGGGCGCCCTGGCCCTGGTCCGCGGCCTGGAGGCCGTGTCCGGCGTGGCGGTCGACGCGTCCGAGCTCGAGGAGGCCACGGTCGAGCACGAGCGCCGCGTGAGCCGAGCGGTGGACGCCGACCCCGGCCTGCAGAACCTGGTGGCGCGCCTGGAGGAGGCCGCCGACGCCGAGCCGGGCGTCGACCCCACCCTCTTCGGTACCGGCGAGGACCTCGCCGGCGAGCTGGAGCGGTTCCTGCGCCAGCGCGAGGGCGGCGGCGGGGACGCCGAGGGCGACGACCCGCAGGTCTCCTAGGCGGTCAGCCGAGCGGCGTCGCCGGATCGCGCCCGTCGGCCGAGAGCCACGGGTAGCGGTCGGTGTCGCGCCCCGCGTAGTCGGGGTCGAGGTAGATGAAGCAGCGCTGGATCAGGAAGTCGCGCACCTCGAACACGTCACACCAGCGGCCGGCGTGGGTCACCCCCGCCCGCCAGGCCCCGTCGCGATGCTCACCGGCGCTCGTGCCCTCGCAGGCGAACACGTCGGTCCCCGTCATGACCCAGTTGAAGCCGGCGTAGTCGTGGAGGATCCCCGTCAAGGTGCCGCCCACGTCGCCGAAGAGCCGGCCGATCTGGTCCTTGCCGGTCGCGAGGCCCCACTTCGGGAAGTAGACCTGCGCGTCGTCGGCGAAGAGGTCGAGGATGCTGCCGCCGCTCGACGTGGTCCCGCCCGCGTCGAACGCCTTGAGGTACTCCAGCGCGACGGACTTGCGCTGCTCGTCGGTCATCGTGCCCGTGGTGATCGCCACGTCGCCTCCCCGCTTGGTTGCGAAGCGAAGTATCGCACCCGGGCGCCTCGGGTGCCCGTCACGCCGAGGGCGCCAGCTTGCTGAGGTCCCTCCCCGCCGTCTTCGCCTCGTAGAGCGCCTCGTCGGCGCGCCGGTAGAGCTCGCCGGGCGCCTCGTCCGGCGCGACCTCGGCGACGCCGGCCGAGATGGTGAGCGACCCCACCCCGGGGAACGGTCGCGAGGCGATCGCCTGCCGCGCCCGCTCCGCGGCCGCGAGCGCGCCCGCCCCGTCGGCGTCGGGCAGGAGCCAGCCGAACTCCTCGCCGCCCACCCGGGCCACCAGCTCGCCCGATCGCGCCTGCCGCAGCAGCCGCTGCGCCACCTCGACCAGCACCCGGTCGCCCGCCTGGTGGCCGTGCTGGTCGTTGACCCGCTTGAAGAAGTCGATGTCGAGGACGACCAGGGAGAGCGGCCGCCCGTGCCGGCGGGCCACGGCGACGCTGCCCTGCAGGCGCTCGTGGAAGCTCCGGTGGTTCGCGAGGCCGGTGAGGCTGTCGGTGGTGGCCTCCTCGGCCAGCCGCCGGCGGGCGTCCGCGTTGGCGATCGCCAGGCCGATCAGGTCGCCGAAGCCGAGCAGGCGGCTCTCGGCGTCCGGCGGGATCGGCCGGTCCTCGAGCTGGACCGCCAGGATCGCGCCCCAGACGCTCGACCCGACCCGGATGGGCACGCCGACGCCGGCCCGGAATCCGGCGGGCACGGGTGGCTCCTCGGCGTCGAGGCTCCGCGCGAGCGCCCGGTAGCTGTCCACCCGCGCCGCCCGGCGGGTGGCGTTGACGGTCGCGAGGACCCCCTCGCCGGTGAGCGGCGCGGTCAGGCCGACCTCGGCTCCGCCGCGGCCGAAGGCGCCGACGATCGTGGCCCACTCGGCCGAGAAGCGGCAGACCATCGCCGCGTCCATCTCCAGCAGGCGGGCGACCTCCTCGGCGACCAGCGAGAACACGCCGCTCGGATCGTCCTCGCTGGCGACGGCCGTGGCCACGCGCCGGAGGGCGGTCTGCTCCTCGGCCAGCCGGCGGTTGTCGTGGAGCTGGCGGCGCAGGCTCTCGTCGACGTCGCGCTGCGAGGTGAGGTCGCGCACCGTGACGGCGACGCCGCGCCCGACCCTGACCGCACGCTGGCGCAGGACGAGCCCCTCCGCCCCGGGGACGGAGAGCTCGACGCGGCCCTCGAGCGGCTCGTTGCCGTCGACGACGGCCAGGTACGCGTCGGTCAGCCGGCCGCCCACGATCGCCATGGGAAGCTCGTCGACCGGCATCCCGCGCGCCCGGCCGCGGGTCAGGCCGAGCAGACGCTCCGCCGCGGTGTTGAGCTCGACCACGCGCAGGCCGGCGCCGTCCTCCTCGAGGACGAGGAATGCGTCGAGGCTGGCGTCGACGAGCCGCCGGAGCTCCGTTCCGCGGAGACCGTCCACCCCGCGATTATGGGCCGCCTGCACCGCGTCGTCACCGTCGCGCTGCGCCGACCGGCCTCGCAGGGCATGATCGGGCGCGATGAGCACGCGCGCGGCGGGGCCGAACGACGTCTGGAGCGTGCCCCTGCCCGTGGGGGCCGAGCCCCCGATCCGGGTCTACGTGAACGGCGAGGAGTTGGCCGAGGGCGACCGGTTCACGGTCGACGGCGGCAGGGTCCGCTTCGACCCGCCGCTTCGGGCCCGGCCGCCGCTGGGGATGGGCCGCAAGGTGATGCTGGCCATCGGGATCGGCGTCTACGGCGACCTGAAGGGCGACAGCCTGGACATCCGCTACACGGTCGCCGGCGAGCCTCGGCTGGCGAGCAACGTCCCGCTCATCCCGGGAGGGGCAGCGACTCCTCCGCCAGCTTCGGGAGGCTGATCCGCCAGTCGCCCGAGGGCGCCCAGCCGAGCGCCCGGAGCTTGTCGGTGCGGAGCTGGAGCGAGGCCGTGAGCGCCTGGGTCATCGCCCCGCCGAGCGACACCCTCCCGATCGCGGGCGGAACGTGGTCGGGCACCCGCAGCCCCGGCATCGCGCAGAGCGCGCGCACCACCTCGAGCTGGGTCGGCACGTCGGCCTCGGCCGCGTTGTAGATCCCCGGGGGGCCGGCGGCGGCCGCGAGCAGGGCGTCCACGGCGTCCTCGATGCCGAGCAGCGACCAGGTGTTGTCGCCGGGGCCGACCACCCGGTAGCGGCCGATCCGGAGCCCCACGATGAGGTCGCGGGCCAGGCCGGCGGGGCCGTAGACCCATGGCAGGCGCACGACGCGGGTCTCGGGTCCGGCGAGCGCCCGCTCGGCCGCGTGGGCCGCGCGCGCCATGAGCAGGGGGTCGAGCCGGTCGGCCTCGTCGGCCGGCCGATCCGGGCGGTCGCCGTAGACCAGGCCCGAGGAGGCGACGACGATCCGCCGGCCGGCGAAGATCCCGGCGAGCGCCGTCGCGGCGGCCTGGGCCTCGCTCGCCCGCCTGCGGGCGCCGGCCGCGCGCAGCGGCGGGTTCAGCCGCGGCAGGCCGAGGTGCCAGAGCTCGTCGGCCTCGTCGAGGTCGTGACGCCAGCCCATCGGCGCGGAGAGGTCGCCGTAGATCGGCTCCGCGCCGGCCTCGGCCAGAGCCCGGTGGGCCGTCCGGGTGCGGGCC
>JAWVEV010000054.1:0-16636 GCA_033856535.1 Miltoncostaeaceae bacterium | reverse complement strand
GGCGGCGGTCGCGGAGCTCCGCGGCGACTACGGGCGTCACGGCGAGGCCGCGCGGGCCATCGCCGAGGAGCACCTCGACTCCGACCGGGTGCTCGCGAGCCTGCTCGATCGGCTCGGAGCGGCAGGGTGACCGACCAGGAGCTGGTGGCCGCGCTGGCGCCGGCGCTCCCGGGCCGTGCGATCGTGGGGCTGGAGCGCCGCCCCTCGCCCTACCGGACCAGCTTCGCGCTCGAGGAGGTGGACCTCCTGACCGACGACGGCGCCCGGCTCGAGCTGATGCTGAAGCCCGCGGCGTGGTCGGACCTGAGCGAGGAGGCCCGGCGCGTGCGGCCGCGCTTCCTCCACGACCCGCGCCGCGAGCTCGCGGTGTACCGCGAGATCCTGGGCCCCTGCGGGATCGGCGCGCCGGCCCTGCTCGCCGCCGCCGGGGACGGCGGCTGGATCGCGATCGAGCGGCTGCGGGCCGACGCTCTGTACGAGGTGGGCGAGCCCGACGCCTGGGTCGGGGCCGCCGCCTGGGCCGGACGGCTGCACGCCGCGCTCGCCCCGCGGGCGGCGGCCCTGGCCGGCCGCGCGGGGCTCGCGCGGCACGACGCCGCCTCGTACCGCGTCTGGATGGAGCGGGCGCGGCGCTTCCGCCCGCACGCCGACCTGGAGCTCCTGGCGGCCGGCCACGACCGCCTGGCTGAGGAGCTGGCCGCGCTGCCCCGGACGGTCGTGCACGGGGAGCTCTACCCGGCGAACGTCCTCGTGGAGCGGACCGGCGGGAGGCCCGAGATCCGGGTCGTCGACTGGGAACGGGCCGGACACGGGCCCGGCCTGCTCGACCTGGCCGCGCTGACGGGCGGGGGCCTCGACCCCGACGTCCGCGTCGCGATGGTCGCCGCCTACCGGGAGGCGGCGGGGGCGTCGGCGCCCGGGAGGGGCGCGTTCGAGCGGGCGCTCGAGGCCTGCCGGCTCCACCTGGCCCTGCAGTGGCTCGGCTGGTCGGCGGACTGGTCGCCGCCCCCCGAGCACGCGCAGGACTGGCTGGCCGAGGCGTTGGCGAGCGCGCGCAGGCTGCGGATACTGCCCCGATGAGCGCCGCCGACCGCCTGCTGATCGTCAACGCGGACGACTTCGGCCTCAGCCAGGGCGTCAACCGCGGGATCGCGCGGGCCCACGAGGACGGCGTCGTGACCAGCGCCAGCCTCATGGTCCGCCCCGGGGCCGCCGCGGAGGCCGCCGCCTACGCCCGGGAGCACCCCCGGCTGTCCGTGGGGCTGCACCTGGACCTCGGCGAGTGGGTCCATGCCGACGGCGGGTGGACCGCGCGCTACGAGGTGGTGCCGCACGACGACCGCGACGCCGTCCGCGCCGAGGTGGCCCATCAGCTCCACCGCTTCCGCGAGCTGATCGGGCGCGACCCGACCCACCTCGACTCCCACCAGCACGTGCACCGCTCGGGCCCGGCCCGGACCGAGCTGGAGGCCCTGGCCCGCGGGCTCGGCGTGCCGCTGCGCCAGGCGGGCCCCGGGGTGCGCTATTGCGGCGACTTCTACGGCCAGACCGGAGAGGGTGAGGCCCACCACCCGGCGATCGCCGCGGAGGCGCTCATCGCCCTGATCCGGAGCCTGCCGGCGGGCGTCACCGAGCTCGCGTGCCACCCGGGCGAGCCCGAGGAACTCGACTCCGTCTACCGCGAGGAGCGGGCCATGGAGCTCGCGGCGCTCTGCGACCCGCGCGTGCGGCGGGCGCTCGAGGAGGCCGACGTGCGCCTGTGCTCGTTCGCCGACCTGCCGCGCCTGGCGCCGGCCGCGCCGCCCCCGCCCGTGCCGGTCCTGCGCCCGATCACCAGGGTCCGGGAGCACCGGCTGGAGTCCGAGGAGGCGTTCACGTTCGTCGTCGCGGGCGAGAGCCGCCCGACGCTGCCGCGGATGCCCTGGTCGGCGATCACGCAGCAGGTGATGCGCGAGATCCGCCTGTTGCGGCCGGCGTTCGTCCTCTTCACCGGCGACGCGATCTGGGGCTTCGACGACTCGCCGCAGGAGCTGCGCAACGAGCTCGACCGCTTCCGCGCGCTCGCCGACGCAACCGGCGTGCCCTTCTACAACGCCCCGGGCAACCACGAGATGCAATCCGACCCGTCCGCGATCGAGATCCTCCAGGAGCGCGGCCACCAGCTCTACGGCTCGTTCGACGTCGGCGCCCACCATTTCGTCGCGCTGAACACCGACGAGTTCTGCAAGGAGGGGCGGATCTGCGAGGAGCAGCTGGCGTGGCTCGAGCGCGACCTGGCGGCCAGCCGCGGCGCCCGCGCGACCTTCGTCTTCATGCACCGGCCGCTCTTCTCGGAGTTCCAGGGCGACTTCAACCCGGACGACGCCGAGGTGCTCCTGCGCCTCTTTCGCGAGCACCCGGTGGCCGCGGTGTTCGCCTCGCACGACCACTTCTACGCGCTCAGGGAGGAGGGCGGCGTCCGCTACGTCACCTCCGGCGGCGGCGGGGCGCCGCTCTACGCGCCGCCGGACCGCGGCGGCTTCGCCCATTACCTGCTGGTGACCGTCGGCCCCGAGGGGATCGACCACGCGGTGATCGAGCCCTTCCACCTGGAGGCCGCCGAGGTCGCCGGCAACGACGGCCTACGGCTCGCGAGCACGCTCCGCGTGGCGAACACCACCGACCGCGACCTCACCCTCCGCGGCCTGGAGCTGCGCTGCCCCCGGCTCGCCTCGGCCGAGGGGTACCGGCTGGAGGTCGACTTCAGCGACTACGCGCGCGAGCCGGCGACGACGCGCGCGCGCGTCGCGGAGGTGACGGACGCCGGGGATGGCAGCGCGATCGTGCGGGTGGAGGCCGACGTGCCGACCGGCAGCGCCTTCCACCTGACGGTCCACGCGGACCTCTGACGGGCGGGATCGCGCCCGGGGCGGGCTCCTCCCTCGCCGCCCCGGGCGCCGGCCTCAGGTGCCGGTCACGTCCCGCACACGGGCCAGGGCTGCGCGCCCCGCCGCTGGTAGAGGAGGTGGGCCCGCCAGTCCTGCTCGATCTCGGGCGCGGCGGCCGGGTCGCCCCGGCCCCCCACGCTCTCCCAGGTCCGGCGGTCGAACTGGTACTTGCCGCGGTACAGGCCGCCGGCGGAGACCGCCCCGGGGTTGCCGCCGCTCTCGCAGGCGGCGATCGCCCGGAGGTGGGAGTTCGGGGCGGTGACCTCGCCGTCGCGCCAGGCGCGGCGGAAGCGGCGGTTCTCGGCGCGAAGGCGCCGGTTGACGGCGAGGAGACGCTGGCGGACGCGCTGCCATTGAGCGCGCTCAGTGTTGAGCTGGTGACGCAGTGTTTCGACGCTGGCGCTCGGGCTGGGCGCGCCGCCGAGGGCGGGGGCACCGACCACCGCCGCGACCGTGGCGGCGGCGATCAGGGGCAGCACGAGGTGTCGAACGGGCAAACGGTCAACCTCCGTGAGGGGGACGGAACCGCCCGACGCGGGTGACGCGTGCGGCGCGCCCGGAAGGGGCGCGGTGGACCCCCGCGCGGTTTCGGCGCGGGGTGGGCGGGTACGCTCAGGGCGCGTGCGGCGAGGTTCGGCCGTGCGCGCGGCCGCGGAGGCTAGCAAGGGAGTCCGCAAAATGTTCGGGAGAAAGAGGACGGTTCGCCCGACCGAGTGGGGGGCGACGACCATCGACGCGCTGCGCCCCTACGTCGAGTACGCGATGGGCGACGCGGAGCTGCGCGACGAGTTGCGCCGGCTCGCCGACATCGGAAACCGCATCTCGCACGAGCTCGGGGGCCGGCCCGCGCCGAAGGCGGCGCGGCGGGTGGCGACCGATCGCAAGCTCCAGAGGAGGATCGGCGAAGGTGCCCAGATGCTGGGCGATGTGGCCGTCCGGGTGGCCGACGGCGGCGCGCGGCGCCGGCGCGGGCTGCGCTGGGAGCGGCTCCTCGCCGGCATCGGGCTGCTGAGCCTGGGCGGCCTGGTCGGCGCGACGGCGATGCGCCGGATGCGCGCGGCGGGGTCGGACGTCCGCGAGGCGGTGGCCGCGGCAGGGACGAATGGCGGGACCACGACGGAGGCGGTGCGGCCCGCGGGCAGCCCGATGCCGTCATGAGGGCCCTTCACATCGACCGCAAGCGCGCCGTCGTGGGCTGGGTGGCGTTCGTGATCGCGCGGAAGGTGGTCAAGCGCAAGGTGCGCCGGAAGGTCGGCGGCATGCGCAGCGCGACCATCGGCCGGATCGAAGGCATGCGGAAGGCGCTTCCGACCCCGAGCTAGGGGCCCGGCGGGCGGGCGGCGGCGATGACGACCAGCCGCTCGCCCCGCGCCCCCGGGGCGAGCAGGCCCCGCGACTCCAGGTAGCCGGCCCGCTCGGCCGCGATCGGCCCCAGCGGGCCCGCCCGCTCGCCGGCCACCCGGGCATCGAGACCGGCCCGCGCCAGCGCGGCCAGCGTCGACCCGACCCCGGCCAGCGAGGACTGCACCAGGAGCAGGCGCCCGCCCGGGCGCAGATGGTCGGCGCAGCCGGCGCAGATCCGCTCGAGGATCGCCCGGCCGTCGGGGCCCGCGTCCCAGGCCCGCGAACGCCGGCGCAGGCCGCGCGCGGCCGTCGGCGGCGGCGTGGGCAGGTAGGGCGGGTTCGCGAGCACGAGGTCGAAGCGCTCCCGGGCCACGGGCGCGAACAGGTCCCCGCGCAGCACGCGCAGCGGCAGCCGGTTGAGACGGGCGTTGAGCCGGGCGGCGGCCACCGCGCGGCGGCACGCGTCGACGGCGGTGACCCGGAGCCCGCGCCAGGCGGCCTCGAGCGCGAGCGCGCCGGTGCCGGTGCAGAGGTCGAGAGCGCTGTCTCCCGCGGCGATCTCGGGGAGATGGTGGATCAGCAGCTCCGTGTCGGCGCGCGGCCGGTAGACGCCGGGCGGGACGACGAGCCGCAGGCCGCCGGAGCCGGTCAGAGCGCCACCTCGATCATCCCGGCTCGCTCGCGGGCGGGGACCATGGCGAGGCAGGCCGGCGCGCGCAGGCGCAGCAGCTCCCCGCTGCGCACGTCGAACTCCCAGGTGTGCGCGGCGCAGGTGAGCACGGCGCCCCGCAGCCGCCCCTCCGACAGCGGCGTGCCCCGATGCGGGCAGGCGTCATCGAACGCGCTCACGCCCTCGGCGGTGCGGGCCAGGCAGATGCGGCGGCCATCCGCCTCGACGGCCGCGAGGCCCTCGGCGGCCAGCGCGCCGGCCGGCAGCACCGGGCGGTAGCCGTCCGCGCTCAGGCCAGGGCTCCGGCCCCGCGCAGGGAGGACCGGCCGGCGCGGAAGGCCGACGCCAGATGGGCCGAGAAGCCGGCGTGCAGGTGCACGCCCTCGAGCACCCCGCGGGCGATGTCCTCGCGCGCGTCCGGCTGCTCGCGCACCACCGGCAGGATCACCTCGCGCAGCGCGACGTCCTGGTGGCCCTCGTCGGCGGTCACGTGCAGCTCGTAGAAGCGCAGGACGTCCTCGTCCTCGACGCCGAGCCGGCGGTAGGCCGCGAGGTAGTTCTCCATCGAGCGCGGCGAGTCCGCCTCGACCAGGTAGATGTAGCCGTACATCCGCCGGCAGAGGCGCCGGTGGCGCGCGAGCATCGCCTGGTAGTTCAGGACCGCCAGGAACTCGGGCGCGGCCCGGTCCAGGTAGGCGTCGAACCCGGTGTCGAGGCCCAGCCGGCGCATCAGCGTCTCGTAGACCGTGGAGTGCATGTGCTCGTAGCGCCCCCAGCCGTACTCGTCCATCAGGAGGTCGAGCAGACCGGCCTTCGCCTCGCCGCGCAGCGACGGGACCACCATCGCCCAGGGGTCCGGCTCCTTCAGGAAGAAGAGCGAGCGCTGGGCGACGATCTCGCGCATCTGCTCGAGCGTGGCGGCCTCGCGCAGCAGGTCGCCCATGCCGGTCGGCGGCACGAGCTCGCGCTCGAGCGCCAGGTCGGAGAGCCAGGCGCAGAAGGCCTCGGGATCCTCGGGCGGCGCCTCGGGCAGCCGATGGCGGGCCAGCGACGCCTCGAAGCCGCGCTCCAGCGCGCGCAGCACCGCCGCCATCGTCGGGTCGTGCTGGTTCTGGCGCGGGGCGCCGACGGGCGACCAGGCGTCCTGCGCGTAGAGCAGGTAGAGGGTCCGGTGGGCCTCGTCCAGGCGGGCGCGGTCGCCCCCGGTGAAGGCGTTCGCGGCCAGG
The DNA here is from genome assembly GCA_033856535.1 of Miltoncostaeaceae bacterium. Classification (GTDB taxonomy): domain Bacteria; phylum Actinomycetota; class Thermoleophilia; order Miltoncostaeales; family Miltoncostaeaceae; genus JAWVEV01. The sequence continues at coordinate 10,469 of JAWVEV010000054.1, read as the reverse complement.
GCGCCGGCGCGCGCCACCAGCTCCTCCGCGTAGCCGGGATCTCGCGCGACGCGCTCCTCGAGGTCCGGGTCGGCGAGCGCCGCGGCCACGGCGGCGTCGAGGGAATCGGGGCGTGCGGCGACGGCGCTCACGCGCCTCCACCTTCCCCGGCCGCCGGGCGGATGAACATGGTTTCGCGACCGCCCGCGGCCGGGTACGCGCCAGCGCCGTGCGCACTCGCCCACGCCCCGCTCCCGACCCGCCAGACGTGCACCCCTCCCGCCCGCCGCTGACCGAGGAGGCCGTGCGAGCCGCCTTCGACGGCGTCTCGCGGCTGACCGTGGGCGTCGAGGACGAGGTGATGCTGCTCGACCCGGAGACCGACGACCTGATGCCGGCCGGGGACGAGGTGCTCGCGCGGATCGCCGACAACGGTCGCTTCCGGCGCGAGTTCGTCGCCTCGCAGCTCGAGATCGGCACGGCGGTCTGCCGGGGGGCGGGGGCAGCGGCGGCCGAGCTCCTCGAGGGGCGGCGGACGCTGCGGGACCTCCTGGCCGGCGAGGCGCGCCTGGCGGCGGCCGGCACCCACCCCTTCGCGGACGCGGTCGGCGTCCTCACGCCCGGCCGCCGCTTCGAGGCGCTCGCCGACGCGTATCGCTGGGCGGCGCCGCGCGCGTTGGTCTCGGCGATGCACATCCACGTGGCGGTGCCGGGCGCCGACCGGGCGCTGGCGGTGCACAACGCGCTGCGCTCGTACCTGCCGGAGCTGGCCGCGCTGGCCGGTAACGCCCCGTTTCACGAGGGCCGCGACACCGGCCTGGCCTCGCTTCGGCCGAAGCTCTGCGAGGGGCTGCCGCGCCAGGGGCTCCCGCCGGCCTTCGCCGCCTGGTCCGACCTGACCGGGTTCGTCGAGTGGGGGCGCAAGGGCAGCCTCTTCCCGGACGCCAGCCACCTGTGGTGGGAGCTGCGCCTCCACCCCTACTACGGGACGCTCGAGGTGCGCGTGCCCGACGCGCAGACGACGCCGCAGGACTGCGCCGGCGTGATCGCCGCGGCCCACGGGCTGGTCGCGTGGCTGGTCGAGCGCCACGACGACGGCGAGACGCTGCCGGTCCACGACGGCGCGCGCATCGCCGAGAACCGCCAGCGCGCGCTGCGGTACGGGCTGCACGGGACGATGGTCGACCTCGACACCGGCGCGCCCGAGCCCACGCGGGAGCGGCTGGCCCTCCTGCTGGAGCGGATCGCGCCGGCCGCCGAGCGGGCCGGCTCCGGCCCGGAGCTGGAGGGCGCGCGGGCGCTGCTCGCCGGCAACGGCGCCGACCGCCAGCGCGCCCTCGCCGGCGAGCTCGGCGTGCGGGGCATGACCCGCCGGCTGAGCGAGCTCTTCTGTTAGACGCCGATCCGGCGGCCGGTTGGGCTAGCCGGCGGGCGGGCGGTCGAAGCGCCGGGTGGGCTCGGGCTCCCCGAGGCCCTTGGCGCGCATCCCGGCGCGGTGCCCGATGAGGCCGGCGACGGCGAAGATCGCCAGCGCGTTGACCGCGTGCAGGCCGCCGATCCAGCCCGAGCCCTCGCCCGCCTGGGCCAGGACAACCTGCAGGACCATCAGGCCGAGCAGGAGCGCAGTCAGCGCCACCAGGGTCCGGCTGGCCACGGCCACCACGACCAGCGCCAGCGAGAGCGCCAGCAGGGCGTAGCCGAGGCCCACGTGCGCGTCGAACGAGGTCGCCCCGAAGGTCGCCGCGCCGGCCAGGTAGAACTGGGGCAGCAGGAGGACGGCGAAGATCACCGAGAGGGGCATGAGCGCGGAGCGGGCGTCCTTCATGCCCGCTCCTTCGCCGCGGCGCGCACAGGCCCTGCCGCGGCCACCGGCGGGGCTACTTCTTCTTGTAGACGCCGCCCTTGGAGGTGTCGGCGCCGACGGCGTGCACCGGGTTGCCGGCGGCCTCCCACAGGTAGTACGAGCAGGCCGGGCCGAACGACTTCTCGTACTCGACCGGCTTCGGGTTGCGGCCCACGTCGCGGGCGGCCGCGGCGTGGCGCAGCAGGCTCGGGTCGTCGGACTCGGGCCAGACGATGATCAGGTGGGCCGCGGTCAGGAAGTGCGCGACGAACTCGCAGCCGGCCGCCGGGCACGGGAACGGGTTCGTGCGCACGCAGGTCCAGCCGCTGTAGTCCTCGCCGGAGTCGTCGGTCCAGAGCTCCTCCTCGACCTCCTCGTCGAAGTCGAGGTCCGGGATGATCCGGGGGTCGTCGACGCCGATCTCCTCGATGACGAGGGGCCGGCGGGGGGTCTCAGCGGACGGGCTCATGGGCGTGCTCGGGGTCGGGTGACGGTCGGACGACGCCGCGGCCGTCCTGCCAGGACGTGGCGCCGTCGGCGTGGACGTCCTGCTTCCAGATGGGGGCGCGGCGCTTCAGCTCGTCGATGGCGTGACGGCAGGCGGCGAAGGCGGCGGGGCGATGGCCCGCCGAGGCGGCCACGGCCACGCTCGGCTCGCCGACGGCGACCCTGCCGGTGCGGTGGACGATCGCCACGCGGGCGTCGAAGCGCGCCTCGGCCTCCGCCGCGATCGCCCGCAGCTCGGCCAGGGCCAGCTCCTCATAGGCCTCATAGACCAGGGCCTCCACCGGGCGCAGCGTCGTCTCGCGGCGGGTGGTGCCGAGGAAGGTGACCAGGCCGCCGTGCTCGGGGTCGGACACCGCCTCCACCAGCGGATCGAGCGCGATCGGGTCGGCGGTGAGCGCGATCATCCGCCGGACACCGGGAGCACCAGCGCCACCTCGTCGCCGTCGCGCAACGGCGCGCCGGGCAGCGTCCAGGTGGCGTTGAGCGCGTAGCGCAGGCCCTCGGGCGGGTCCTCGCCGGCGAGCGGCGCGGGCAGGTGGCTCCAGACGGCGCCGACCGGCGTCGCGGCCGGGAGCTCGAGGTCGACCTCGCCGGCGCCCGCGGCCTCGCGCAGCGAGGCGAAGAGCCGCACGGTCACGGTGATGGAGGGCGGCATGAGGCCGATGTTAGGCCACGAGCGCGACTCGATCACCGCCGGTCGCGGTCGTCGCGCACGAGGGGGCGCACTCTGGGCCCGTCGTCGCGCGAGTGCCGGGCGATCTGATCGGCCAGCTGGCGACGGTCGGCGTCCGTGCGATGTCGGCCAGCCGCCCCAGCATGAAGTCGTTGAGGGACTGCCCGCACGCTGCTGACTGGGATTGCAGCCGGGCGTAGACCTCTTCGGGCACTCCCGTGATCCGGATCATCGGCACGGCGCCCATGATGACGGTCGCAGGGCCCTGTCTGGGCCGATCTGCGCCAATTGGCAGCGCCGGCGCCAATCGGCGCGGCCGCGCGCCGAGCCTCCCGGAGGCAGGGCGTTTGGCACCCCACCTGACGAACCGGGGCCGGTGCTAGGTTTCCGCGTCGTGGGCGACAGGGGCGCGGGGACCGAGCGGGCCGACCGCGCGACCGATTCGGGTATCCCCATCGAGCGGATCTACGACGAGGCGTCGGTGGCCGGGCTGCGCCTGGCCGAGACCCTGGGGGACGCCGGCGAGCACCCCTACACCCGGGGCGTCCATCCCACGATGTACCGCGACCGGCCGTGGACGATGCGCCAGTACGCCGGCTTCGCCACCGCCGAGGAGACCAACGCCCGCTTCCAGTATCTGCTGAAGGCCGGGGCGCCGGGCCTGTCGACCGCGTTCGACCTGCCCACCCAGCTCGGGCTGGACTCGGACCACCCGCTCTCGGCCGGCGAGGTTGGCCGGGTGGGCGTGGCGATCGACTCGCTGGACGACATGCGGCGCATGTTCGAGGGCATCCCGCTGGACCAGGTCTCGACCAGCATGACCATCAACGCGCCGGCGGCGGTCCTGCTGCTGCTCTACCAGCTGGTCGGCGAGGAGCAGGGCGTCCCGCCGGCCGCGCTGCGCGGCACGATCCAGAACGACGTGCTGAAGGAGTACGTCGCGCGGGGGAACTACATCTACCCCCCCGAGGCGTCGATGCGGCTCACCACCGACACCTTCGCCTACTGCGACGCCGAGCTGCCGCTCTGGAACACGATCTCCATCAGCGGCTACCACATCCGCGAGGCGGGCTCGACCGCGGTCCAGGAGGTCGCCTTCACGCTGGCCAACGGCATCGCCTACGTCGAGGCGGCGGTGGCGGCCGGCCTCGAGGTGGACCGCTTCGGCCGGCGCCTCTCCTTCTTCTTCAACGCGCACAACAACTTCCTGGAGGAGGTGGCCAAGTTCCGGGCCGCCCGCTCCCTCTGGGCCGAGATCATGCGCGAGCGCTTCGGGGCCACCGAGCCGCGGGCGATGATGCTGCGCTTCCACGCCCAGACCGGCGGCTCGACGCTCACCGCGCAGCAGCCGCTGAACAACGTGGTGCGGGTGTCGGTGCAGGTGCTGGCGGCGGCGCTCGGCGGCGCGCAGTCGGTCCACGCGAACGGCTTCGACGAGGCGCTGGCGCTGCCCACCGAGACCTCGGCCCGCCTCGCGCTGCGCACCCAGCAGGTGATCGCCGCCGAGTCCGGCATCCGCGACTCGGTCGACCCGCTCGGCGGGAGCTACTACGTGGAGCACCTCACCGCCGAGCTGCGCGACCGGGCACGGGACCTGATCGCGGAGATCGACCGCCGGGGCGGGGCGGTCGCGTGCATCGAGTTCATGCGCGACGCGATCGCCGACGCGGCCTACCGGCACCATCAGGAGGTGACCGCCGGCGAGCGCGACGTGGTGGGCATCAACGTCTACCGCGAGGACGAGGAGGCGCCCGTCGAGATCCAGCGGATCGACCCCCGGATCGAGCGCGACCAGGTCGAGCGGCTGGCCCGGCTGCGGGACTCGCGGGACGGGGCGAAGGTCCAGGCGGCGCTGGACGCCGTGCGCGAGGCGTCGCGGGGCTCGGAAAACCTGCTCTACCCCATGCGAGAGGCCCTGCGCCTGGGGGGCACCGTGGGCGAGGTGTGCGGGGTGCTGCGCGAGGAGTACGGCGAATACGACAAGGTGAAGGCGGGTTGAGCTCTCCCGAAGAGGACAAGCGCGAGCGCCTCCGCGCCCTGCGCGACGAGGCGTTCCACGCCGGCAGCGCCGCCGCGGTCGAGCGCCAGCACGCCAAGGGCAAGCTCACCGCCCGCGAGCGGCTGGGGCTGCTGCTCGACCCCGGTTCCTTCGTCGAGCTCGACATGTTCACCCGGCACCGGGCCCACGGCTTCGGCCTCGAGGACAACCGCCCCTGGGGCGACGGCGTGGTCACCGGCCATGGCACGATCGACGGCCGCAAGATCTTCGTCTTCAGCCAGGACTTCACGGTCTTCGGCGGCAGCCTGGGCGAGGTCTTCGCCGAGAAGATCGTGAAGGTGATGGACCTGGCCCTGCGCATGGGCTGCCCGCTGGTCGGCATCAACGACTCGGGCGGCGCGCGCATCCAGGAGGGCGTGGTCAGCCTGGGCGGCTACGCCGACATCTTCTTCCGCAACGTGAAGGCCAGCGGGGTCATCCCGCAGATCTCGGTGGTGATGGGCCCCTGCGCCGGCGGCGCGGTCTACAGCCCGGCGATCACCGACTTCATCTTCATGGTCCGCGAGACCAGCCACATGTTCATCACCGGGCCGGAGGTCATCAAGACCGTCACCGGCGAGGAGGTGAGCATGGAGGAGCTGGGCGGCGCGCAGAGCCACGCCACCCGCTCGGGCGTCTGCCAGTTCGCCGCCGACAGCGAGGAGGACTGCCTGGAGATGGTGCGCGAGCTCATCTCCTTCATCCCCCAGAACAACCTCGAGGCGCCGCCCTACGTCGCCACCGACGACCCGCCGGACCGCGCCGAGCCCGAGCTGGCGACGATCGTTCCGGACGCGCCCACCAAGCCGTACGACATGACCCGCGTGATCGAGCTGATCGTCGACGACGGCGACTTCTTCGAGGTCGCCCCGCTCTACGCGCAGAACATCGTGGTCGGCTTCGCGCGCCTGGCCGGGCACAGCGTGGGCGTCGTGGGCAACCAGCCGCGGGCCCTGGCCGGCGTGCTCGACATCGACGCCTCGATCAAGGCCGCGCGCTTCGTGCGCTTCTGCGACGCCTTCAACATCCCGCTGGTCACGTTCGTCGACGTGCCCGGCTTCCTGCCGGGGACCACGCAGGAGTACGGCGGGATCATCCTCCACGGCGCGAAGCTGCTGTACGCCTACAGCGAGGCCACCGTGCCGAAGCTCACGGTGATCACGCGCAAGGCCTACGGCGGCGCGTACGACGTCATGAGCTCCAAGCACGTCGGGGCCGACTTCAACGCCGCCTGGCCCACCGCCGAGGTGGCCGTGATGGGCCCCGAGGGCGCGGTCAACATCGTCTTCCGCAAGGAGCTCGCCGACGCCGGCAGCAACGGCGTCGACCCCGACGTCCGCCGCGCCGAGCTGATCGCCGAGTACAAGGAGCGCTTCGCGAACCCGTACATCGCCGCCGAGCGCGGGTACATCGACGACGTGATCGACCCCGAGGAGACCCGGGGCTGGCTGATCCGCAACCTCGAGATCTCGCTCACCAAGCGCGAGCCCCGGCCGCGGCGCAAGCACGGGAACATCCCCCTGTGAGCCCGCCGCGGCTCACGGTGGAGGCCGGCGGGGCGCCCGCCGGCGCGGAGGCCGCCGCGCTCGCGGCGGCGCTGACGGCGGTGCTCGACGACGAGCGGGCGCGGGCGGCCGCGCCGGATCCCCGGCCCTGGGCCTACCGCTCCCAGTGGCGACGGGCGGCGGCGCTCGAGGCGGTCGCGTCGATGCCGCACTCCAAGGACAGCGGCCCGGTCTGGGGAGGGACGGCCTAGGTGTTCTCCAAGGTGCTGGTCGCGAACCGGGGCGAGATCGCCGTCCGGATCTTCCGGACGCTGCGCGAGATGGGGATCGCGTCGGTGGCGGTCTACAGCGAGGCCGATCGCGACGCGCTCTTCGCGGCCTACGCCGACGAGGCGTACCTGATCGGCCCCGCGCCGGCGGCCGAGAGCTACCTCAAGATCCCGGCGATCCTCGACGTGGTCGCGAGAACCGGCGCCGAGGCGGTCCATCCGGGGTACGGCTTCCTCGCCGAGAACGCCGGCTTCGCCCAGGCCTGCGCCGACGCGGGCGTCACCTTCATCGGGCCGCCGCCCTCGGCGATCGACGCGATGGGCAGCAAGATCCGCGCCCGCGAGCTGATGAAGGCCGCCGGCGTGCCGATCGTGCCCGGCGTGACCGAGCCGGTCGAGACCGTCGAGGACGCGCGCGGGATCGCCGAGGAGATCGGCTACCCGATCGCGGTGAAGGCCGCGGCCGGCGGCGGCGGCAAGGGCTTCCGGGTCGCGCTGACGCCGGACCGGCTGGAGGACGCCTTCGACGGCGCCCGGCGCGAGAGCGAGAAGTTCTTCGCCGACTCGGCGGTCTACCTCGAGCGCTACCTCCCCGAGCCGCGCCACGTCGAGATCCAGATCCTGGCCGACGCCCACGGCGACTGCGTCTGGCTGGGCGAGCGCGACTGCTCGGTGCAGCGCCGCCACCAGAAGCTGATCGAGGAGACGCCGAGCCCGGTGGTCTCCGAGGGCCTGCGCCGGCGCATGGGCGAGGCCTCGGTGACGGCGGCCAAGGCCGTCGGCTACGTCTCGGCCGGCACGCTCGAGTACCTGGTCTCGGGCGAGGAGTTCTTCTTCCTCGAGATGAACACGCGGATCCAGGTGGAGCACACGGTGACCGAGGCGGTCACCGGCATGGACCTGGTGCGCGAGCAGGTCCGGATCGCCGCCGGCGAGCCGCTCGGGCTCGCGCAGGAGGACGTCCGCCCGCGCGGGCACGCCTTCGAGTGCCGGATCAACGCCGAGGACGCCAGCAAGCGCTTCCTGCCGGCGCCGGCCCGCATCACGGCCTACCGCGAGCCCTCGGGCCCGGGCATCCGAGTCGACTCCGGCGTACGCGCCGGATCGGACATCCCCGAGGTCTACGACCCGATGGTCGCCAAGCTGATCGTCTGGAACGTCGACCGCGAGACCGCCCGCAGGCGCATGCTGCGCGCGCTGGACGAGTACGTGGTCGAGGGGCCGGCCACCCTGATCCCGTTCCACCGCTGGCTGCTGACCCTGGACGACTTCATCGCCGGCGGCGCCTGCCACGCCCAGCTGGCGAAGCTCGCCGAGGAGGCCACGCCGATCCCGCCGCCCGAGGGGCCGGCGCCGGCGATCCCGGGCGACGAGGCCCCCGACGAGGGCGACCTGGCCGAGCGCCGCTTCACCGCCGAGGTGGACGGCCGCCGGTTCGAGGTGCTGCTGCGCTACCCCGAGTCGGACGCCCCCGCGGCCGCCCCGGCCGGCGCCGGCGGCGGCGCCAAGAAGAAGCGCGAGAAGCGCGGCTCGGGCGGGGGCGCCGCGAAGGGCGGGGCCACCGACACCGTCGCCACCCCGATGCAGGGCACCGTGCTGCGGGTGCTGGTCGAGGTGGGCCAGGAGGTCGCCGCCGGCGACGTCATCTGCGTCGTCGAGGCCATGAAGATGGAGAACGAGGTGGCCGCCCACCGACCCGGCACGGTGAAGGAGCTGAACGTGTCCGCCGGCCAGGCCGTGAAGGCCGACGAGGTCGTGGCGATCGTCGACTAGCCGCCGAGGGCGCCGATCCGCCGGTCCAGCGGCAACACGGGGACGCCGCGCCCCTCGCCGCCGGAGGGGCATGCGGTCGGCTCCAGGGCGGCGAGCGCCGTCGCGCGGTCGGCGAGCGGCGTGAGCTCGCCGGTCGCGCCGTCGTAGGCCAGCAGGGCCGGGCCGAAGGGGTACCGCACCTCGCGTCCGTAGTGGCGCCCGACCAATCCCGACTCTCCCACGCTCAGGCGCCCGGTCGTCGCGACGTCGGCGTGGAGGTCCGGCCGTCCATAGCGCAGCCGCAGGGCACCGGCGAGGTCCCAGTCCGAGTCCGCGACGATGGCCGCCCCGACGTAGGGGCAGACGCCCTCGAGGATCACCGTCGTGTCCGGCGCGGGCGACGGCAGGGCCTTCGCGATGCCGGCGACGGCCCCGTCGCGCGCCTCCCGAGCCTCGACCCACTGGGCGCCGAGGCCGTTGCCCACCAGGACCGACGCGCCGATCGCGACCGCGAGCAGGCCGCTGGTCGCGCCGCGGCGCAGGCGCGGCGGTGCGAGGCCGGCGAGCCAGCCGAGCAGCCCGACCAGCACCATCGCCGCGCCGACCGCGCCGGCGGCCTGCCAGCGGTTGCCGATTCCGGTGCTGGTCAGGATGAACCGCGAGGTGGCCAGGAACACGGCGTAGCCGAGCAGGAAGACCGGGACGCCGGCGGCCGCGAGCAGCAGCCATCCGCGCCGGCCGATCCCCTCGCCGGCGCCGTGGAGGCGCCAGAGGTACGCGAAGGCGGCGCCCGTCGCCGCCAAGGTGAGCGCGATCCCGGCGGGCTCGGCGACGCCGAGCGCCCACCCGGCCGCCAGCGGCAGGCCGGCGCCGTAGCTCCCGAAGCTCACCAGGGCCGCGCCGCCGAACAGGCGGGCCAGGTGCTCGGGCACGCTCTGGGAGAGATGGGCACCCGGCGAGGCCGCCAGCTTGAACGCCATGATCGCCGCGAGCGCCGCGACGTTCGGCGCGACGAGCGCGAGCGCGTGGCCGCGACCGAGTCCTCGCGCCCGCCAGGCCACGAGCGGGACGCCGGCCGCGAGGAACGGGATCGCGATCTCGTATCCGAGGGCGCTGACCAGCAGCGCGGCCAGGGCGAGTGCCGCCCAGGCCCACCGCCGGGGCCCGGTCGCACGGACGGCGCGCAGGCCGGCGTACAGGCTGAGGAAGCAGGCGGCCAGCGCGAGCAGGTAGCCGTGGGCGGCGAACCAGAGCCGGTCCGTGGCGTAGCTCGGGAAGACGGCGAAGAGCGCGGGCACGGCGACGGCCATGAGCCGGGGGACGCCGAGCTCGCGCAGGACCAGGTGGAGCAGCAGGACGGCCGCCAGCAGCAGCGCCGCGCCGGCCAGGTGGTAGCCCAGCGGGCGGTCGCCGAAGAGCGCGAACAGGACCGCCTGGTACAGCGCCTGCACCGGCCGCGGATGGATGTTCGGGTTCGCGTCGAGGGCCTCGAACGAGCCGGCCACCGATTGCTCCGGCGCGAAGGTCATCGCCCGCAGGAAGTCCCAGTCGTCCGAGGCGAAGCCCAGGCGGCCGAGAAACGCCGCCAGCGAGACGGCGACCAGCGCGGCCAGCGCGAGGCCGTCGGCGAGCCCGGGCCCGATGCGCGGGCTCGCCGGCGCGCGCCCGGGGACCGCGCCGCCCGTCCCGGTGGGACCCTGCTCGCGCGTCGTCTGCTCGGCGCTCACGGCCGCCTCTCGACGGGCACCGGCCCGGCGGCCGGTGGAGATCGGATGCCGCGAGCCTAATCTCGGTGCCGGTGAAGTCCGACTCCAGACGCGCATGCCGCCGACACCGACCGTGACCTCGCGGGCGTCGGGCCCGCGGGCGCGCGCCGGGCGGGCCCGAGGTCCGTTCCCGGCGA
>JAWVEV010000053.1:0-10832 GCA_033856535.1 Miltoncostaeaceae bacterium | reverse complement strand
CTCGTCGTCGGGCGCGAAGGCGTGACCGACCGCCTTGGCGCGAGCCTCGTAGAGCTGGATCAGCTCGCCGGCCATCTCGCGCACCGCGGCGCGGGCGCGCGACTTGATCCGATCCCAGGCCTTGCCGCCGAGCGCGGACAGACTCGGCGCGCTGCCGTCGGCGCCGACGTAGCGGGTGACCTTGTCGAGCTGGTCGTGCGGGACGAAGAGGCGGTCGCTGCCCGCGAAGGCCAGCGCCAGGTAGTCCCGCGTGATGTTCGCGACCGTGCGCGTCTCGAACCCGATCAGGCGGCCGACGCCGTGGTCCTCGTGCACCACGTGGTCGCCCACCTTGAGATCCATGAAGCTGGAGAGGCGCCGGCCGACGACCGGACCGCGCTCGGCCCGCGGCGCGCGCCGGCGCATGATCCGCTCCTGCGGCACCACCAGCAGGCCGAGGTCGCGCGACTGCAGGCCGCCGCGCACCGGCAGGGTGGTGAAGGCCACCTCGCCCGCCGGCGGCGCCTCGGTCGGCTCGATCGCGCGGGCCTTCACGCGCTGCAGGCGGTGCATCGCCCGCTCCATCTCGCCGCGCCGGGGGAAGGCCACGACCACGCGGCCGCCGCCGCGCGCGAGGCGGGTCAGCTCGGCCTCGGCCTCGCTGGCCGAGCGGGTGGCGAAGCGCGGGTCCACCGCGTCGAAGACCGGCGCGACCCCCGTCGTCGGCGGCGCCAGATCCAGCCGGGCGCGCGCCTCGAGGCCGGCCAGCACCGCGTCGGCATCGACCAGCGCGCCGGCGGCCGCCTCGTCCTCCAGCCGCTCGCGCGCCTGGGCCAGCGCCGAGCGGTACTCGCCGGGCGCGAGCCGGATCAGTGCGGCGCGGTCCAGCGCCGGGTCGTCGAGCGGATCGGCCGCCGCGGCCGCGGCCGGCTCGCCCGCCGGCCAGGCCAGCAGGCGCTGCACCGGGCGGATCGTGCGCTGGGTGAACGACGAGAAGGCGCGCAGGCTCTCGACCTCGTCGCCGAAGAGCTCGATGCGCGCCGGCAGGTCGGCGGTCGAGGGGTACAGGTCAATCAGGCCGCCGCGCACGGCCAGGTCGCCGCGCTCCTCCACCTGGGGCACGCGCTCGTAGCCCATCGCGACCAGCCGGTCGACGAGCTCGTCTGCGTCGACCAGCTGTCCCACCTCGAGCGCGAACGGCTCCAGCCGCTCTGCCGGCGGGGGGACGCGCTCCGACAGCGCCGGCGCCCCGGCGACCACCAGCCGCCCGGCCTGGCCGAGCGAGGCGACCGCGCGGGCCCGCTGGCCGACCAGGTGCGGCGAGGGGCCGACGGCCGAGCCGGCCGGCACGCCCCGCGTGGGCCACAGCGCAACCGCCGCGCGGCCGAGCATCGCCGTGAGCTCGCCGGCCAGGTCGCGGGCCTCGTCGTCGCCGGGGACCACCGCCAAGAGGCCGGCGCCGGTGCGGCGCGCGAGCGCGGCAAGGACCCAGGACCAGGCCGGCCGGGCCAGCGCCAGGGCGCCCGCCCCGCCGCCGCCCTCGCCGAGCGCCGCGGCCGCTGCCTTCAGCGGCGCCGGCGCGAGCAGCAGGTCGTCGAGCGTCCTCACGGCGCCTCGGACCCGGCCTCGTCGTCGCCGGCCGGCGCGGCGTCCTCGGACTCGGCGGCGGCGCGCTCGCGCCGCTCGCGCCGCGCGGCGGACCTCGCCCCGGGCTCCGACGCGTGGAAGCGCGCGATCGCCGCGTCCATCCCCTCGCCCAGCGCCACCTCGACCATCTCCAGGCCGCGCGCCATCATCGCCGCGACCTCCTCGGGCGGCTCGCGGAAGCGGCCGAGCACCCAGGCGGCGCCGTCGCCGCGGAAGTCCGGCGGCGGCTTGCCGACGCCCATGCGGATGCGGGCGAAGTCGCGCGAGCCCAGGCCGGCGGCCACCGAGCGCAGCCCGTTGTGGCCGGCGACGCCGCCGCCGACCTTGCCCCGCACGATCCCGAAGGGCAGGTCCACCTCGTCGTGCACCACGAGCACCTGCCCGGGCGCGGCGCGGAGCATGCCCGCCGCCGGTCCGACCGAGTCGCCGGACGCGTTCATGTAGGTCGTCGGCACGAGCAGCGCGAGCGGCCCCGCCGGCCCGCGCCCCTCGGCCAGCCGGCCGGCGTAGCGCGAGCCGAACCGGCCCAGGCCGAGGCGCCCCGCGAGGGCCTCGACCAGGGCCTGTCCCAGGTTGTGGCGGGTGCCGTCGTACCTGGGCCCGGGGTTCCCCAGGCCCACCACCAGCCGGATCGGCGCCGCCTCGGCGCCGTCCCCCACCCCAGCGTTACTCGGACTCGTCGGCCCCGGCGTCCCCGCCCACCACCTCGGGCTCCCGGTCCAGGTCCTCGGCGGCCTCGCCCTCCGTCTCCTCGACCACGGTCGGGTAGAGCACGGACGCGACCACGAGGTCGGGGTCGCTGACGATGGTCGAGCCCTCGGGCGCGACCAGGTCGCCGACGGTGATCGAGTCGCCGACCTCCATGGCCGAGACGTCGTACGCCACCTGGTCCGGCAGGGAGTCCGGCAGCGCGCTGACCGACACCTCGCGAAGGCCCTGGTCCAGGACCCCGCCGCCCTCGCGGACGCCGATCGGCGTGCCCTCGAGGTGGATCGCCACCGAGGTCTCGAAGGCCTCGGTCAGGTCCACCTCCTGAAAGTCCACGTGCACGATGTCGCCGCGGACCGGGTGGACCTGCCACTCCTTGAAGATCACGCTCCGCGCCGGGCCGCCCCCGATGCGCAGGTCGATGACCGAGGTGCGCCCGCCCTCGCCGAGCAGCGTGCGGCGCAGCTCCCGGTCCGGCAGCGAGAAGGCCAGCGAGGCCCGCCCCGGCTGGTACACGACGCCCGGCACGCGCCCCTCCTGGCGAAGACGACGGGACGGACCGCCGCCGGTGGCGGTGCGTTCGTCGGCGGAGAGCTGCAGGTGGGGCATGGGTCGAGATCCTCCCGGCGGAAATGGACGGCGGATTGTAGCGACCCGGCCGGGGCACGTCGCGGGGGCGTCGGCGCGGGCCGGGCCCCCGGGCGCTCAGAACAGCTGGTTCTCCCCCGCGAAGATCTCGCTCACCGACTCGTCGCAGAAGACGTTGTGCACCGAGTCGGCCAGGATCCGGGCAACCGAGAGGACCCGGAAGCCCTCCTCGGCGTCCTCGGGCAGCGGCACCGTGTCGGTGATCACGACCTCCTCGATCACCGACTCGCGCAGCCGCCTGACCGCCGGCCCCGAGAGCAGGCCGTGGGTGGCCGCGGCGAAGACGCGCGTCGCCCCGTGGTCGCGCACCACCTGGGCGCCGGCCACCAGCGTGCCGGCGGTGTCGATCATGTCGTCGATCAGGATCGCCACCCGCCCGGCGACGTCGCCGATCAGCAGCGTGACCTCGACCTCGTTGTGCTCCGGGCGCTGCTTGGTGAGCACGGCCAGGGTGGCGCCGAGCTTCTCGGCGAAGTGGTTGGCCAGCTTGGCGCGGCCGGCGTCCGGCGAGACCACGACCAGCTCGCGCGGCAGGTCGCCGGAATCGATGCGGTCGAGGAAGTGGTCGGCGATCATCGGCACGGCGGTCATGTGGTCGACCGGCACGTTGAAGAATCCCTGCACCTGACCCGCGTGCAGGTCCATGGTCAGGACGCGGTCCACGCCGGCCACCTGGAGCAGGTCGGCGACGAGCTTGGAGGTGACCGGCTCGCGCGGCGCCGACTTCTTGTCCTGGCGCGAGTAGCCGTACCAGGGGATCACGGCGGTGATCCGGTGCGCCGACGCCAGCTTGGCCGCGTTGATCATGATCAACAGCTCCATGAGGCTGTCGTTCACCGGCCGGCAGGTCGACTGGACCAGGAAGACGTCCGCCCCGCGGATGCTCTCGTTGAAGCGCACGTAGAGCTCGCCGTTGGCGAAGGTGCGCAGGTCCACGTCGCCGAGCTCGATGCCGAGGCGGGACGCGATGCGCGTGCCGAGCGTCTGGCTGGCGCTTCCCGCGAAGACCATCAGCCGCTTGGAGTCCTCGCGGTCGATGCTGGTGGTCATGAGCCCCCTCCGGTCGCCGTCGCCGCCGCCGCCCGCGCCGCCGCGCGGGCCGCCGCCTTGGCCGTGAACCCCTCGATGACGCTCTGGCGCGCGCGGGCGATCCCGAGGGCGCCGTTCGGCACGTCCGTGGTGATGATGCTGCCCGCCCCGGTCATCGCATCGTCGCCGATCCGCACCGGCGCGACGAACACGCAGTCCGACCCGGTCTTCACGCGGGCGCCGATCCAGGTGCGGTGCTTGGCGAAGCCGTCGTAGTTCGCCGTGATGTTGCCGGCGCCGATGTTGGTCCCCTCGCCCACGTCGGCGTCGCCCACGTACGAGAGGTGGGGCACCTTCGCCCCCTCGCCCAGGACCGTGTTCTTCAGCTCCACGTAAGTGCCGACGCGGGCGCCGTCCCGCAGGACCGCCCCGGGGCGCAGGTAGGCGAAGGGGCCGACCCGGCAGCCGGCGCCCACCTCGGATCTGGAGAGGTGCGCCGACAGCACCAGGCTGCCCTTGCCGACCACGCTGTCGGCGATCACGACGTCGGGTCCGATCTCGCAGCCCTCGGCGATCCGGGTGGCGCCGCGCAGGTGCGTCCCCGGCCAGAGGACCGTGTCCGGCCCCACCTCGACGCCGGCCTCGAGGTAGACCGCGTCGGGGTTCGGCATGGTGACCCCCCCGCGCATGAGGGCCTCGCGCAGTCGCCGCTGGATCGCGGCCTCGACGGCGGCCAGCTCGACCCGGTCGTTGATGCCGGCGACGACCTGGGGGTCGTCGACGAGGAGCGCGCCCACCGGCCCGCCGAGCAGCGGCAGGGCGTCGGGCAGGTAGAGCTCGCCCTGGGCGTTGTCGGTGCCGATGCCCCCGAGGGCCCGCTCGAGCGCCGCCCGGCCGAAGGCGTAGAGGCCGGCGTTGATCTCGTCCACCGCGAGCTCGTCGGGCGTCGCGTCGCGCGCCTCAACGATCCGCTCGACCGAGCCGTCGGCCGCGCGGATCACCCGCCCGTAGCCGGCGGCGTCGGCCGGCCGGGCCGTGACCACGGTCGCCGCGCGGTCGCCGGCGACGTGCTCGTCGACCAGCCGGCGCAGGAGGGCCGCGTCGACCAGCGGGACGTCGCCGGACAGCACGAGCACCGTGTCGCAGGAGGGGTCGAGCGCCTCGAGGCCCACCATCGCCGCGTGGCCCGTGCCGAGCCGCCGCTCCTGCACGCAGGAGCCGACCCCGTCGGGCAGCGTCGCCCGGACCAGGTCGGCGCCGTGGCCCACCACCACCATGGTCCGCGCGACGCCGGCCTCGGCCAGCCCGTCGAGGATCCAGCGGAGCATCGGGCGGCCACCCAGCGGGTGGAGCACCTTCGGCAGGGAGGAGCGCATCCGTGTTCCCTGGCCCGCGGCCAGGACGACGGCGCCGATGCTCATGAGGTCCCGGTCCTCGTCGCGGGGTGCGGTCCTGGTTGGGGCGGGAGGATTCGAACCCCCGATCGCGGGACCAAAACCCGCTGCCTTACCGCTTGGCTACGCCCCACTCCGCCCGCCGAGCAGGCGGCGTCCGAGTATAGACCGTGGCCCACGACGGCCCTTTTTACTGCTCGAGCAGGACGATGTCGACGACCACCGGGCGCTCCTCGTCGGAGGTCTCCCCGTTCTCGACGTTGACCACCTCGACGGTCTCCGAGCGGCACTCCACGCGCACGCGCATGCCCTCGGCCAGCACCCCGTCCTTCAGGCGCTCGGCCAGCGGGCCGGCGATCTCGAACGTGTTCGGCGCGAGCGGCACGTCCGTGTCCAGGCTCATGAGCAGCACGTCGCCCTGGTACGGGTCGATGTCCTGCCACAGCAGGCTGACCTCGCCCGTGATGGACACCGTCGCCACGGACGGACACCCTACATACCCTCCATGTCCCAGCCCCCCGCCCCCGGGCCGCGCAGCTACCTGCTCGTGGGCCCACCCGACCTGCTGCACGACGTGCTGCTCGACTTCGCCGAGATCGGCTGGGAGGTGAGCGCGTCGCGCTGGAGCGCGGTCATCACCGCGCCGCCCGAGGACGCCGGCGCGCCGGCGCCCGAGTGGCCCTCGGAGCTGACGCTTGCCGGCGTGGTCGACGAGGACCACGCGTCGGCCTGCCGGCGCCACCTCCAGGCCGAGGCCTGACGGGCCCGGCCGGCGAGCGCGAGCAGCGACGGCGCGAACGCCAGCGCCGCGATGTCGAAGAGGACATAGCCGCTGGCCGCTCCGCTCGGCGGGTTGCCGTCGGGGACCCCGATCGCGGGGATGTGCTCGGCCCAGGTCCAGGTGCCGATCGCGGTGCCGTATATCTCCAGGTAGGCGACGAAGAAGAAGACGCCGGCGTAGACCTGCGGGGCCCGCCCGCGCACCAGGAAGACCGCGAGCACGGCCGCGCCGACCGCGCCGGCGACGTCCCGGCGCTCCAGCACGAAGAGGCCGAGCGCGGCCCAGCCGAGGACGCCGGCGATCGCCAGGCGCACGAAGGCGGCGCGGTGCCGCGCGGCCCAGCGGGACTGGCTGAGCCGGAGCCCGGTCAGGTAGACGAGGCCGTGCCCGGCCGGGACGAACAGCGGGAGGTTGTCGAGCCGGTACTCGTAGACGCCCCACCAGACCGAGCCCATCAGCTCGGCACAGGTCGCGACCAGCACGACCACCGCGGCCTGGGCCTGCTCCATCGGCGTGAAGTGGCGCGCCGCGGCGACCAGGATCGCCCAGGTGGAGGCGCTGAGCACCAGCTGGCCGCCGAGGCCGGACAGGCTGTCCAGCCAGAGGCCGAGCGTGGTGATCGCGACGACCGCGAGGCAGAAGCCGGCGGGCGCGGTGGCGATCCTGCCGATCAGGCCGGCCGCGTCGGACGGCGGCCCGGGCGCCGGCGCCGGATGCGTGGCTGCGGCGGTCGACACGGCGGCCATGGTACCCCCGCCCCGGTCCCCCGAGCATCCCCTGACCCGGTTCGGGGTCGTCCGGCCCGCGGCGCCGGTGCCCTCGCCCCGGCGCCCGAATTCCGTCGCCCCCTTCCGTCGGAGCCACGGCGTTGCTTAGGCTGTGCCCACGTGAGCACGACCCGGTCCCACTTCCAGGCCGAGATGGAGACCTTCCGCGCGGGCCTGGTGGAGATGGCCAGCCTGGCGTTGCGCCAGGTCGAGCGGGCCGTCGCCGCCTGGGACGACGTCGACGCCGGGGCCGCGGAGGGGGTGAGGGTCGACGACGACCTGGTCGACCAGCGCTGCGTCGAGCTCGATCAGAAGATCTTCAGCATCCAGCTGCTCGAGGCCCCGGTCGCGGCCGATCAGCGGCTGCTGCACGTCGGGCTGATCGCCGTGGTGGCGCTCGAGCGGGTGGGCGACCTCGCCGTCGCGATCGCCGAGATGGCCCAGGCGGTCCGGCCCGAGGGCGAGGTCCCGCGGGTCCAGTCGCTGATCACGCGGATGAGCGCCCGCGCGGTGAACGCGCTGGCCGAGTCGGTTCAGGCGATCGCGCGGGGCGACGCCGAGCTGGGCGAGCAGGCCCGCGCGAGCGCCGACGAGGTGCACGAGATGCTGCTCGAGCTGCTCGCCGAGGTCGCCCAGGCCCCCGACGAGCCCGCGACCCGGGCGTGGTCGGCCGCCGCCGTGCTGGTGGGCCGCCACCTCGAGCGGGTCGCCAACAACGGCCGCGAGCTCGGCGGCCGGGTCCGGTTCCTCGTCTCCGGCGAGGCCTTCACCCGCAAGTAGAGCGGGCGGCGCGCCGCGGGTGCGGCGCGCCCGATGACCGCTGAGGCCTTAGGCCTCCTGCTCCCGATCCGGCGGAGCCGTCGCCGCCGCGGCGACCTCGGGTGCCTTCTCGTCGGTGTCCGCGCGGGAAGCCTCGGCGCGCTCCAGGAGCTCGAGGGCCTCGAGAGCGTTGTCGGCCTGCATCGTCCGGATGCTCGTGCGCCGCTGCCGCTTTGCCTTCGCCATGACCACCTCCGCTCGTCGGACGCTTGATTCTATCCCACCCGCGAAAGCCCCCCCGCGCCCCGGCGGCGGCAGCCCGCCCGCCGCCAGGGCGCGGACGAACCCGGCGTCCGCCGGCGGGAAGCGGTGCCCGGGGAGGTCGGCCCGCCGCACCCAGCGGAACTGCTCGCAGCCGATCGGGCGTGGCCGCTGGCCGGGCGCCCAGGGGCACCGCAGGAAGCGCAGCTCGAGCGCGCCGGCGATCGCGGTCCACACGACCTCGCCGGGCTCGAGCTCAACGCCGAGCTCCTCCCGCAGCTCGCGGGCGAGCGCGTCGCGGTCGTCCTCCCCCCGCTCGCGCTTGCCGCCGGGGAACTCCCACAGCCCGCCGTGGGACGCGCTCGCGGGCCGGCGGCCGATCAGCACCCGCCCGCCACGCTCGATCAGCGCCGCCACCACGACCAGACGGCTCAAGCGCCGACCGGCACCAGCAGGCCGTCGCGACTGCCGGCCAGGCCGTCGGCCACCAGGCTGGCCGCCGCCTCCGGATCGCGGTCCACCGGAACCTCGCCGCGCTCGGCGAGCGCCCCGAGCAGGACCCCGCGCCGCTGGCGCATCGAGCCCTCGTACCGCCCCTGCCGCCGGCCGGGCGGCGTCGCCGCCAGCGCGGCCCCGGCGCCGGCCGAGGGGCAGCCGTCGCCGACCGGGCAGCCCTCGTCGCAGCGCGGCGCCCGGGCGGTGCACCACAGGCGGCCGAGGTCCATCAGCGCCTGGCCGGCCGCCCAGCCCTGGCCGTCCGGGGTGCCCGGCCACCCGCCGGGGAAGCGCCGCGCGAGCACGCGGCGCACGTTCGTGTCCACCGGCAGCACGTCCTCGCCGCCGGCGAAGCAGCGGACGGCCGCCGCCGTGTAGGGGCCCACTCCGGGCAGCTCCTCCAGCCGGTCGACCGGCGGCCAGCCGTCCTCGGCGACGGCGCGCGCCACGGCGTGCAGGTTGCGCGCCCGCCGCGGGTAGCCCAGGCCGTGCCAGGCGGCCAGCACGTTCCCGAGCGGCTCGGCCGCCATCGCCTCGGGGGTCGGCCAGCGCGCCATGAAGCGCTCGAAGTACGGGAGGACGCGCGCGACCGGGGTCGCCTGGAGCTGGGCCTCGGCGACCAGCACGGCCCAGCGGTCGCGCGTCCGCCGCCAGGGCAGGTCGACGCCCTCGCGCCCGAACCAGGCCAGCAGGGCGGCCACCCCCTCGTGCTCCCGCGCGGTCATGGCCCGAAGGATGTCAGCCGGCCGGCGGCCGCCACACCACGCGGCGCTCGAGCCGTCCGGCGCGCTCTTCCCACCGCACCAGGACCGGGGCGTGCGCCAGCTGGCGCCCCTCCCCGTCGACCCGGAACGGCCCGAGGAACGTGGCGGTGTCGAGCGCGCGGGCCGCGTCCCAGAGCGCGTCGGGCGCCGGCGAGCCCGCGAGCGCCAGGGCCTCGCCGGCGACGATCCCGGCCGCGAGGGCCTGGGCCGCCGGGTACTCGGCGCCGGCCGGGAGGGGGACCGGCGGCGGCGCGCCCTCCGCGCCCGGCACCCACTGGGCCGGGCCGACCCAGCCGCGGATCGCCGGCCCCAGCTCCTCCCGGGCCAGGGCGATGCCGCAGACCACCAGCGCGACCCGGACGCCGGCGCCGGCGAGGGCGTGCCCCAGCGCCAGGTCGTCCTCGATGCGCCCGCAGCCCACGACCGTCTCCGCGCCGGCGGCCAGGGCCGCGGCGGCGGCGGCCGCGGGCCCGCCCTCCCCGAGCTCGACCGCGACGAGCGGGGCGGCGCCGGCCGCGCGCAGCGACGCCTCGGCGCCGGCCGCCGTCGCCCGCCCGAACCCGGTCGGGGCGAGGACGAGCGCGACGCGGCCGAGGTCCGCGCCGTCGGCGGCGAGGACGTCGGCCAGCCCGGCCCAGTACCGCTCGGCCGGGCCGAGCACGTCGACCAGCCGCGCGCCGGTCGGGCGCACCGCCGCGCCGCCGTGGTTCCAGACCACCGCCGGGTCGCCCTCGAGCGCGCCGGCGACGGCACGCGCCGGCCCGCTGCCGTAGGGGCCGAAGAGCAGGTCGGCGCCCCGCGCGAGGCCGCGGGCGAGCCGGGCGGACCGGGCCGGGTCGCTCCGGTCGTCCTCGAGCGTCAGCTCGGCGTCGGCCCACCCCGCCCAGGCGGTGAGCCCCGCCGCCGCCTGGCGGCCCGGACCGGAGTAGCGGCCGCTGAGCGCGAGCGCGGCGGCCGCCCGGATCACGCCGGGACGGGCTCCGGGGCCGGCTCGGGCTCGGCGGCCGCGTCGCGCGCCGACGCCAGGCGGGCGCGGCCGATCGCCGCCAGGGCCTCCTCCGCGTCCCAGCCGGGCTCGAGGCGGATCGCCTCGACCGCGCCGCGCCGCTCGCGCAGGCGGTCGGCGACGATCATCGCCTCGTCCATCCCGTCGGGCGCCAGCGGCGCGGGCGGCTCGCCGTCGGCGGCCCGCAGGACCGCCAGCCCGCGCCGCGCGGCCTTGCGCCAGCCGCGCGCCGTCAGCTCGGCCCGGTGGCGGACGCGCCCGCGGGCGACGAAGAAGGCGACAGCGGTCCCCGGCTCGCGCCCGGGCTCGACCACGACCGCGCCCATCGCGAGCGTCCAGCGCGCCCGGGCCAGCGCCGAGAGCGCGCCCAGGAGGCCGGCCACCGACTCGCGCAGGTCGCCGTCGGCGTGGAGCTCGCCGCGGGCGGCGGCGGCGGCCAGCCGCGCGAGCAGGGCCCCCGCCGCCCGCGTGTCGCCGGCCAGCAGGCTCCGCACCTCCTCGACCGCCGCGGCGTACCCGCCGGGCGCGGCGCCGGCGCACGGGCCCGCGCCGCCGGCGGCCGGGTGGGGCAGCGACGGCGCCGTCCCCTCGGCG
>JAWVEV010000052.1:0-7268 GCA_033856535.1 Miltoncostaeaceae bacterium | reverse complement strand
GCCGGCGAAGTAGAGGCCGGGGGTGTCGGGCTCGACCCACTCGATGTCGGGATCCAGGGAGGCCAGCGCGAGGTCGATCTCGCCGCGCGCCAGCGCCTCGTAGATCCCCGCCACGACCTCCGTGTTCCGTCTCGCCATCGCGCTGCTCCTCGTGTCGTTCGCGATGGGGCGACGCTATGTCCCGGCTCTCGGGGCGGGCATCGGCAGCGTTGCCGAACGTCCTGCCGATCCTGCGCGCGGAGCCGCCTCGGCACCCGCGTCGGCAGGCCTACGCCAGGCCGTGCTCCATGGCCCAGCGGGTGGCGGCGTGCCGGCTGCCGACGGCGAGCTTGCGGTAGATCGCGCGCAGGTGGGCGTGCACCGTGCGCCGGCTGACCACCAGCTCGTCGGCCACCTGGGCGTCGGTCAGGCCGCGCGCGACCAGGGTGAGCACCTCGGCCTCGCGCGCGGTGAGCTCCTCGGGGACGTCGGGCCCGCCGGCCGGGGCCGGGGCCGGGGGCCCCGGCTCCTGCTCGACGGCCTCCCGGGAGGCGACGAACGCCTCGTCGGCCGTCATGGCGGCGCCGGCCTCCCGCGCGGCCGCGTAGGCCGCGTCCCCCAGGGCGGCGCGCGCCTGCTCGATCGCCAGCCGCTCGCTGGCGACGGTCCACGGGATCTGCCCGGCCCCGAGCGCCGCCCGGCCGGCCGCCGCGGCGCCGAGAAGGCGCGCCGCGACCTCGGGGCGGCCCTCGACCAGGTGGGCCCGGGCAAGGTCCGGCAGCACGAACATCAGGAAGACCGCGTCGCCGAACTCGTGGCAGAGGCTGCAGGACTCCTCGAGGAGCGCGCGCGCCGGCTCGCCGCGGCGAAGCGCGAGGATGCCGAGGCCCCACAGGGCGCGGCTGGCGTTGCGCCGGTTGCCCACGGCGCGCGTCGCCGCCAGGGCCTCCTCCAGGAGCAGTCCGCCGCGCGGCTCGTCGCCGCCGAGCATGACCGAGATGCCGAGTGTCGCGGCGGTGTAGGCCACGGTGGCGGTGTCCCCGATCCGGCGGGCGGTGGCGATCGCCTCCTCCGCCCAGACGGCCGCGTCGTCGAGGTCCTCGTTCTGCATGGCCACGATCACGCGACGCGCCAGCCCCTCCGCCACGAGCTCGGGGCGACCGAGCGTCCGCAGGATCGCGATGACCTCCGGGTAGCGCGCCTTCGCGTCGGCGTACCGGCCGTACGAGCGCTCGACCAGCGCGAGGGCCCCGAGCGCGTCCGCGCGGGCGCGGATCTGGCCCAGGCCCTCCGCCGCCGCGATCGCGCGGCCGGCCAGGGCCTCGGCGGCGGACAGCTCGCCGCCGTAGTGCGCGAGCGTGGCCGCCAGCGCCAGGCCGCGGGCGGCGGTCTCGCCCTCCTCGGGGATGTCCCCCAGCGCCTCCTCGAGCCAGCGGCGCGCTTCGGCCATGTGGCCGCGCACGAGCCAGAAGCGCTCCAGCGCGCAGGCCATCTCGACGGCCTCGCCGGCCTCGCCGCCGTCGATGAGCCGGCGCATCGCCGCGCGCAGGTTCGGCAGCTCGAGCTCCAGCCGGTCGAGCCACGCGACCTGGTCCGGGCCGCGGGTCCCCGTGTCGGCCGCGGCGGCGAGCCCGACGCACCAGCGCGAGTGGGCCGCCTCGGCCGCCGCCAGCTCGCCGGCCGCGACCAGCTCGTCGGCCGCGAACGCGCGCAGCGTCTCGAGCATGTCGAGGCGCGCCTCGCCGCCCGGGCCCTCCGCCCGCACCAGCATGCTCTTGTCGACCAGCGAGCCCAGGGTGGACCAAAGGTCCTCGCCCGCGCCGGCCTCGGCGGCGACCTGCTCGGCGGCCTCGATGCTGCAGCCGCCGGCGAAGACCGCCAGCAGGCGGAAGACGCGCCGCTCGGGGGCCTCGAGCAGCCCGTAGCTCCAGGCGACCGTGTCGCGCATGGTCTGATGGCGCGCCGGCGCGTCGCGCGGCCCGCCCGTGAGCAGCTCGAACCGGCGCGTGAGGCGCGTGAGCATGGCCTCGGGCCGCAGCAGGCGCACGCGCGCCGCGGCCAGCTCGATCGCCAGCGGCAGGCCGTCGAGCTGCTCGCAGATGGCGGCCACGGCCTCGGCCGCCGCGGGCGTGAGCCGGAAGTCGGGCTGGGCGGCCGCCGCGCGCTGCGCGAACAGGGCCACGGCGGGCGAGCCGTCCGGCCCGGCCGCCCCCGCTGGGCCGCCCGCGAGGGCGAGCGGGCGCACCGGGTACTCCTGCTCGCCCGACAGCCGCAGGACCGCCCGGCTGCTGACCAGCAGCTTCAGCCCCGGGCAGCCCGAGAGCAGCTCGGCGAGCGCCGGCGCGCCGTCCAGCAGGTGCTCGAAGCCGTCCAGGACGAGCAGCACGTCGCCGGCCCCGAGGTGGAGCCGGACCTCGTCCATACGGCTGCGCCCGCCCACGTCGCGCAGCCCCAGCGCGGCCGCGATCGCGGACGGCACCAGCTCCGGGTCCGCGATCGACTCGAGCGGGACGAAGCAGACGCCGTCGTCGAAGCGTTCCGAGGCCATCGCCGCCGCCCGGATCGCCAGGCGCGTCTTGCCGACGCCCCCCGGGCCGGTGAGCGTCAGCAGGCGCACGTCCTCGCGCCCCATCAGCTCGAGCAGGCGCTCGAGGTCATGGCCGCGGCCGAGCAGCGGCGTCGGCTCGGGCGGTAGCGCCCCGAGCGTGCGCGTGGACTGGCGCACCGCCCCTCCCGATGACCGCCGGTGAACCGGCCGCCGGTGAAACGGCCGGTGAGGGGAGAGAGATTACGGGCCCCCCGGGGGGGCTGTCACCTCGTCAGGCCGGGCGGCGGCCCACGATGCCCAGGAAGGCGCTCGGCGGCCCCTCGAGCTCGACCGGCGCCTCGATCGCGAGGCCGGCGTCCCGCAGCCACTCGGTGATCTCGGGCTGGCGGTGCGCCCACCCCTCGCGGGTGCGCATCGCCAGGTGCAGCGCGTAGAGGGCCGCCGCGCGCTCCCGCGCGGGCGTCTCCCGCCCGATCGGCTCGATCACCACCAGATCGCCGCCCGGGGCGACGGCCGCGGCGGCCCGCGCGATCAGAGCCCGCGCCCGCGCCGGCGGCTCGAGGTGGATGACGTTCGCGAGCACGACGCGGTCGAAGGCCTCGGCCGGCAGCTCCGTGGCGTTGAAGTCGCCGACCAGCGCGTCCGCGCGATCGCCCAGGCCGCGCGCGGCGGCCCGCGACAGGAAGAGGTCGGCCACGCCCGGCAGGTCGAACGTGGTCACGACGGCGCCGCAGCGCTCGGCCATCGACAGGCTCCAGACCCCCGAGCCGGCGCCGACGTCCAGGATGCGCGCCGGCGCGCCGGGCAGCCGGACGGCCAGCTCCGCGGCGGCGGGCCCGAAGAGACGCTCGAGCGCCTCGGCGGCCACCACGTAGGAGCGCTCGCGCTCCTCGAGGTTCCCGTCGAAGGGGCCGAAGGGCTCGCCGGTGGCCAGGAACGTGGGCAGGTGGCTCCAGAGCGAGGCGACCCAGGGCACGCCGCCGGGGAACCGCTCCCCGATGCCGAGCAGGCCCGGCGACGCGGCGTAGACGTCGCCGTCGAGGGCGGCGAGCCCCTGGCTCGCGAGGACGCCGAGCACGACGTCGGCCGCGCGGGCGTCGAGGCCCACCCGCCCCGCGAGCTCGGCGCTCGTGCCGGACCCCTGCACGAGCGCGGCCAGCAGCCCGCTGTCCGCGGCGCCCATGATCGTCGCCGCCGCTCCGATGAGGTCGGCCAGCTCGTAGATCTCCGCCCCCGCCGACCGCGCCGTCGTCGACTCGATCATGTCGCCCCCTTCGCTCGGATCGTCCGGGGGACCGTAGGCGCGGGCCGCGCGGCCGCCATCGGCAGCGTTGCCGATCCGGGGTGCCGATCCGTCGTTGACAGGCTCGCCGGGGCGGACGGAGGATCGCGCCGAGGAGGTCACCCCGTGAAGCTCTGCGTGCGCACCGTCGTCGTGGTCTTGGCGATGGCGGCGCTCGGCCTTCTCGCGGGCGCCGGGCTGGCGGGCTCCGGCGCCCGGACCATCGTGGCTTTCGACGCCGCGGCCGCGGAGCGTCCCGAGGGCGTGGCCGTCGACCGCCGCGGCAACGTCTTCATGTCGCTGGCGCCTCTCGGACGGCTGCTGAGGCTGACGCCCGGCGCGACCGAGCCGACGGTCTTCGGCACGGTGCCGGGCATCGACGCGGCGGGCGGCGACCTCGGGATGCTGGGGCTCGCCGTGGACCGCCGGGGGAACCTCTACGCCGGCGTGGTCGCCAAGGCGGCGCAGGGGATCTGGCGCTTCGACCGGCGCACCGGCGCCGCGACGCGCCTGCCGGGCACCGAGGACATCCCCTTCCCCAACGGCCTCGCCTTCGACCGGCGAGGGAACCTCTACGTCGCCTCCTCGACGGAGGGGCCGGCGCCGGGGGGCGGCTTCCTCGGCGGCATCTGGCGGGTGAGCCGGCGCGGCGCGGTCGAGCGGGTCATGGCCGACCCGGTTCTCGGCGGCACCGGCGACCTGCTCCCGAACGGCGTCGGCGCCAACGGCATCGCGTACCGGCGCGGTCACCTCTTCGTCGTGAACACCGAGCGCGGCACGCTCCTGCGCATCCGGGTGCGGCCCGACGGCGCGCTCGGGGTGCCGAAGGTGCTCGCCTCCGGAGCGGCGCTTGGCGGCTCGGACGGCGTCGCGCTGGACGTCCGGGGCCGGATCTACGTGGCCGTGATCGGCCAGAGCGCGATCGTCCGCGTCGGGCCGAAGGGGCGGATACGGCCGATCGCCGACGCCGGCGACGGCCTCGACTGGGCCTCCAGCCTCGCCTTCGACACCCGCCGGGGGCACCGGCGGACGCTGTACGCCGTGAACTTCGCGATCGGCGAGCAGTTCGGGAACCCGCCGGGCCACGGCCCCGCGCTGCTCGCGATCCCGGTCGGCGCCCCCGGCATGCTTCTGCCATGAGCCCCGGCCGGCGGCGCGCGCTCTCGCCGGCGATGGTGGTCGCGCTGATCGCGCTGGTCCTGGGCATGACCGGCGGCGCCCTCGCCGGCTCGCTCATCACCGGTGCGCAGGTGCGCAACGGCTCGCTGACCGGAGCGGACGTGAAGAACCGCTCGCTCGGCCTGGTCGACCTGAAGGCCGCCGCGGTGCGCTCGCTCCGCGGCGCGCAGGGCCCGCCGGGCGAGGCCGGCGCCCGCGGGGCGCAGGGTCTGCAGGGCCCCGCCGGCGCCCCCGGGACGGCGCTCTTCGACGGCTCGATGCCCGCCGGGAAGACCGCCACCGGGACCTGGGGCGCGATCGTCGGCGCGGTGGTCGCGGGACAGGAGACCGCCGAGCTCGAGTCGCTCCCGATCCGCGCGCCCCACCCGCTGGACGAGGCACATGTGTCGATCGGCGTGAACGGAGCGAACGGGCAGCCGAGCCTGTCGATCGCCCAGGCGGCGCGCGACCTGGACGAGGACGCGAGCTGTGCCGGCACCTTCCTCGCGCCGACCGCACCGCCGGGCCGGCTGTGCGTCTACGTCCGCGACGTCGTCCTCACCAACGTCGGTCCCGGCACGCTGGCCGTGTTCCCGCTCGAGGCCGACCCCTCGCCCGCCAACGTCTTCGGGTTCCTCTGGATCTTCGAGGCCGCCGTCCCGGCCACGAGCGCCCGGGCCGAGGGGACCTGGGCCTACACGGCGCCCCTGTAGCCGTGCCCCACGCCGCGGTCCGCGACATCCGCATGTACTACGAGGAGGCCGGCGCCGGCGAGCCGCTGGTGCTCCTGCACGGCGCCACCGGCACCCTGGAGATGCACAGCGCCGGTTGGGGCGGCCTGGTGGGGGCGCTGGCCGAGCGGTACCGCGCGATCCAGGTCGAGCACCGCGGCCACGGGCGCACCGACAACCCCGCCGGCTGGCTCTCCTACGAGCAGATCGGCGATGACCTGGCCGCGTTCATCGAGGCGCTGGGCCTGGCGCCGGCGCACGTGGCCGGCGTGAGCGACGGCGGCATCGTCGCCCTCGCGCTCGGAATGGCCCGGCCCGACCTGGTCCGGTCGCTCGTCCTGGTGGGCGCCAACTACCGCAACGACGCCAGCACCGAGGCGGCGAACGCGGTGCTCGACGCGGACGTGATCGCCGCCGAGCACCCGGAGTGGGCGGAGGCCCTGGCGGAGCTCCACGACGCGCGCCGCCACCCCGGCTACTGGCGCGAGCTGCTGGACGCGATCAAGGCCAACGTGGCCGTGGCGCCGGACTACGGCGAGGACGACCTTGCTCGCGTGACCGCCCCCACCCTGCTCGTCGCCGGCGAGACCGACCCCTGGGCGAACCTCGACCAGATGCTGGTCATGCGGCGGTGCATCCCGCGCGCCGAGATGCTGGTGCTCAACCACGCCGGCGCCGACCCGATGTCCAACCACATCCCGCAGTTCACGCGGCCGGACCTCGTTCTGCCGGCGATGCTCGACTTCCTCGGGCGGCATGGAGCGGCGGCGGCGGCGTAGGCGCGACGAAATCCTCGCGTTCGGGCTTCACCGGAGCCGCCATTCCGGTTATGGTGCGGCCGGTCCGCGCCCTGCCGCGCGGACGGCGTGGTCCGGCTCGCTCCCGGATCGCCGCGATGAGTTCCGAGGCCGCCGCCGGTCTCAGGGACGACGACGCAACGAGCGAAGGGATCCTGACGCATGAGCGACACGGGCAACGGGCACCGCGCGGCCCACGAACGGCTGTCGACGGGGGCGCTCGCGCGCTGGGCGCGGTTCTGCGCCACGCATCCGTGGCGCGTCATCTTCGGCTGGGTCGGCATCATCGTCGTCCTGATCGGGCTGGTGGCCACGGTCGGCGGCGCGCTTCGTGACGAGTTCGAGATCCCGGGCTCCGACACCCAGAGGGCCACCGACCTGATCGAGGCGGAGTTCGCGTCCGAGCAGGGGAGCGTGCTGAACATGGTGTTCGCCGCCCCGCCGGGCGAGCGACTCGACACGCCGGCGCGCAAGGCCGCGGTGGAGGCGGTCGTCGCGAAGCTGCGCACGCAGTTCAAGCCGACCGACGACAAGGTCGGCCTGACCAGCGTCGCGGACCCCTTCGAGGACCGCACCTTCTCCGACGGCGGCCGGATCGCCTACGCGGAGGCCCAGTTCAACGAGATCATCGACACCGGCGACCGCAGCGCGGTCGAGGACGTCGAGGAGACGGCCCGCGAGGCGGTCGCGCCGGCCGGCGTGACCGTCGAGTACAACGGGGAGGCCGAGCAACCGCCGTTCGAGCAGGGCACCTCGGAGCTCCTCGGCTTCAT
>JAWVEV010000051.1:0-7565 GCA_033856535.1 Miltoncostaeaceae bacterium | reverse complement strand
GGGAGCGCCGGGAACTTGTTCTGGAAGGCGCGGACCAGCCAGCCCGGGCCGTCCGGAGCGCCGCCGCCGGGCCGCTCGGCGAGCACCTCGGGCGGGGTCTCGGCCTCGCTGCCGGGGCAGAACGGGCAGTCGCCGCCACCCCGCGCCCGCGGGCCGACGTCGTGGGGACGCTCGGCGCGCGACGGCGCGACGAGCACCGCCTCCCCCGAGAGGGGGTCCCAGAGGACGGGGCTCAGGAGGCCTTCCGCTCGGCCTCGTCCGCCTCCCCGTCCCCAGCGGCCGCCTCGCCCCCGCCGGCGGCGGCGAGGCTCGCCTTGAGGGCGGCCATCAGGTCCACGACCGGGGCCGGCTCGGCCGCCTCGGCAGGCGGCGCCAGCTCCTGGCCGGCGGCCTTCGCCTCGAGGAACTCGAGCAGCGAGCGTCGCGTCTCGTTCGGGTAGGCGGCCGGGTCGAAGGGCTTGGCGAGCCCGTCGACCAGCTGCCCCGCCATCTTCAGCTCCTCCTCGTTGACCGGCACGTCGCGGAGGCGGTCGGTGATCTCCGCCCGCTCGCGGATGCGCACGTCCTCGGGGTAGTAGAGCGTCTGCAGCGCGAGGATCCCGTCCACCTCGCGCAGCAGCACCAGGTGCTCCTTGGTGGAGAGCACGAAGCGGCCCAGCGCGGCGCGGTTCGACTCGCGCATTGCGGCGGCCAGCAGCGCGTACGGGCGCTCGGCGCGCTCCTTGGGCTCGAGCCAGTAGGCGCGCTCGAAGTAGACCGGGTCCACCTCGGCGAGGTCGACGAACTGCAGGATCTGGATGGTCTTCTCCTGCTGCGCCGTGAAGCGCTCGAGCTCGCCGTCCTCCACCGGCAGGTAGGTCCCCTTGGAGACCTCCCAGCCGCGCACGGTGTCGTCGGGGCCCACCTCGACGTCGTTCTCGGGGTCCCAGCGCTTCTGCTTGACCGGGCGCATGGTGGCGCGCGACAGGGTGCGGAAGCTCACGTCGCTGCGCTGCTGCGCGATGCCGACGGCCACCGGGATGGTGACCAGGCCGAAGCTGATGAAGCCGTTCCAGATCGCACGCATCTCTGGGTCCTACCCCTCAGTTTCCGCCGTCGCGCCGGCCGTTGGGCCGCGGCACCAGGGAGGAGAGCCGCTCGATGGCCTCGAGCATCTCGACCGGGAACGGCAGCAGCAGCGTGGTGTTCTGGCCCGATGTGCCGATCTCGGCCATGGTCTGGAGGTAGCGCAGCTGCAGCGTGCCCGGCTCGCCGCCGATCACCCGGGCGGCCTGGGAGAGCCGCTCGGACGCCTCGAACTCACCCTCGGCGGCGATGACCTTGGCGCGCCGCTCGCGCTCGGCCTCGGCCTGGCGGGCCAGCGCGCGCTGCATGCTCTGGGGCAGCTCGACGTCCTTCACCTCCACCACCGAGACCTTGACGCCCCACGGCTCGGTCTGGAGGTCGATGATCGTCTGCAGGCGCTCGTTGATCTGGTCGCGCTCGGAGAGCAGCTGGTCCAGGTCGACCTGGCCGAGGACGCTTCGCAGGGTGGTCTGCGCGATCTGCGAGGTCGCCACCAGGAAGTTCTCGACCTGCACGATGGCCTTGGCGGCGTCCACCACGCGGAAGTAGGCGACCGCGTTCACGCGGACGGTCACGTTGTCGCGGGTGATCACCTCCTGCGGCGGGACGTTCAGGGTCACGGTCCGCAGGTCCACCTTCACGGCCTTGTCGATGAAGGGGATCAGCAGGAACAGCCCCGGCCCGCGGAGGCCGATCAGGCGGCCGAGCCGGAAGACGACGCCGCGCTCGTACTCCCGGGCCACCTTGACGGAGGCCATGAGAAAGAGCGCGCCGAGGATGAACAGGATGATGACGGCGTAGGCGATTCCCACCCGGTGCCCACCTCTCGCTTCGCTGGCGTGGGCACATTGTGACCGCTTCTCCGGCGTCCTGCGCGCGGATCGGGCGCACCGCCCGCGCCGCGGCGGGTCGGCGGGGCGATGGGATACGCTCTGGCCCGCTTGAGGGACATGCCCGCCCGATCCGCCGCGGCCGCCGGCCTTCCGGCGCCCGCCGAGCTCATCCCGCACCGACACCCGTTCCTCTTCGTGGACGAGGTGCTCGAGCTGCGGCCGGGGCACTCGGCGCGCGCGCGCTGGTACGTGGACCCCGAGAGCGCCTTCTTCGCGGGGCACTTCCCCGGAAACCCGATCCTGCCGGGCGTGATCATCGTCGAGGCGCTGGCCCAGACGGGCGCGCTCGCCGCGATGGCGGGCGAGGACGGCGCCGGCAAGCTGGCGCTCTTCGCCGGCATCGAGAAGGTCCGCTTCCGCCGCGTGGTGCGCCCGGGCGACACCCTGGAGCTCCACACCGAGCTCACCCGGCGCAAGGGCCCGATCGGCGAGGGCGAGGGCAAGGCGACGGTCGAGGGCCAGCGCACCTGCGAGGCGGTCCTGCGCTTCGCGTTCGTCGACGCCGAGGACGCCGGCGCGTGATCGCCGCCCGCAACGGCCACCGCCAGCGCGCCCGCCTGGTCAGCGTCGGCAGCTA
Organism: Miltoncostaeaceae bacterium; assembly: GCA_033856535.1. Lineage (GTDB taxonomy): Bacteria > Actinomycetota > Thermoleophilia > Miltoncostaeales > Miltoncostaeaceae > JAWVEV01. The sequence goes on along the minus strand of JAWVEV010000051.1, from coordinate 5,030 downwards.
CGCGCCCGAGCGGGTGGTCACCAACGAGGAGATCGCCCAGACCGTCGACACCGACGACGCGTGGATCGTCGCGCGCACCGGGATCCGCGAGCGTCGCTTCGCCGCGCCGGACGAGTCCGCCAGCGACATGGCCATGGTCGCCAGCCAGGAGATCCTGGAGCAGGCCGGGCTCGACCCCGCCGAGCTCGACTGGGTGATCGTCCCGACCAGCACGCCGGACCACATCTTCCCCTCGACCGCCGCGATCCTGGCCGAGCGCCTCGGCGCGCGCGGCGCGGCCGCCTATGACCTCAGCGCCGCCTGCGCCGGCTTCGTCTACGGGCTCAGCCAGGCCGCCGCGCTGATCGAGGCCGGGCTCGGCCGCCACGCGCTCGTGGTCGGCAGCGACCAGCTCGCCACCCGCCTGATCGACCACACCGACCGGGGCACCTGCATCCTCTTCGGCGACGGCGCCGGCGGGGCGCTGGTGAGCGCCGGCGACGAGGAGACCACCGGCGGCTTCCTGGGCTTCGAGATCGGCGCCGACGGCTCGGGGGCGGACCTGCTCACGATCCCGGCCGGCGGCAGCGTCGAGCCGATCACGCCGGACACGCCGCCCGGGCGGGCGAAGATCCACATGAACGGGCGCGAGGTGTTCAAGTTCGCGACCCGGATCATGGTCGAGTCGCCGATGAGGCTCCTCGACCGGCTGGAGATGTCGATCCATGAGATCGACCTGCTGATCGCCCATCAGGCCAACAGCCGCATCCTGGACGCCGCGGTGAAGCGGCTCGGGATCTCCGAGGAGAAGGTCTTCAACAACCTGGACCGCTACGGCAACACCTCGGCCGCCTCGATCCCCCTGGCCATGAAGGAGGCCCGGGACCAGGGCCGGATGCGCCCGGGCGACCTGCTGCTGCTCTGCGGGTTCGGCGGCGGGCTCACCTGGGCCACCACGGTGGTCCGCTACGAGCCGCTCCCGCCGGGCGCGTCGCCCGCGTGATCGGCCTGCTCTTCCCGGGCCAGGGCGCCCAGTTCGTCGGCATGGGCCAGGAGCTTGCCGACGCGTTCCCGACCGCCAGGCGGACCTTCGAGGAGGCCGACGACGCGCTCGGGTACTCCCTCTCGCGGGTCTGCTTCGCGGGACCCGAGGATCGCCTGACCGCGACCGACGTCTGCCAGCCGGCGCTCGTGGCCACCTCGGTGGCGGCGTGGCGCGTGGCGGCCGAGCACGGCCTGGAGGGCGGCATCGTGCTGGGCCACTCGCTGGGCGAGTACTCGGCGCTGGTGGCCGCCGGCAGCCTCCCCTTCGACGCCGCGCTGCGCCTTGTGGCCGAGCGCGGCGCCGCCATGCAGGCCGCCGCCGAGGCCCGGCCGGGCACCATGCTCGCGCTGCTCGGCATGGCCGACGAGGATGTCCAGGTGCTCTGCGCCGAGGCCGGCGAGGCCTGGCCGGCCAACTACAACTGCCCCGGCCAGGTGGTCGCCTCGGGGACGATCGAGGGCATCGCGCGCCTGGCCGAGCTGGCCGCCGAGCGCGGCGCGAAGACCGCCGCGCTGAAGGTGGGCGGCTCCTTCCACTCGCCCCTGATGGCGCCCGCGGCCGACCGGCTGGCCCCGGCCCTCGCCGCCTGGGAGCCGGGACCCGCGTCGCCGCCCTTCCTCTCGACCACCACCTGCGTCGAGGAGCCGCCCGAGCGCATGCGGGCCGTCCTGCTGTCCCAGCTCACCTCGCCGGTGCGCTTCGGCGACGCGGTGGAGGCGGCGCTGGCCGGCGGCGTCGAGCGCTTCGTGGAGCTCGGCCCCGGCCGGGTGCTCTCGGGCCTGGTCAAGCGCGTGCGCCGCGACGTCCCGACCGCCCAGGTCGGCAAGCCCGACGACCTCGCCGCCCTGGCGGTCGCGTAGCCATGCCGGTGGCGCTGGTCACGGGGGCCTCGCGCGGGATCGGGGCGGCGATCGCCAAGGGCCTCGCGCGCGACGGCTTCGACGTGGCGATCGGGTACGCCGGCGGCGAGGCGGGCGCGACCGCGACGGCCGACGCCGTGACGGCCCTCGGGCGCCGCGCGGTCATCCTGCAGGCCGACGTCTCGGACGAGGAGGCCGCGGCCGGCCTGGTCGCGCGCACCGAGGACGAGCTGGGCCCGCTGGACGCCGTCGTGCTCAACGCCGGCATCACCCGCGACGGCCTCGCGGTGCGCATGAGCGCCGATGACTGGCGCGCGGTCATCGACACCAACCTGAGCGGCGCCTTCTTCGTCGCCCGGCCGGCCCTGCGCGGCATGCTCCGCCGGCGCGCCGGCAGCATCGTGGCCGTGTCCTCCGTGGTGGGGATCACGGGCAACGCCGGCCAGGTCAACTACGCCGCCGCCAAGGCCGGACTGCTCGGCATGGTGCGCTCGCTGGCCCGCGAGGCCGGCTCCCGGGGCGTCCGCGTGAACGCGGTCGCGCCCGGCTACATCAGCACGGACATGACCGCCGCGCTCACCGACGAGCAGCGCGGGGCAGTCCTCGCCGTGACCCCGCTGGGGCGCCTCGGCGAGCCCGACGACGTGGCGTCGGCCGTGGCCTTCCTGGTATCGGACGCCGCGTCCTTCGTCACCGGCGCGGTGCTGTCGGTCGACGGCGGCCTGGCGATGTCGTGAGGAGGGGGAGGAAGGGTGCCTGAGCGCAACGGACGCACGCGGGTCGTCGTGACCGGCCTGGGCCTGGTGACGCCGATCGGCATCGGCCGCGAGGAGGTCTGGGCGTCCGCGGTGGCCGGCCGCGGGGGCGCCGGGCCGATCACCCTGTTCGACCCGGCCGACCTCGACACGAGGATCGCCTGCGAGGTGAAGGGCTTCGAGCCGACCGACTTCATCGAGAAGAAGTCGGCCCGGCGGATGGACCGCTTCAGCCAGCTGGCCGTCGCCGCCGCGCGCCTCGCGCTCCAGGACGCCGCGCTCACCGTGGACGACGAGATCCGCGACCGCGTCGGCGCGATCGTGGGGAGCGGCATCGGCGGCCTTGGCACCTTCGCCCAGCAGGTTCAGCTCCAGCTCGAGCGCGGCGCTGACCGCCTCTCGCCGTTCTTCATCCCGATGATGGTGGCGAACATGGGCGCCGCCCAGGTCTCGATGCAGCTTGGGCTCCGCGGGCCGCTGTCGTGCCCGACCACGGCCTGCGCCTCGGGCAACCACGCGCTGGGCGACGCCACCGACGCGGTCCGCCTGGGCCGCGCCGACGTGATGCTGGCGGGCGGGGCCGAGGCGGCGATCACGGCGACCGGCATCGGCGCGTTCAACGCCATGCGGGCGCTCTCGACGCGCAACGACGACCCCGGGGCGGCCAGCCGGCCGTTCGACATCGGCCGCGACGGCTTCGTGATGGGCGAGGCCGGGGCGATCCTGGTGCTCGAGAGCCTCGAGCATGCCCGCGCCCGCGGCGCGCACGCCTACTGCGAGATCCTGGGCTACGGCCTCACCGGCGACGCCCACCACCTGACCGAGCCCGACCCCACCGGCCAGGCGCCCGCCGGCGCGATGCGGATGGCGCTCGCCGACGCCGGCGTCGGGCCCGAGGCGGTCGACTACGTCAACGCGCACGGCACCTCGACGCCAGTCGGCGACAAGAACGAGGTCCAGGTGGTGCGGATGGCGCTCGGCGAGGAGAACGCGGCGCGCACGCCGGTCACCTCGACCAAGTCGATGCACGGCCACTGCCTGGGCGCCGCCGGCGGCCTCGAGGGCGCGCTGACGGCGCTGGCCCTGCACACGGGGATGATCCCGCCGACGATCAACCTCGACGACCTCGACCCGGCCTGCGAGGGCGTGGACCACGTCCCCAACCGGGCGCGCGAGGCGGACCTGAAGGTGGCGATCTCAAACGCCTTCGGCTTCGGCGGGCACAACGCGGCGATCGTGATGGGCCGCGTGGAGGACCTGTAGCGCGCGCACCCGGCTGGCGGGGCCGGGTCCACGGCCTCAGCACCCGGATCTACGGCCCCTCGCCCGCGAACCGGGGCCTCTCGTTCCTCGGCGATCAGCGGGTCGCGATCAGCGGCGTCCCGACCGCGGCGTCCCTCCCGGTCCTGGTCGAGGCCGGCATCACCCACGCGGTCAACTGCCGCGCGCCGCTGCAGACCGCGATCTCCCAGGACGCCTGGGCCCTGCGGTCGGTGCTCGGCGCCGACCGGGTCGCGCTGGCGCCGATGTGGGACCACGGCAAGGCCCAGCCCCCGGCGCTGTGGGCGCCCGCGGCGCGCTTCGCCGCCGCGGCCCTGGAGGACCCCGAGGCCCGCGTGCTGGTGCACTGCCAGCAGGGCCGCCGCCGCTCGGTGCTGGTGGCCTACGCGGTCCTGCGCCTGCGCGGCCTGGGGCCCGAGGACGCCGCCGAGCTGATCATGGAGAGCCGCGGCGTCGCGCACCTCGTGCCGGCCTATCGCGACAGCGTCGAGGGCTGGCTGGCGGGCATCCCGGGCGCGGGCGGCGACCCGCGCTAGAGTCCGACGCCGGGTGACCGGGGCGAGCACCGCGCGAGGGGCGACCGCGATGTCCGGCCGGGAGGCGCGATGAGCGCCGTCCGGGTCGAGGCGCCGCTGGCCCATGCCCTCCTGACCTACCGCACCACCGCGGAGCTGGTGGACCTCGCCGCGCCCTTCCTGGCCGCCGGCGTCGAGCGCGGCGAGCGGGTGCTGGCGGTGCTCGAGCGCGCCAAGGCGCGGGCGGTCGCCGAGGCGCTGGACCATCGCGCCGACGAGGTCGGCTTCCTCGAGCCCGAGGCCTGGTACCGCTCGCCCGGCCTCGCCGTCGACGGCCTGCACCGCCAGCTGGGCGACCCCGCCGGCGCGCCGATGCGCGCGATCGGCGAGCTGCGCTGGAACGGCGAGAGCGCGGCCGAGCGGCGGGAGTGGCGCCGCTACGAGGCGCTGCTGAACCTGGCGTTCGCCGGCGCCGGCGCCCGGGTCGTCTGCTCGTACGACCAGACCATCGTCCCCGAGGAGGCCCACGCCACCCCGCACGCGACGCACCCCTGCACCCACGGGCCGGAGGGCCTGCGGCCCAAACCGGACAAAC
>JAWVEV010000050.1:0-12073 GCA_033856535.1 Miltoncostaeaceae bacterium | reverse complement strand
CGGCGCCGGCGGGAAGAACTTCGTGGACACCATGCTGCGGCTGGGCGCCGAGCAGGACGAGGTGGCCGTGGTCGACGACCAGGAGGGCTGCCCCACCTGGACGCGCGACCTGGCCGGCGCCCTGGAGCAGCTCGCGATCCATCCTCCGGGCATCTACCACACCGCCGGCGGCGGCTCGGTCACCTGGGCCGGCTTCGCCGAGGCGATCTTCCAGGAGGCCGGCCTGTCCTGCCGCGTCCGCCGCATCACCACCGAGGAGCTGGGCCGCCCCGCCCCGCGCCCGGTCCGCTCGAGCCTGGCGGCCACCAAGTTCGGCGCCCCGCGGCTGCGCCCCTGGCGCGAGGCCCTTCGCGACTACCTGAGAGAGCGCGCGTGAGGCTCCTGGTCACCGGCGGGTGCGGCTTCATCGGCTCGGCCTTCGTGCGCCTGGCGCTGGGGCGCGGCGCCGAGGTGGTCAACCTGGACAAGCTCACCTACGCCGGCAACCCGGCCAACGTGGCCGAGGTGGCGGACGACCCGCGCTACCGCTTCGTGCACGCCGACATCGCCGACGCGTCGCCGGTCGCCGATGCGATCGCCGGCTGCGACGCCGTGGTCAACTTCGCGGCCGAGAGCCACGTCGACCGCAGCATCCTGGAGCCCGCGGCGTTCATCCGGACCGACGTCGTGGGGACCGCGGTGCTGCTCGACGCCGCCCGCGGCGCCGGCGTGGGCCGCTTCGTGCAGGTCTCGACCGACGAGGTGTACGGCTCGATCCCGCGCGGCGCCTTCCGCGAGACCGACCCGATCAGCCCCAGCAGCCCGTACTCGGCGAGCAAGGCCGGCGGCGACCTGCAGGTGCTGGCCTGGCACCGGACCTACGGCATCGACGCGGTCGTCACCCGCGGGTCGAACACCTTCGGGCCCCGCCAGTACCCGGAGAAGCTGATCCCGCTCTTCGTCACCAACGCGCTCGACGGGGAGCCGCTGCCGGTCTACGGCGACGGCATGCAGGTGCGCGACTGGATCCACGCCGATGACCACTGCGAGGGGATCTGGACCGCGCTGGAGCGCGGGACGGCGGGCGAGGTCTACAACGTGGGCGGCGGCTACGAGGCGCCCAACATGGAGATCACCCGGCGGATCCTGGAGCTGACCGGCCGCGACGAGTCGCTGATCCGCCACGTCGAGGACCGGCCCGGACACGACCGGCGCTACGCGCTCGACACGACCAAGCTGCGGGCCCTGGGGTGGGCGCCGAAGCGCTCCTTCGCCGAGGCGCTGAGCGACACGGTCGAGTGGTACCGCGACCGGCGCGAGTGGTGGGAGCCGATCAAGCGCGGCGACTACCTGCGGTACTACGAGGCCCAGTACGGCGGGAGAGCGGCGCACAGCTAGGGCCCGGCGGGGTTGTTTCCCCTGCTGAAACCGACATAACCTTCCATCATGGGCGGTCGGCGGCACTGATGAGGGGCCGCGGCTCCCTGGCGGCGCTCGCGCTGGCGGCGGTCGCGACGACGGCCGCGCCGGCCGGCGCGGCCGACGACGGCTCGATCGCGTTCGTGCGGGGCGGCGACCTCTGGCTCGTCGCCCCAGACGGAACCGGCGAGCGGCGCGTGACGGGCGACGGGGCGGTCGAGCCATACCTCACGGTCTCGCAGGCCGACGACGGGACGCTGGTCGCGAGCCGCGGGCAGCCGGACGACCGGCGGCCCGGGATCCTGCGCCTGGCGCGCGGCGGCGCCGTGCTCGGCGGCCCGTGGGAGCCGCGCCCGGCGACCGCGGGCGAGGCCCTGGAGACGCTCGGCCCCTCCGCCCCGCGCGTGTCGCCGGACGGGGCGACGGTCGCCTACGGCTGGGCGCTGGCCGCGCCCGACGACGACCCCCTCGCGCCGGTCCCGGGCCTGCGGATCGTGAGCGAGCGCACCGGCTACATGGACGCGCGCACCGGCGAGGATCTGGGCGACACCGACCCGGCCGGAGCGGGGCCGCGGAGCCACGCCTCGTGGATCGACGAGACCCGGGTGATCGTCACCGACCCCTCCGCGACCCTGACGACCCAGGTGTTCACCGCGGGGATCGGCGCCGAGGCGGTCCCCTGGTTCGGCACCTTCCCGCCCGACCCCGAGGGGAACGGGGCGAGCGAGGCCCTGACCGAGACCGAGCTGAGCCGGGTCGGCGACCGGCTGGCGGTCGTCGCCAGCCCGCTCGACGGCGGGACGGACCGCATCGACGTCTCGACGGCCGCCGGCTTCCTGGCGCCGCCGGTCCCGGCCTGCGCGATCGCGCTGCCGGCGCACGGCCTGGCCGGCGTGGCGCCGAGCTGGTCGCCGGACGGCGCGAGCCTGATCTGGACCCAGCCCGACGGGGTCTGGCGCGCCGACGACGGCGGCTGCGGGGCGCCGCGCCTCCTGATCGCCGGCGCCGCGGGCGCCGACTGGGGGCCGGCCGCCGACGCTCCGCCGGAGCCCCCGCCCCCGGTCCTCCCCGAGCCGCCCCCGGCGGGTGTGCCCGGCCCCGCCGGGGGCGACCCCGGCACGCCGCCCCCGCCGCCCCCTCCACCGCCCGTCGCCGGCCCGCAGATCACCCGGCTCGCGGTGGTCGCCGCGCGGGCCGGGCGGCGCACGGTGCGCTTCCGGCTGAGCACCCCGGCCGCGCTCCAGGCGGTGCTCGAGGTGCGCCGCGCCCGCCCCGGCCGGCGGCCGGCGTTCGCGACGGTGCGCCGGGTGCGGCCGCGCGACCTGATCGCCGGGAACCGCGCGCTGCCGCTCGGCAGGCTGCCCGCCGGCCGCTACCGGATCCGGCTGGTCGTGGTCGACGAGGCGGGCCGCCGGGACGGGGCGACGCTGCCCTTCGTCGTGCCCCGACCGCTCCGGGCGCGGCGATGATTGCGATCACCGGCGCCCGGGAACCTTCGGGCATGTCTCAAAAAAGCCTCAAGGACCCGACACGCGACCTGATGTCGTCCTTCGAGTACGAGCTCGCCGAGGAGTGCCTCCGGGTGAGCGTCGGGGGGCGGTTGCTCCGCTCGGTCGCCTACGGCGACATCGAGCGGGTCGAGAAGGGCTGGGCCCCCGGCTGGGAGGTGGGCGGCCACGGGATGCCGTTTCGCGGCGACGAGGTGCGCATCAGGGTGCGCGGCCACGTCGGCCTTCCGTGGATGACCGTCACGCCGACCGAGCCGGACCGCTTCGTGGAGCGCCTGAGCGGGCGCGCCCTCGACGCGGGAGTCCCAGCTTAGGGGGGACCGAACCGGGCGGCGGGCCGCCGCGTCCGCCCGCCGCCCGCGAGGTCCGCCCGGGTCATTCCCCGAGGATCAGGATGGCCCGGCGCAGGGCCGCGGCGACCGCCTCCTCGGCGTGCGCGCCGTACTCCATCACCCAGGCGCTCCCGGGCAGGCCGCCGAGGAAGAAGTACCAGCCGCCGCCATGCTGGGCGCGCGGCCCGTCCCAGTAGATCTCGGGCCGCTCGGCGCGCCAGCCGTGGAGCAGGTCGAGCTGCTCCGGCGTGATCCCCTCGCCGGGGGCCGGGGTCAGGCCGGTGGCGAACTCCTCGAGCACCGAGATCCAGGGCTCGTCGGCGCGGCGCCGGCCGGTGAAGGCCTCGACCGCCTCGGCGACCGACCCCAGCGGCAGCCCGGGCGGGACGCCGTCGGCCAGGCAGAGCCAGCCGGTGAGGCGCTGGGCGACCTGGACGCGCTCGCCGCCCGGCATGGTCAGCTCGAGCAGCCGGGCGCCGTCGTCGCCGCTCCGGTCGCGGACGACCACCGACCCGTCCGGGGCCTCCAACCGGCGCTCGTGCGCCGTCCGACGCCGCCGGCGCATCGCTACACCGCCTCCTCCGAGAGCATCTCCTCGCTCGGCACGTCCCGCCAGACGTGCGCGGGGAGCCCGGCGACCAGCTTGCCGGGCGGCACGTCGCGCGTCACGAGCGCGCCGGCGGCCACGAAGGCCTCGGCGCCGATCTCGATCCCCGGCAGGATGACCGCGCCGCCGCCCACCCGGGCGCCGCGGCGGAAGATCGCCCCCTTGATCAGGGAATGGCGCGCCTCCGTGCGGCCCATGAAGTTGTCGTTGGTCGTCGTCACGCAGGGCGCGATGAAGACGTGGTCCTCGAGCTCGGAGTAGGCGGTGATGTACGAGTTCGACTGGATCTTGCAGAAGGCGCCGATCGGGACGTCGTTCTCGACGCACACGCCGCGGCCGATCACCGCGCCCTCGCCGACCACGCAGCGCTCGCGCACCGAGGCCTGGTCGCCCACGATGGCGTTCGGGCCGATCTTGGTGCCGGCGTAGACCAGCGCGCCGCTGCAGATGGCGGCGCCCGGGGCCAGCTCGCAGGGCGGGAGCGGCTCGCGCTTGCTGGTGGACCGCGAGGAGAGCTTCGGCTGCTTGCCCAGCACCACGTTGTCCTGGATCACGCAGCCGTCGCCGATCTTGGTGCCGGCGTGGATGACCACGTTGGCGCCGATCTCGACGTCGTCGCCGATCTCCACTCCCTCGCCGAGGACCAGGTTCTCGCGGCTCATGCCGGCGTCCCCTGGGCCAGCGCGACGGGGCGCCCGCCGGATCGCAGGCTCTCGCTCATCGCCTCGAGCACCCCCACCACCGCGGCGCCGGCCCAGCCGTCGGCCTGCGGCGGCCGGCGCTCGGCGACCGCCGAGACGAACTCCTCGCAGACCAGCCGCAGCGGCTCGGTGCCGGGGATCTTCGGGATGTGGATGTCGCCCGAGCGCACCTGGATGTACTCGCCGTACTCCTGCGTCCGCGGGACCGGGCCCTTGTCGTAGACGGTCACCTTGCGCTCGGTCTCCATGTCGTCGAAGACCACCATCCGGTCGGAGCCGATGACGGTCATCTTGCGCATCTTGTGCGGGTCGAGCCACGAGAGATGCAGGTGCCCCAGCACCCCCGAGGGGAACCGGATCCTGCCGAAGACCACGTCCTCCACGCCCGGCTGCAGGTAGCTCTCGCCGCTGGCCGCGACCTCGACCGGGCGCTCGCCGACCAGCCAGAGCATCACGGAGATGTCGTGCGGGCCGAGGCTCCAGAGCGCGTTCTCGTCCGGGCGCACGATGCCGAGGTTCTGCCGGTTGCCGTAGAGGTAGAAGACCTCGCCGAGCGCGCCCTCGTCGATCAGCGCCTTCACCTTCTGGACGCCGGGGTGGTAGACGAGCAGGTGGTCGACCATCAGCACGCGGTCGCGCGCGTCGGCCAGGGCGGCCAGCTCGTTCGCGTCGGCGGCCGAGACGGCCAGGGGCTTCTCGACGAAGACGTCCTTCCCGGCCTCCAAGGCCCGCTTCGCCAGCGGCGCGTGGGTGGGGACCGGGGTGGCGACCACGACGGCGTCGAGGTCCGGGTCCTTCAGCAGGTCCTCGTACCGGGTGGTGAAGCGGGCGTCGGGGAAGGCCTGCCGCTGGCGATCGAGCAGGTCCTCATCGAGGTCGCAGCACCAGGCCAGCCGGCTGCCCGGCAGGCGGGCGAAGTTGCGGACGAGGTTCGGGCCCCAGTAGTTGAGGCCGACCACGCCGATCGAGACGGACATCCTCTAGAGCCTCCAGACCTTGCCGTCACCCTCTGGGATCACGTTGCGGAGATCGACGACCAGCGGCGCCTCACGCGCCACCATGTCCCAGTCGATCCCGTCGTGCGCGGTCACCACGACGGACACGTCGTGTTCGCGCAGGGCCGCCTCGTCGAGCGGGACGCTCGCAAGCCCCTGGCGCGGCAGCGCCGCGACGTGCGGGTCGTGGTACGAGACCTCGGCGCCCTCGTCGCGCAGCAGCTCGATGATCCGCAGCGCCGGGCTCTCGCGCGTGTCGTTCACGTTCGCCTTGTAGGCCACGCCGAACAGCAGCACCTTGCTGCCGTTCACCGCCATCCGCCGGCTGTTCAGCGCCCGCGCAACCTTGCCCACGCAGAAGCCCGGCATCTGCGAGTTGATCTTGCCGGCGAGCTCGATGAACTCGGTGTGCAGGTCGTACTCGCGCGCCTTCCACGTGAGGTAGAAGGGGTCGATCGGGATGCAGTGGCCGCCGAGGCCGGGGCCCGGCCGGAACGGCATGTAGCCGAACGGCTTCGTCGCGGCCGCGTCGATGACCTCCCAGATCTTGATGCCCATCCGGTCGCAGACGACCGCCAGCTCGTTGACCAGCGCGATGTTGACCGCGCGGAAGATGTTCTCGAGGAGCTTGGTCATCTCCGCGACCTCGGGGCTCGAGACCTGAATCAGCGTGTCGCAGGCCCACGCGTAGAGGTCAGCCGCGGCGCGGGTGCACGCCGGCGTGAGGCCTCCGACCACCTTGGGCGTGGTGCGGGTGGTCCAGTCGACGCGGCCCGGGTCGACCCGCTCCGGCGAGAAGGCGAGGTTGAAGTCGCGTCCGGCGATCAGGCCCGAGCGCTCGAGCACCGGGGCGAGCTCCTCGCGCGTGGTGCCCGGGTAGGTGGTGCTCTCCAGCACCACCAGCTGGCCCTTGCGCAGGCGGCTCGCGAGGCTCTCCGCGGCGCCGAGCACGGCCGACAGGTCCGGCTCGCGGTGCTCGGTGAGCGGCGTGGGCAGGCAGATGATCACCGCGTCCATCGCGCGGAGCTCGTCCCATGAGGTGGTCGCGCGGATCGTCCCGCCCTCGGTGAGCGGCCGCAGCCGCTCGGACGAGACGTCCTCGATGTAGGAGCGGCCGGAGTTGACCGCCTCCACCTTCGAGGGCACGGCATCGAGGCCGAGCACCGGAACACCGGCCTCGGCGAACGTCGCGGCGAGCGGCAGGCCCACGTAGCCGAGGCCCACCACGCCCACCCTCGGGGCTCGGTCGCTCAGGACGAGACGGCGCGCCGGCCCGGGTCGGTGGAAGGGGACGATCGGTGCACCGGGCGGCTATCGTAGCCGGTGGCGACCCGGTTTTTCGGAAAGGAGCGGCCCCCATGCCGGAATCGGCGCTCGCCGGGCTTCCGCGCCTGGTGCGCGTGGCCACCGAGCTGCGCTTCCGGGGGCAGGCCGGCCTTGGGATCGCGGTCGCCACCGCCGGCTTCTGGGCGTTCTCCTGGCTGCTCGACGAGCCGATGCACGAGCTGCAGTCGCTTCTGGCGCTGCTGGTCACCGGCGTGCCGACGCTGCTGATCTCCTACGTCACCGCCGGCCGGCGGGTCGAGGAGGCGCTGCGGCGCACCCTGCCGCCCCCGCGCGGCTCGATCCACGAGACCCACGCCGACGCCCGCGACCGGCGCACACGCCTGGCCGGCATCGTCCTGACCGGCGTGATCGTGCTGCTGATGTTCGACATCCTCACCGAGGGCGGCGGCGTGATGGCCGGCCTGGTGGTGGGCCTCTTCGGCGCGCTCGGGCTGGTCGACCGGATCGAGGCCGAGCGCTGGGAGCGGGCCGAGCAGAGGCGCGACGCGCGCCTCTTCCTGCTCATCCGTCCGCACGCGCTCTCGACCCGCTTCGGGGCCGCTCAGGTCTACGAGCTCCAGCGGCCGAGCCACGACCGCGAGGTGGCATACCAGCCGGGCCCCTTCGACCTGGGGATCTAAGCGCGGGGCGCTCGCCCCGCGCGAATCGCCCGGAATCGTCGGGGCACTCCGCAGACCTGGTCGATCCTCGACGAGCCGGAGGCCCGTGGGGTTCGGTCACGAAGCCGCGCCGCCGGCCCAATCGCCCGCGCCTTCGCTCGACGTGGCCGAGCTTGGTGACGCGCCGGATCGACTTTGGAAAAGTGCTCCCTCCATGTCGCGGGAACTTTCACGCCAGTCGATGGCGGCCGCCGACGAGCTCGGCGACGAGCAGCTCGGCCCCGAGCACTTCCTCATCGCGCTGCTCCGGATCGAGGGCCACGCCCGGTCGGCGCTGAACGCCTGCGGCGTGACCGATGCCTCGCTCCTGGCCGAGGTCCGCCGCGGCGGCCCGAAAGCGAGCAAGCCGCCGCCGCCGATGCCGATGAGGTGGCGGTTCCAGAACCGCGGTGCCAGCCAGATGATGGCTCGCGCAGAGGGCCTGGCGGTGGGCCTCGGCGTCGACTTCCGCCTCGAGCACGTACTCCTCGCGATCCTTTGGGATTCGCAGTCGTGGCCCACTCAGATCCTGGACCGGCTCGGGGGCACCCCGGCCCGGGTTCTCGAGGAGCTCGGCCGGCTCGGTGTCGCGCTTCCGAAGGCTCGGCCGCCCAAGCGTCGGTCCTGGGAGGCCCCTGTCCGGGTCTCGCGGGACGAGTTCGAGCGACGCACCGCCGAGCTGCGGGCGGCCGGGATCCTCTACGGCTTCAACTACGCGGGCGATGAAATGCTTCTTCTCGTCGAGCGCCCCGCCGGCTCGGAGGAGTGACGGTCGCCCGGGTTCTCGCTACCCCAGCGCTTCCAGCAGCGCGTCGGCGATCTTCCCGCTCGCGTTCCCGTCGCCGTAGTACGGCGGGCGCTCCGCCGGGATCGACAGGTCGGCCAGGGCCGCGGCGACCCTGGCGGCATCCATCCCGGTGAGGCGGTTGAAGCCGCCGGCGACGGTCTCGACCCACTCGGTCTCCTCGCGCAGGGTGATGCAGGGGATGCCCTGGAAGAGGGCCTCCTTCTGGACCCCGCCGGAGTCGGTGATCACCGCGCGGGCGCCGGCCAGCAGCGCCGCGAAGTCCAGGTAGCCGACCGGCGGGATCGCGCGCAGCGCCGGCAGCCCTTCCACGCGCTCCCACAGGCCCGCCGCCGCCAGCTTGTGGCGCGTCCGCGGGTGGACCGGGAAGACGGTGGGCCGGTCCAGCGACTCGAGCAGCGCGACGAGGGCGGCGAGCGCCTCGGGCGTGTCGGTGGCGGCGGCGCGGTGGATCGTGGCCAGCAGGTAGCCGCCGGGCTCCAGGCCGAGCGCCGCCGGCCCGGGCCGCGCGGCCGCGGCCGGCGCGAACAGCAGGCTCGCGTCGAGCATCACGTCGCCCACCTGGTGGACGCCGGTCACGATGCCCTCGCGCGCGAGGTTCTCCACCGCGACGTCGGTCGGGCAGAAGAGCAGGTCCGACAGGTGGTCGGTGACCACCCGGTTCTGCTCCTCGGGCATGCGCCTGTCGAACGAGCGCAGGCCGGCCTCCACGTGCGCCAGGGGCACGTTCCGCTTGGCCGCCGCAAGGGCGCCGGCCAGGGTCGTGGTGGTGTCGCCGTAGACCAGCACCGCGTCGGGGCGCTCGTCGACGATCAGCGTCTCCAGCGCGGTGAGCATCGCCGCGGTCTGCTCCAGCGGGGTGCCGGGGCCGATCCCCAGCGCGTGGTCGGGCTGCGGGATGTCGAGCTCGTCGAAGAAGAGGTCGGCCAGCTCCGGGTCGTAGTGCTGGCCGGAGTGGACCAGCACCTCGTCCACGCGCCGGCGCAGCGCGCGGCTGAGCGGGGCGGCCTTCACGAACTGAGGCCGGTTCCCGACCACCGAGAGGATTCTCAAATGCCCTGGAACCCCACGCCCTAGAGCTGCCGGGTGATCACCTCGAGCTGGCCGGTGGCGATCAGCCGTCCGGCCACCACCACGCGGACCGCCGCGGTGCCGTTGACCGCCGCCCAGTGGTCGCGAACCCGGCGCAGGGCGCCGAGCGTGCGGGTGAGGAAGAGCCCGGCCAGGAGGAACGGCACCCCGAGCCCGAGCGAGTAGCTGAAGAGCAGGCTGGCGCCGAGCGCCGGCGACTCGGTCGGGCCGGCGATGGTCAGGATCGCGCCGAGGATTGGGCCGATGCACGGCGTCCAGCCGACCGCGAAGGCTCCCCCGCAGAGGCCGGCGCCGACGAGCGTGCTCGGCCGGCGCGCCAGGCTCAGGCGCCGGTCGGCCTGCAGGAGCCCGATGGACGGCAGGGCGATCATCGCCATTCCCATGGCCACGAGCAAGCTCCCGGCGACCAGCTGCAGCGTCTCCTTGTCCTGCGCGAGCGAGCGGCCGATCAGGCCGGCACTGGCGCCGTAGGCGGTGAACACCAACGAGAAGCCGACCACGAAGGCGATCGTCGGCACCAGCACGTCGCGCGTCCTCGCGCCCAGCTGGTCGAAGGAGACGCCGGAGATGAACGACAGGTAGCCCGGCACGAGGGCCAGCACGCAGGGGGAGCCGATCGAGATCACGCCGGCCGCGAACGCGACCGCGTAGCTCAGCGCGGAGATGTCGCCCATCGTCCCGATGGTAACGGCAGTCCCGCGGTCCGCCCGTCACCGACCGGCGGGCCGGCCCTCCCCGAGGGTTACCGCGGGGGCTGGCCGGGGGAGGTCCCCCCGGTAACCTGTGCGGGCGCGAAAGCGCGCGCGGCGCCGCCAGCGGACGACATCAGGAGGACAGGGCACGTGGCGATCACCACCGGAGCCGGTTCGGACCTCGAGACCATCCTCGGCGCGGACGCGGAGGACCTGCTCGGGCACGTCTGCGAGACGATCTCGGCCGACCGCCTGAGCCTGCCGGGCCCCGATTTCATCGACCGGGTCCTGCTCGACTCGGATCGCCCGATCCCGGTCCTGCGCTCGCTGCAGCAGCTCTTCGGCCACGGCCGCCTGGCGAACACCGGCTACGTCTCGATCCTGCCGGTCGACCAGGGCATCGAGCACTCCGCCGGCGCCTCGTTCGCGCCGAACCCGGACTACTTCGACCCGCTGAAGATCGTCGAGCTGGCCATCGAGGGCGGCTGCAACGCCGTGGCCACCACGCTCGGCGCGCTGGGCATGGCCGCCCGCAGGTACGCGCACAAGATCCCGTTCCTGCTCAAGCTGAACCACAACGAGTTCCTGTCGTACCCCAACGCGTACGACCAGATCATGTTCGCGTCGGTGCGCCAGGCCCGGGAGCAGGGCTGCGTGGCCGTGGGCGCGACGATCTACTTCGGCTCGGCCGAGAGCAAGCGCCAGATCCAGGAGGTCGCGGCCGCCTTCGAGGCCGCCCACGAGCTGGGCATGACCACCGTGCTCTGGTGCTACCTGCGCAACTCGGCCTTCTCCTCGAAGGTCAAGGAGGGCGGGCCGGACTTCCATCTCGCCGCCGACCTGACCAGCCAGGCGAACCACTTGGGCGTGACGATCCAGGCCGACATCATCAAGCAGAAGCTGCCCGAGACGGCCGAGGACGGCTTCTCCGCCCTGTCGTTCGGGAAGACGAACAGCCGGGTCTACTCGGAGCTCACCAGCCCGCACCCGATCGACATGACCCGCTACCAGGTGGCCAACTGCTACATGGGCCGCGCCCCCCTGATCAACTCGGGCGGCGCGTCCTCGGGCGCGACGGACCTGGCGGAGGCGGTGCGGACCGCGGTGATCAACAAGCGGGCCGGCGGCTCGGGCCTGATCTCCGGCCGCAAGGCGTTCCAGCGGCCGATGGCCGAGGGCGCCGAGCTGCTGAACGCGATCCAGGACGTCTACCTGAACCCCGCGGTCACGATCGCGTAGCGAAGGGATGGGGCGGGCGGAGCTCGTCCCCGGGGCGCGGTTCCCGGACCTGGAGCTGCCGGATCACACCGGCAGCCCGCGCCGCCTCTCGGAGCTGGTCGCCGGCGACCCGGCCCTGCTCCACTTCTCCCGCGGCTGGTGGTGCCCGAAGGAGCGCGCCTTCTTCCGCGGGCTGGTCGCCCTGCAGGCCGAGGCCGAGGTCGCCTACACCCGCTTCGTCTCGGTGTCCGTCGATCCGCCCGAGGTGCAGGCCGCCTTCCGGGCCGGCCTGGACGCGCGCTGGACCTTCCTCTCGGACGCCGAGCGGCGGTACATCGAGCCGCTCGGCCTGCGCGAGGCCACGGACACGCTGCACCACCCGTACGTCCCGGCGGCCTTCACGCTCTTCCCCGACCTGACCATCCACGCCGCCTACAACGGTTACTGGTTCTGGGGCCGGCCGACGCTCGAGGAGCTTCGGGCCGACTTCCGCGCGATCACCCGCGCCATCCGACCCGACTGGGAGCCGCCGGCGCCATGAGCTGGCTCTGGCTCGCCGCGCTCGACGGGGCGGCCGAGCCGCCGCCCGGGCCCGCGCCGATGGCGCGGGCCGTCGCCTCGCCGGCCGACGGCGGCGGGCCGGTGACCCTGGTGGTCTGGGAGCGCGGCGAGCGGCCCACGGCGGCGGCGGTCCGCGTCGACGGCCGGATCGTCGGCCCCGGGCCGGCGCTGCTGCTCTC
>JAWVEV010000049.1:0-2569 GCA_033856535.1 Miltoncostaeaceae bacterium | reverse complement strand
GCTCGAGAACCGGGCGCCGGAGCGCCGCGCCGACGCGGCCGCGCTGCTGGCCGAGGTCGCTCCCGAGCGGCTCGGCGGCGAGGCGCCCGGCCACGTCGTGGGCGTCACCGGCCCGCCGGGCGCGGGCAAGTCGACGCTGCTGAGCGCGCTCGCCGCGGCCTGGCGGCAGGCGGGGCGGACCGTGGCGGTGCTGGCCGTCGACCCGTCCTCCAAGCGCTCGGGCGGCGCGCTGCTGGGCGACAGGGCGCGCATCGAGTCCGACCCGGCGGACCGCGGCCTGTTCATCCGTTCGACGGCGGCCGGCGAGCGCCTCGGCGGCCTGGCGCCGGCCACGCGGGCCGCGGCGCAGGCGCTCTCGGCCGCCTTCGACGTGGTGGTGATCGAGACGGTTGGCGTCGGCCAGTCCGAGACCGACGTGGCGCAGGCCGCCGACACGGTGGCGGTCGTGGTCCAGCCGGGCTCCGGCGACGCGCTGCAGTTCCTCAAGGCGGGGATCATGGAGATCCCCGACGTGCTGGTGGTCACCAAGGCGGATCTCGGGCAGGTCGCCCAGCGCGCCCGCCGTGACCTGCACGGCGCGCTGCGCTCGCTCGGCGCGCGCTCCACTCCTGTCGTGGCGGTCTCCTCGCTGCCGCCGGTGGCGGGCTTCGAGGAGCTGGTGGCCGCGCTCGACACCCACCGGGCGGGGCTGGACCTCACGGCCACTCGTACACGAGCGCGCCGCCTCGGCGCGCTGGCGGACTTCCTGGCCGAGCACGGCGAGCGGGGCCTGCGAGAGCTCGGCGGCCGCCGCGCCGCGGAGGCCTGGCTGGCCGAGCAGGACGCCGGGCTCCCCGAGCCCGCGCTGGTGCGCGGGCTCGAGGAGCGCGCCGGCGGTCGGCGCGAACCGTCCTAGAGGCCGCCGTCCCAGAGCGTCTCGTCGGAGCAGTTGATCGGGGCGCTGCTCGCGGTGCGCGACCAGCAGGTCATGACGTTCATGCCCATCAGGGTCCAGCCGCTGACCTTGATGCCCTGCAGGTTCATCCGGGTCGTGTACGACGAGCAGGCGGTGTAGAAGCCGTCGCTCGCGCTGCCGGGGGCGACCGACTTCCAGCCGAAGTTCGCGTAGTAGGCGGTGACCTTGACGCGGACGCAGCCGCCGGTCCAGGTGGAGCGGCTCCACGCGGTGCCGGTGGTGATCTCGCCCGTGCTCTTGCCGTTGGGGTGCGTCCAGGCGATCCAGGCGCTGGCCGACGAGGTGAGGTAGCCCCAGCTCGAGTAGTAGTTGAACGCCCAGTTGTCGGCGTGGTCCCAGTCGGAGACGAAGTCGGCCGCCTGGGCACTACTGGCGCCGGCACCGGCGATCGCCAGGCTGGAGGCAAGGACGGCGCCGAGGCGGCGCACGGTGGTGGTGGAGAACATAGGACGCTCCTTCTTCTCCCGCCGCGGTTGGCGGGGATCGCTTGACCCCTCCAGCCTCGATCCGCGGCGGCGGCGCAGCCAGGCACCCCCGGGGTGGAGAGGACGACCCCCGGGGGCGCCGCAACCACCCCCGGGGGTGCTGTCCGGGCGGCCGTGCCGCCAGCAGAGTCCGTCGGGTCAGCGTCACCCCACTCCCAGGAGGTCAACACCATGGTCCGCCCGCTCCAGCTCCTCGGCACCGCCGCCGCCACCGCCGCGATCGCCGTCCCCGCCGTGCTGCTCGTCACCGCGCAGGACACGCCGGCCGCTCCTCCCCGCGCCCCGCAGCCCGCGGCCACACCCGCGGCACCCAGCCACCAGCAGATCATCGAACGCGTGTCGCGCGGCGTCGTCCAGATCAGCGGCCGGGTGGGCGACGACGAGGCGCGCGGCACCGGCATCGTGATCGACGCGGCCAAGGGGCTCGTCGCCACCAACGCGCACGTCGTGGCCGGCATGTCCTCGATTCAGGCCACGCTGCCCGACCACTCGAGCGCCCCCGCCCGCCTGGTCGCCTCCGCCCCCTGCGACGACCTCGCGGTGGTCCAGATCGCGCCGCGCTCCACGCTCGAGGCGCTGCCCCTCGCGTCGTCGGCCGGTGCGGTCGCGGGCAACCACGTGATGGCGTTCGGCTTCCCGTCCTCGTTCGAGCCCGGCGCCGCCCAGACGCTCAAGGTCACCGAGGGCATGATCTCGGCCGCCAACGTCCACAGCGCGCCGGACCCGTCGCTGCCCGACTACCCGTCGACGATCCAGCACCAGGCGCCGGTAAACCCCGGCAACTCGGGCGGGCCGCTGGTCGCCGACGCCGGCCGTGTGATCGGCATCAACACGCTCGGCAACAGGGGCGCCAACGGCGAGGTGCAGGGGCAGTACTACGCGATCTCCGCCGACCAGGCGCAGCCGGTGCTCGCCGACCTGATGGCCGGCAAGAGCCGCACGGACGTCGGCCTCGACCTCGTCCCGCTCTCGCAGGTCCCGCTCGAGGACATCTACGACGACGGCGCGCAGGTGCGGGCCGAGTTCGACGAGGCCGGCCTGGGCGAGGCGCTCTTCGTGCGCGACGTCCGCACCGGATCCGCCGCGGCGTCCGCCGGCGTCCAGCCCGGCGACGTGCTGACCGCGCTGG
>JAWVEV010000048.1:0-29259 GCA_033856535.1 Miltoncostaeaceae bacterium | reverse complement strand
GCCGATTCAACCGCCTTCGCTGACTTCGGCGACGGCGGTCTGAATCAGCTCCGCGACCGTTTCCATCCGCCGGCGCCCCCGCGTCAACTCCTGAGAAGTGTTCGTCGCCAACGGCGACATGGACCCGATGGTCCTCCCGCGCTACTCGCACCTGCGCGCCGGGCTCCTGCCGGACGCCCGGCTCAGGACGAGCCGTGCCGCGAGGTCGGGCGGTCGATTGAGCCGGAGGCCAGCTTGGTGGCGCACGCTCACGCCGCTCGTCGTCCTGCCAGTTGCTCGAGGACGGGGAGGAGCGCGGCGAGGTCGCGTCTCCCGTAGCCGAGTTCCTGGGCACGGGCAGCATCGTGTCGGCGACCTGGGCGGACGGCAGCGGCAGTCCAAGCTCGGCCGCCGCCGCTCGCGCGAGCCGGATGTCCTTATGCATGAGCGCGATGTCGAACCAGGCCTCCTCGGGGAGGTCGAGCAGGAGCGGTGCGCGGGCCCTCAGCATCGGGGAGCCGATGGGGCTGCTGGTCATCACCTCGAGGGCGATCTGACGGTCGACGCCGTCGCGCTCGGCGAGGAGGAGCCCCTCGGCGAAGGCGAGCATCTGGACGGCGAGGCTGATGTTGATCGCGAGCTTGAGCGCGAGGCCCTGGCCGTTGGGGCCGATGTGGGTCGGGGTGCCGAGCTCGCGCAGCACCGGCTCGACGCGCAGATAGGCCTCGGCGTCTCCGCCGACCATGATCGTCAGCGTCCCGGACTGCACCTGCGGGACGCTGCCGGACACCGGCGCGTCGAGCAGCGCCGCGCCGCGCTCACGGGCGAGGCCCGAGAGCCGGCGGCTGACGCGTGGGCTGACCGTGCTGAGGTCGACCCAGATCGTCCCCGTGGCGAGGCCTGCGAGGATCCCGTCCGGCCCTGAGGCGACCTGCTGGATGGCGTCGTCGTCTGGCAGCGAGGTGAACAGGACGTCGGACGCCTGGGCGACGGATCGCGGCGTCTCGCACCAGCGAAGCCCGTTCTCCTCGAGGTGCCCCGCGTCTGCGCGGTGGCGCTGCTCGCCGAGGACCCGGTACCCGGCGGCGAGGAGGCGCGCCGCCACGTTTCCACCCATGTGGCCGAGGCCGACGACACCGACGGCGGTGCTGGTCGTGGTGGCCATGTCAGACGTCCCCTTCGATCGTCGCGAGGTCGCCCTCGCTGAGGTGGAGGTCGGCGCCGGCGAGGATCGGGTCGACCTGATCGGGGCGGCGGAAGCCGACGATGGCTCCGTCGACGGCCGGGTTGGTCAGGGTCCAGGCGACCGCGACGGCGCCGACGCTGGTGTCGTGGCGCTCGGCCACCGTCCGCAGGCGATCGACGAGGGCGAGGTGGCGGGACAGGCGCCGCTCCTGGAAGCGCGCGTCGCGCCTGCGCCAGTCGTCGTCGGGCAGGTTCGCGATCCGCTCGCACGTCATCGCGCCCGTCAGCAGCCCCGATGCCATCGGCGAGTAGACGATCACCCCGATCCCCTCGCGCTCGGCGAAGGGCAGGATCTCGTCCTCGACGCCGCGGGCGACGAGCGAGTACGGCGGCTGGAGCGTCTCGACCGGGGCGATCTGCCGGATGCGGCGAAGCTGCTCGACGCTGAAGTTCGACACCCCGATGTGGCGAACCAGGCCCTCCTCCCTGAGCTCGACGAGCGTCGACCAGCCCTCCGCGATCTGCGCGTCGGGGAGCGGCCAGTGGATCTGGTAGAGGTCGATGGCGTCGACCCCCAGCCGCGCCAGGCTCTGCTCGAGCTCGCGCCTGAGCGAGTCGCGCCGCAGGCTCTGGATGGTCGTGCGCCCCGGTCCCTCCGGCTGTCCGCCCTTCGTGACAGGAGCGGCCGCTCCTCGAGACCCGCGAGCGCGCGTCCGACGACGGCTTCGGAGTGGCCGAAGCCGTACTGCGCGGCGGTGTCGATCCAGTTGACCCCGAGCTCGAGCGCGCGGTGGATCGCGGCGATCGAGTCCTCGTCGTCCTGCGTGCCCCAGCCCCAGTCGTAGCCCCCGCCGCCGATCGCCCACGCGCCGAGTCCGACGCGCGTGACCTCGAGGCCTGTCCGGCCGAGCTGAGTTGTGACGAGTTGCGTCTGATGCATGGTTGCTCCTCTCAGGTGAAGGTGGGTTGCGTTCGCTTGGGCGCGTGTCCGGCCTGCCGGCCGAGCAGCGTCGGCATGGCGGCGAGGATCCCCGCGGCGAGCAGCCCGCTGAAGGCGAGCAGGGCGACGCGCGTGGATGCGAGCTGGGTCAGTGCGCCGAGGCCGATCACCGGTCCGGCGAGGCCGAGGTAGGCGGCCAGGAACAGGCCGGCGAGCGCTTCGGCGCGGTGCTCGTCGGTGGCGATCTCGACCACAGCCTCGATCGCGCCCTTGAACATGAGACCCGAGCCCGCGCCGATGACCACGTCGCCGGCGACGAAGACGCCGAAGCTCGGGGCAGGCAGCCATACGGCGAGGCTCAATAGAACAAGCCCCACGAGCAGCGCGGGAATCGCCGCGGCCAACAACTGCTGCCTGCTGCGCCCAGGGGTCAGCGCCTGGGCGAGCGCCGCCGTCGCGAACACCGCGAACGACACGGCGCCGGCCAGCGCGTGCGAGCGCTGATGCAGCGTCCCGCCCAGGAAGCTCGGCGCCAGGGAGGTCATCAGGCCGAAGACCGCGAACGGGATCGCGGCACCCAGCGCCGCGGCGAAGAACTGACCGCGCGAGCGGGCAGGCACGACCACGCGCTGGGGCCGGTAGCGCGGTCGCGGAGACGGGCGCCGACGCGTCTCGGGCGCGGCGAGCAGCGCCAGCCATGCCAGGGACAGCGCCGCGGCGAACAGCGCGAACGGCACTCCCAAGGGGTCACCGGCCCACTGCGCCAGCGCGCCGGAGACCAGTCCGCCGAGGCCGAGGCCACCGAGGTTGGCGACGACCGCGGCCAGCTGCGGGCCTCGGCTCCCGGCCGGGGTCAGCTCCGTCAGCCAGGCCGTGGCCGTCCCCGTGATCGCGCCGACGCCGACCCCGCTCAGCACCCGGGCGATGATGAGACCGAGCAGGGACGGCCAGACCAGGAAGGTGACGCCGGCGAGGATCTCCAGCGCCAGCGCCGGCATCAGCACGCGCCGCCGGCCGTGCCGGTCGGACAGGTGGCCGGCGAGGAAGAGGCTGGCCGCGACCGCCAGCGCATAGACGGCGAAGACGAGCGTCACCGTCAGCGACGAGAAGTGATCGCGCTGGGCGTACAGCGACCACAGCGGCGCCGGCAGCGTCGTGAACGCCATGGTGATCGTGAACGCGGCAGCCACCGCCCAGAACCCGAAGCGGGTGCGTCGTGGAGCTGGTCGAGGGTGCGCGGGTGTCGTCATGACGTGGAGGATCGCCCCCGCATCGATCGCGATCAACGCAAAGAGATGCTGATAGTTATCGCTGTCCGCGATAACATGTTGGCGTGGAGCTCCGCCACCTCGCCAGGTTCGTTGCGGTGGCCGACGAGGGCAGTTTCACGCGCGCCTCCGGCCGGCTCCAGGTGGTGCAGTCAGCCGTCTCGGCCAGCGTGCGCAGCCTCGAGCGCGAGCTCGGCGCCACGCTCTTCGACCGCTCCACCCACCACGTCGAGCTGACCGACGCCGGGAGGGCGCTCCTGCCCGAGGCACGCGCCACGCTCGCCGCCGCGCAGGCGGCGCACGACGCCGTCGACGAGGTCCGGGGTGGCGTGCGCGGAACGGTCGTGATCGGCACGATGCAAGCCCAGGGGATGCGCGCGATCGACCTCGCCGGGGTGCTGGGCGCGTTCCGCGCCGAGCATCCCGCCGTCGAGGTGAAGCTGCGTCACGCGGGCGGCTCCAGCGAGATGGCCCGAGAGGTCCTGGAGGGGCGCCTGGACCTCGCGTTTGTCGCGCTGCCGGATAAGGGACCGCCCGGCATCGAACTCAGGCCCGTCACGCGCGAGCCGATCCTGCTCGCAGTCCCCGCCGAGCACCCCCTCGCCGAGCGCACCGACGTCCAACTCGCAACCCTCCGCGAGGAGACCCTGGTCGACCTCCCCGCAGGCTGGGGCATACGGATGGCAGTCGACCGCGCCTTCGCCGCCGCCGGCGTGCCGCGCACCATCACCTACGAGGTGAACGACACCGCAACCCTCGTCGAGTTCATCCGCACCGGGCTCGCAATCGGCCTGCTGCCCCGATCGCTGATCGACGCCGACGAGAAGATCGTCTTCGTCCCGATCCGCGACCACCAACCAGCGTTCCAGACGGCGATCGCGATCCCAGCGAACCGCCGCCTCAGCGCCGCCACGCGAGCGATGCTCGACACGATCACCAGCCACACGGCACATGACCGGCAGCGCGAGGCCCGAGAGGACCAGCGCCTGCAACTGGCAAAAGGGGGCCTGTCAGGTCGGGCTGACGAAATCGCGGGCCTTTCGGGAGGGCGGCGTCCAGACGCGCCGAAGAGCACCGTCGATGACGACGAGTGACGCGTTGATGGAGGCGCGCCGCGAGGCGCGGGGTGAGGCGATCGCCTTCGTCCTCGTTGCGGCTGCGCTGTTGACCGCCCTGGCGGCGACGAGCCTCTCCGCCGGGTGGGAGCTCGTCGATCTGGAGGGCTGGGTCTGGTTGGTGCTGTGCGTTCCCGAGGCGCTGCTCGTCGGGGCCTTCCTGGCGAGCTCCCGGGTCAGCGATCACGACCGCGCGCACCGCATGATCGAGCTGTTCCTCGGGTTCGTGGGGGTCGGCAACCTCGGGGGACTCGTCGTACTCGTCGCGGCCCTGCTGAGCGCGAAGACCTCCGAGCTGTCGGGAGGACAGCTGCTCGCCAGCGGAGGGGTGGTGTGGCTCACCAATGTGATCGTGTTCGGGCTCTGGTTCTGGACCTTCGACGGCGGCGGCCCGGTGCGGCGCGCGCGAGAGGGTCGTGCGAGGCCGGATTTCCAGTTCCCCCAGGACGAGAACCCGGGGCTCGCCCGGCCCGGCTGGTATCCGCGGCTGGAGGACTACGTCTACGTGGCCTTGACCAACGCGGTCGCTTTCAGCGCGACCGATGCGATGCCCCTCACGCGCGGGGCGAAGGCGCTGATGGCCCTGGAGTCGGCGATCTCCGTCGTGGCCGTGCTGCTCGTCGCGGCGCGCGCGGTGAACGTGCTGGGATCCTGACGCGAGCAGCACGTGGCGCTCGAGGTGAGCTCGGCGAGCTGCGCGAGGCCGCGGTGCGGACCTTTCCGATGTTCGACACCACGAGGGCCGAGGCGGTCACCTGACGCTTGAGCCTCCGCGGCGTGGTGGCTACCATCCGACGACCCGACGGCGGTGGGGGATCGTCTAGCGGTAGGACGCCGGGTTCTGGCCCCGGTAGCGGGGGTTCGAATCCTCCTCCCCCAACTTCCTTCGCCGGGCCGGCCACGTGGCGCATTCGTCTAGGGGCCTAGGACGCCGCCCTCTCACGGCGGTAACGCGGGTTCAAATCCCGCATGCGCTACCTGTCACACGAGAAAGCCCTGCACATCGCAGGGCTTTCGTCGTTTCGGACCCCCCTCGCCCGCCGCCCGCCGCGGCGTGCGGCGGGCGGCCGGCAGAGGCGAGGGCTACGCCAGCTGGATCTTCTTGGTGACGATCTTGCCGTTGATCCTCACCACCGCCGTCGCGAACGCGCGCGTCGTGCGCGGGTCGAAGTTCTTGGCGCGGTTGGGGACCGGCATGCAGAGCGACTTGGTGCCCGGGCCGGTGAAGGTCAGGAGCTTCTGACCGAAGGCCCGGCGGCTCTGCTTACCGCTGTAGATGCCGACGAACACCTTGCCCGCCTGCGAGGCGGTGACCTTGACCACCACGCACTTGCCGAAGTTGGAGGTCAGGGGGACGTCGACGCCGCTCGGCGCGCAGCGACGGAAGGTCATGCTGAGCGTCTTGTTCTTGACGATCTTCCGCTGGTAGATCACGACGGCCTTCAGCCGGTGGCTGCCGACGGACAACTTGTCGGGATCGAGGGTGAAGCTGGAGTCCTGGCTGTTGTTGACCGTCTTGACGCGCTTCCCGTCCAGGTTGAACTGGACCTGCTTGATGCCCCGGCCGCGCACCCGGATCGTCTTGGGCTCGCTGACGCAGGAGCCGGGGACGATGCCGCCGGTGCTCAGGCCGGCCACGTAAGGCGAGGGCAGGAAGATCGTCTGGCCCCCGGTGGACTGCGGGGTGGTGGGAGTGCCGGCGCCCGCCGGGCAAACACCCTTGCTGTCCACAATGGACTCCGCGAGGACGACCTTCGTGTTCAGCAGCTTCGACTCGATCACCACCGCCTGCTGGACGATGCGCGACCCGGTCACCGTCCGCTTGTTGAGGTGGATGGCGAGGACCGGGCTGAGGTCGATCGTGATCGGCTTGCTCGGGTCCGGGATGTCGATTTCGATGCCGAGCACGTTGAGGTGCGCCACGGTGGACGACGAGCTGCCGACCGGCACGCCCGTCGCGCAGGAGTACGCGGCCTGCGAGTTGATGCCCTCGACGCCGATCTTGATGCCGCCCACCGTGACCACGAGGTCCGCGGCACGCGCGGATGCCGCGGCGCTGTCGTCCGTTGCGGCGGTCTGCGCCTGAAGCGCCCCGACGGTGGCGGTACCCGCCAGGTTCGGGTTGCCGTTGCTCGCGTCCTGGCTGCGGCACGGATCACCCGCAGCGTTGGCGACCACCGGCTCCGTCAGGGAGCCGCCCAGCAGCTGGATCTGAGCCGCCGAGGCGCGACACGTGAACGCGTCGCCGGGCGCCGCCATTGCCGGTGCGGCCAGGGTGGCCGCCACCATGGCCACGGCGGCCATGATCATCACCCTCAGTAGAGCTTTGGTGCTCATTTCCCTCCTCCGATCTCCGAATGGGCCGGCCAGCGCCTCCCCGCCACTGCGGCTGTGAGCCAGCATTTGCCCACACGCGCTGGTTGGTCAATCCGGGTCGGCGCGTGGACCATCGCATCGTGCGGAGCCGGATCGTGACAAGGCTACTTCGTCGCCCGGCCGGTCCCTGCGTGGAGGAGCGAGGGAGGCGGCGTCCCGCGTCGCCTCCCTCGGCACGAAGAGCCGCCTAGGAGCCGGCCTCGAGCAGCTCCTTCAGCTTCGCGTGGTCCTTCGGGATCTGCTTCTGGGCGCCCCAGCGGGCGAACGGCAGCATGAACTTGCCCATCCCGGTGAAGGCCTCGAGCTCGAGCTCGAGCATGACGCGCGAGCGGGTGAGTCCGTCGAGCGGCAGGATCCTGACCTTGCCGGTGGGGCGAATCGCGCCGTCGAGGCCCTTGAACGCCACCCGCCACGGCGGGTCGTACTCGGTGATCTCGAAGGTGTAGGTGCCTCCGCCGGGGCCCTTCCGGGTCTCGGTGGCGCGGGTGCCGACGCCCGTCGTCCCATCGCCCTGCACCTTCACGTCGACGAGGTTCGCCTGCCACTCGGTGTGGCGGGCGAGCTGGTCGATGTAGTCGAAGACCTCCTTGGGCGGACGTGAGATCTCGACGCTGTGGGTGATCATCCTCTTGCCTCCGGGGCTGACAACGGGGCCCGGGCCGGGACCCGCACCAGGGAGCTTCCTCGATGGACGGCCGTCGCGACAAGCGAGACGCGGACGATCGGGCCGGCGACGTGAGGACGTTCACGTCCGGTCGGCTCGGACACCACCGGGCCGTCGTGGGCTCGCGCGAGGGGGAGGATCGCGCCTCGACACCGACCGGAGACCCACCTTGCCGACCCTCATCGCGACCAACGACAGAACGACGGCGTGGTGGCCGAGTCGCTCGGGGTCCACGCCGAGAGCTCGCGCCGGGGACGGCCGCGGCCACGGGACGGAGCCGCCATCCCGTGGCCGCACGTTTCACCGCGGTGAGCTCAGCCGATGAGGGCCGAGCCGGAGATCAGCCGGGCGGGTTGAGCCGGTACCCCGCCTCCTGCAGCAGGCACTCGACGTCCTCGAGGGCCTTCCCCAGGTTGCCGCCCGGGACCTCGGGAACGCAGGTGTCCGTCGCCGGGTCGTAGTTGTTCGAGGTCGCGCCAGCCGCGCCCCAGACGCCCATCGCGCCCGCGGCGAGGACGACGGTGCCGAACTGCACAAGTCGGCGCTTCGATCGATTCATCTCCGAGCTCCCCCTCAGTCGATGGCAAAGCGGCATAGGAGATACCAGACCGCGAGGACGTCGGCGGACCACGACGCTCCGGTCTCCACCCGTCCTACCCGCTCCGAGCGAGGTCACGCAATGACTCGCCGTCCGAAACCTCCAAAGAGCGCTTCCAGCCGCGCGTTTCGACGGGCGGAGCGAGCGGCGGACCGCGGCGCTCAGCCGCCCGGGCGCGCCGCCGATACGTCGGGAGACGGCGCCCCGCCGGCGCCGGCCCACCGCACCGGAGCACGCCGTGACGCCCCCTCCGCACCGCCCCCTCTCCGTCCTCGCCCCGCCCGCCGTCCGCCGGCGCGCCCACCGCCGGGCGGCGCTGCGCGCCGAGGCCTGGCTCGGCCCGGGCTCGCCCGGCTGGCGCGCGCGGCTCGCCGCCGAGCGCCGCGCCGAGCGCCGGACCTTCGCCCTGCTCGCGGCCGTCGCCGTCGCCCTGAGCGCCGGCGGCGCGATCGCGTGGGGGATCGCCTCGGACGGGCCGATGCGCACCGCCGACCGGCCGCCGTCGGTCGCCGCCCCGGCGCGCTGACCCTCCGGCGCGAGGGTTCGGTACGAGGTTTCCTGTCCGTTCCGACGGGAAGCCTTCGGCCTGACCAACCGAAGGAGCAAGGACATGGCTGACGATCCTGACCGCCGCGCCAAGCCCGAGGAAGACCTGACCGAGGGTCCGACCCCGCGCATCCGCCGCGAGTCGGGCGAGCCCGCGCAGGAGCACGACACCAGCGACGGCCCGACCCCGGAGACCCGCAAGGCCGATCGGGTCGAGGCCAAGAAGTAGGTCCCTCGCCCGGCCGGGCGCCGGGCGGATCGAGTGCGCGCGCCCTCGGCCTTCGGGCCGGGGGCGACAGCGCCCCGCGTGACGCGTCATCCTCTGCGGCGTGTCCGTCGACGAGCAGCAGGATCACTACGGCGCCCTGGACGTCTCACCGGGCGCCACCGCGGAGGAGATCCAACAGGCCTGGCGCTTCAAGCTGCTCGCATACCACCCGGACAAGTTCCGGGACGACGTGCACCGCGAGCGCGCCGAGGAGATCACCAAGCGCACCAACGCCGCCTGGCAGGTGCTCGGCGACGCCACCTCCCGCGCTCGCTACGACCGCACCCGGTCGGCGCCGCGTCCCGCCGTCGCCAACGGGCGCCGGCCGTCGCTGCCCTGCCCGAGTTGCGCCACCCTCTCGCAGGCGCCCTTCACCCCGAAGATGATCGTCGACCTGCGCTGCGGCGCCTGCGGCGAGAGCTTCCGCGCCATGGTGCGGGCGCGCTTGATCGTGCGCCCCTGGCTCGAGCGGCGCTGGCTGGGCCTGAAGTACGCCGCGGTGTTCGGCTCCGACGCCGGCGAGCGCAAGGCGATCAGCTTCCGCCGCCTGCCCAAGGAGCTCGCGATGTCCGAGGGCGAGCTCTTCTCCCTGGTCTTCCACCCCCGGCGCGGCAACCCGGTCTACGCGGTCGTCCACCACGAGGGCACCGACGTGATCTGGAAGGTCGCCTGAAGGGACCGGCCCGGGCGTGCTGACGATCCACCGCGCCGAGCGCGCGGACGGCCTCGCGGCCGCGCTCGGCGACCTGCTGCTGGAGCCGCCGGCCGACCCGCTGGCGCCGGAGGTGGTCGCGGTGCCGACCCGCGGCGTCGAGCGCTGGCTCTCCCAGCGCCTCGCGGCGCGCCTCGGCGCCGGCGCGGGACGCGGCGACGGCGTGTGCGCCAACGTGCGCTTCCCCTTCCCCGGCCGCCTGGTGGGCGGGGCGGTGGCGGCGGCGAGCGGCATCGACCGCGACCGGGACCCGTGGCTGCCCGAGCGGGCGGTCTGGCCGCTGCTCGAGATCGTCGACGGCTGCCTGGGCGAGTCCTGGCTCGCCGCGCTCGCCGCCCACCTGGGCGGCGCCGGCCCCGACCCGGACCCCGCCCGGCGCGCGCGGCGCTTCGCCAGCGTCCGCCACGCGGCCGACCTCTTCGACCGCTACGCGGTCCACCGGCCGGAGATGCTCCGATCCTGGGCGGCCGGCGAGGACGTCGACGCCGGGGCCCGGCCGTTGCCCGGCGACGCGCGCTGGCAGGCCGAGCTCTGGCGCCGCCTCCGCGCGCGGCTGGCCGTCGACAGCCCGGCGGAGCGGCTCGAGCGGGCCTGCGCGCGCCTGCGGGCCGAGCCGGGGGTCGCCGATCTGCCGGGGCGCCTGGCGCTCTTCGGCCTCACGCGCCTGCCGGCCAGCTACCTCGACGTGCTCGACGCGCTGGCGGCCGGGCGCGAGGTGCACCTGCTCCTGCTCCATCCCTCGCCCGAGCTCTGGCGGAGGGTCGAGGGCCTCCTCGGCCCCGGGCCCGCGCCGCGCCGCCGGCGGGAGGACCCGACGGCCGACCTGCCGCGCAACCCCCTGCTGGCCTCGTGGGGCCGCGACGCGCGGGAGATGCAGCTGGTGGCGCGGGCCGGCGGGGCGGCTCGCGACCTCCATCGCCCGCTCGAGGAGCCGGCGACGACGCTGCTGCGCCGGCTGCAGGCCGATGTGCGCGCCGACCGCCCGCCGCCAGGGGCGCCGCTGCCGGGCGAGCCCGAGCTCCGGCCCGCCCTCGACCCCGGCGACCGCAGCCTCCAGGTCCACGCCTGCCACGGGCGCTCGCGCCAGGTGGAGGTGCTGCGCGACGCGATCCTCCACATGCTCGCCGAGGACCCGACCCTCGAGGCGCGCGACGTGATCGTGATGTGCCCCGACATCGAGGCCTTCGCGCCGCTGATCCACGCGGCCTTCGGCGCGGTCGACGAGGAGGACGAGGACGGCGGGGGCGGCGGAGGGAGCCGGCCGCCGGACCTCCGCGTGCGCCTGGCCGACCGCTCGCTGCGCCAGACCAACCCGCTGCTGGCGGTGGTGGCGCGGCTGCTCGAGCTGGCGCCGGCCCGGCTGACCGCCGCCGAGACGCTCGACCTGGCCGCGCGCGAGCCGGTGCGCCGGCGCTTCGGCCTGGACGACGACGACCTGGCCCGGATGGAGGAATGGGTCGCGGCGACCGGCATCCGCTGGGGCTTCGACGCCGCGCACCGGGCCCCGTTCAAGCTCGACGTCCTGGAGACGCACACCTGGCGCGCCGGCCTCGACCGCGTGCTGCTCGGGGTCGCGATGACCGAGCAGGGCGCGCGGCTGCTGGGCGGGGTGCTCCCGCTCGACGACGTCGAGGGCGGCGCGATCGACCTGGCCGGCCGCGTGGCCGAGCTGGTCGCCCGCTTGCAGGAGGCGCTCGCCGAGCTCGCGCGCCCCCAGACGGTCCGGGGCTGGGCGGCGACGCTCGCGGCGACCGCCGACCGGCTCACGCTCACCCCCGAGCGCGACGCCTGGCAGCGCGCGCAGCTGGGGCGGATGCTCGAGGAGATGGCCGACGAGGCCGGCGCCGGCGCCGACGGGCCCGAGCTCTCCGGCGCCGAGGTGCGCGACCTGCTGAGCGACCGGCTGCGCGGCCGTCCCACCCGGGCCAACTTCCGCACCGGCCACCTGACGGTCTGCACGCTGGTGCCGATGCGCTCGGTGCCCCACCGGGTCGTCTGCCTGCTCGGGCTCGACGACGGCGTCTTCCCGCGCATCCCGGCCCGCGACGGCGACGACGTGATCCTGGCCGACCCCTTCGTCGGCGACCGCGACGCCCGCGGCGAGGACCGCCAGCTGCTGCTGGACGCCCTGCTGGCCGCGACGGATCGCCTCGTCGTGGTCCACACCGGCCGCGACGAGCGGACCAACGCCGAGCGCGCCCCCGCCGTGCCGATCGGCGAGCTGCTCGACGCGGTCGACCGCACCGTCCGGACCGAGGACGGCGCGCCGGCGCGCCGGCGGGTGGTGGTCCAGCACCCGCTCCAGGCCGTGGACCCACGCAACTTCACGCCCGGCGCGCTGGTGCCGGCGCGCCCCTGGAGCTTCGACGCGGCGGCCCTCGCCGGCGCGCGCGCCCTCGCCGGCGAGCGCGTCCCGGCGGCGCCCTTCATCGCCGGCCGGCTCCCGCCGCCGCGGCTGGAGCCGCTCGAGCTGGACCGGCTGGTCGCGTTCGTGCGCCACCCGGTGCGGGCCTTCCTGCGCCAGCGGCTCGGCGTGCGCCTGGGCGACCGCTCGGAGGAGGTCGACGACGCGCTCCCCATCTCGCTCGACGCGCTCGAGCGCTGGGCGGTGGGCCAGCGGCTGCTCGAGGCGCGCCTGGCCGGGACGGACCCGGTGGCCTGCGCGGCGGCCGAGGTCGCGCGCGGCGTGCTCCCTCCGGGGCAGC
Source organism: Miltoncostaeaceae bacterium (assembly GCA_033856535.1). Lineage (GTDB taxonomy): Bacteria > Actinomycetota > Thermoleophilia > Miltoncostaeales > Miltoncostaeaceae > JAWVEV01. The sequence continues at coordinate 16,903 of JAWVEV010000048.1, read as the reverse complement.
TCGGCCAGGAGGTGCTCGACGAGCTGGGGCCGGCCGTGGACCGCCTCGTCGACCAGGCGGAGCGGCTGGCGCCGGCCGCCGGCGAGGCGGGCTCGGTCGAGGTGCACCTGCCGCTGCCGGGCGGCGGCCTGCTCATGGGGTCGGTTCCCGGCGTCCACGGCGACCTGGTGCGCGCCGTGGCGTTCTCGCGGGTCGGCCCGCGGCAGCGCCTGACCGCCTGGGTCCGCCTGCTGGCGCTCACCGCGGCCCACCCGGAGCGCCCGTTCGCCGCCGCCACGGTCGGCCGGGCCCGCGCCGGCGCCCGCCGCGGCTCGGAGGTGACCGTCGCGCGCATCGCGGCGCTGGCGCCGGACGCCGCGGGCCGCCGCGCGGTCGCCCTGCTCCACCTGGAGCGCTTGGTGGACCTGCACGACCGCGGCATGCGCGAGCCGCTGCCGCTCTTCTGCGACGCCTCGTCCGCCTACGCCGAGGCGGCCGTCACCGGGGCGGACGCGGTCCGGGCGGCGCGGGGCGCCTGGGAGTCCGAATGGAGCCGCCCGCGCGAGGACCAGGACCCGGAGCACGTCCTGGCGCTGGGCGGGATCCGGACCCTCGACGAGGTCCTGGCCGCGGCGCCGGAGCCCGGCGAGGGCGGGGGCCTCTTCGACCCCGACCACGACACCCGCTTCGGCTTCTACGCGCACCGCCTGTGGGACCCCCTCCTGGCCGCCGAGACGGTGGAGGACGCGTGACGAGCGTCTCGGTCGCCCCGTTCGACGCCTGCGGCCCGCTGCCCTCGGGCGTGACCGTGCTCGAGGCGAGCGCCGGCACCGGCAAGACCTTCACGATCGCGGCCCTCGCGGCCCGCTTCGTCGCCGCCGGCACGCCGTTGGAGCAGCTGCTGGTCGTCACCTTCACGCGCATGGCGACGGGCGAGCTGCGCGACCGCGTCCGCGAGCGGCTGGTGAGCGCCGAGGAGGGGCTCACGCGGGCGCTGGCGGGCGTCGCGCCGCCGCCCGAGGACGAGGTGCTCGCGCTCCTGGCCGGCGGCGCCCGCGACGAGGTCGCCAAGCGCCGCGATCGCCTGGCACAGGCTCTCGCCGACTTCGACGCCGCCACCATCACCACCACCCACGGCTTCTGCCAGGGCGTGCTCGGCAGCCTGGGCGTGGGCGGCGACGTCGAGCGCGAGCCGGTCTTCGTCGAGGACCTCGGCGAGCTGGTGGAGGAGGTCGTCGACGACCTCTACGTGCGCCGCTTCCACCGCGACGGCGCCGCCGAGCTCTCCCACGCCGAGGCCCGGCACATCGCCCGGGTCGTGATCGACAACCCCGCCGCCCGGATCGAGCCGCGGGAGTCGGACGACGAGGGCGTCGCGATGCGCCGGCGGCTGGCCGTGGCCGTGCGCGAGGAGGTCGAGCGGCGAAAGCGCGCCCAGGCGCTGATGAGCTACGACGACCTGGTCACGCGGCTGCGCGACGCGCTGGCCGATCCCGACCGGGGCGACTGGGCCCGCCGACGGCTGCGCGAGCGCTTCCGCGTGGTGCTGGTGGACGAGTTCCAGGACACCGACCCGGTGCAGTGGGAGGTGATGCGCCGCGCCTTCGTCGCCGAGGGCTCCACGCTCGTCCTGATCGGCGACCCCAAGCAGGCGATCTACGCGTTCCGCGGCGCCGACGTCCACGCCTACCTGCAGGCCGCCCGGAGCGCCGGCGCCCAGGCCACCCTGGGGGTGAACTGGCGCAGCGACCAGGGCCTGCTGGACGCCTACGAGGCGCTGATGGGCGGCGCGCGGCTCGGCCACCCCGACATCGTCCACCGGCCGGTGCGGGCGGCGGGCGCCCACCGCGACCCCGGCATGCGCGGCGCCCCGGTCGACACGCCGCTGCGGGTGCGCGTGCTGCACCGGTCCGACGGGGCGGTGAAGCTCACCCCGTCGGGCTACGCGTCGGCGCCGGACGCCCGCCGGCTGGTGGCCGCCGACCTCGCCGCCGACGTGGTGCGGCTGCTCTCCTCGGGCGCCCGGGTGGCGGCGCGCGGCGGCGACGAGCCCATCCGTCCGGCCCACGTCGCCGTGCTGGTGCGGGTGAACCGCCACGCGGCCGAGGTGCGCGACGCGCTCGAGGCCGCCGGCGTCCCGGCGGTGATCAACGGCGCCGGCAGCGTCTTCGCGACCCCCGCCGCGCGCGAGTGGCTGCGCCTGCTGCAGGCGCTCGAACGGCCCACCTCGCCCGGCCGGGCGGCCTCGGCCGCGCTCACCGGCTTCCTCGGCTGGAGCGCCGACCGGGTCGCGGCGGCCGACGAGGGGGCGATGGAGGACCTCCAGGCGCGCCTGCACCGGTGGGCCGGCCTGCTGCGCCGGCGCGGCGTGGCGTCGCTCCTGGAGGCGGTCTCGCGCACGCAGGGCGTGGCCGCGCGGCTGCTCGCCCGCCCCGACGGCGAGCGCGAGCTCACCGACCTGCGCCACGTGGGCCAGCTGCTCCACGCCGCCGCGACCGCCGGCCAGCTCGGCGTGACCGCGCTCGCCGCCTGGCTGCGCCGGCGGATCGCCGACGCCGGCCGCGACGCCGACGAGGAGGAGGCCAGCCGGCGCCTGGAGTCGGACGCCGAGGCGGTCCAGGTGCTGACGATCCACCGCAGCAAGGGCCTGGAGTTCCCGGTCGTCTACTGCCCGTTCCTCTGGGACCCGTTCCGGATCCAGGACGACGACACGCCGATCTTCCACGACCCGGCCACCGAGGAGCGGGCGGTCGACGTGGGCGGGCCGCGCTCCCCGGACCGCCGCGCCAACCACGCCCGCCACGTGGCCGAGCAGCGCGGCGAGGATTTGCGCCTGGCCTACGTCGCCCTCACCCGCGCCCGCCACCAGGCGGTGATCTGGTGGGCCGGATCCTCCGACAGCCGCCACTCCCCCCTCTCGCGCCTGCTCTTCGCGCGCGACGCCGAGGGGGCGGTGGCGGCGTCCGGCTCGGGCACGCCCGACGACCCGTTCGCGGTCGCGCGCTTCACCCGCCTGGCCGAGGAGGCGCCCAGGTGCGTCGCCGTGGAGCGCGTCGACGCCGCGATCGCGGCCCCCTGGCGGCCCGCCGCGCCGGCGCCCGCGGCGCTCGTGGCCGGAAGCTTCGACCGGCGCCTGGACGAGCGCTGGCGGCGCACCTCCTACAGCGGCATCACCGAGGCCGCGCACGAGGCGCATGTCTTCAGCGAGCCCGAGGAGGACCTGGTCGTCGACGAGGGCCCCGACGTGGCCGGCGCGGGCGCGCCGACGGGCCCGCCGGATTTGGAGGAGGGCCGGCTGCGGGCGGTCGCCTCGGCGATGGCCGACCTGCCCTCGGGCGTCGACCTCGGATCGGTCGTGCACGCGGTGATGGAGCGAGCCGATTTCGCCGCGCCGGAGCTCGAGGACGACCTCGCCCGCCTGCTCGCGGTCGAGGCCGCCCGGGAGGGCGTCGTGCTGGCCGACACGGCGGCGAGCGCCCGCGCGCTGCTCGCCGCCATCGAGACGCCGCTGGGACCGCTGCTCGGCGAGGCCCGCCTTCGCGACCTCGCCCCCGCCGACCGGCTCGACGAGCTCGGATTCGAGCTCCCCCTCGCCGGCGGCGACGCGCCCTCGGGGGACCTCGACCTGGCCGCGCTGGCGCGCCTGCTGGCCGAGCGCGTCCCGCCCGGCGACCCGCTGGACGGCTACGCGGAACGGCTGGCCGACCCGGTGCTCCAGGGGGATCTGCGCGGGTACCTGGTGGGCAGCATCGACCTCGTCGCGCGGCTCCGCGGCCCCGAGGGGAGCCCGCGCTTCGTCGTGGTGGACTACAAGACCAACCGGCTCGGGCCGGCCGGCGAGCCGCTCTCGGCCTGGCACTACCGCCCCGAGGCCCTGGCCGACGCCATGCAGCGCGCGCACTACCCGCTCCAGGCCCTGCTCTACGCCGCCGCGCTCCACCGCTACCTGCGCTGGCGCCTTCCCGGCGCCGACCCCGAGGACGCCGTCGCCGGCGTGCTCTACCTGTTCGTGCGCGGCATGACCGGGGAGGACACGCCGCGCGTGGACGGGGTGCCGTGCGGGGTCTTCGCGTGGCGGCCGCCGGCCGGGCTGGTGGGGGCGCTGAGCGACCTTCTCGACCGTGGGACGACGGTGCGGTGATGGATCCCGCACCGCCCCTCGTCGACGGGCTCGACGCCCGGGTGGTCCGCGGCGCCGGCGGCGCGCTGGCGCGCTTCAACGCCGCCGGCGTGCTGGCCGCGGCCGACGTCCACGTCGCGCTGCGGCTGGGGCGGCTGGGCGGCGAGGCGGACGAGGACGTGCTGCTCGCGGCCGCGCTCGCGGTGCGCGCGCCGCGGCTCGGCCACGTCTGCGCCGACCTGGCGACCGCGCCCGCCTCGGTCGCGGTCGACGCGGACCGCCCGCTCGACCCGGCCGCGCTGCCCTGGCCCAAGCCCGAGGGCTGGCGCGCCCGCCTCGCCGCGAGCCCTCTGGCGGCCGACGGCGAGGACGGGGGCGAGGACCGGCCCCTGCGCCTGGTCGGGACGCGGCTCTATCTCGACCGCTACTGGCGCGAGGAGCGCGAGGTGGCCGCCGACCTGCGCGCGCGCGCCGATCTGCTCGTCGGCGACGTGGACGAGACGGTCCTCCTCGCCGGGCTCGACCGCCTTTTCGGGGGCGAGGCGCCGGACCTCCAGCGGCTCGCCGCCGAGGCCGCGGTGCGGCGGCGGCTGGCGGTGATCGTCGGGGGGCCCGGCACCGGCAAGACCACGACGGTGGCCCGCCTCCTGGCGCTGCTGGACGCGCAGGCCGCGGCCGCGGGCCGGCCGGCGCCCCTGGTGGCGCTGGCCGCGCCGACCGGCAAGGCCGCCGCGCGGCTGGAGGAGGCGGTCCACGACGAGGCGGCGCGCCTGCCGGTGGACGCAGCCCAGCGCGAGCGGCTCCAGGCCGCGCGGGCCTCGACGATCCACCGCCTGCTCGGCTGGCTGCCGGGCAACCGCAGCCGCTTCCGTCACGGACGCGGCAACCGGCTCCCGCACGACGTGGTGATCGTGGACGAGACCTCGATGGTCTCCCTGACGCTGATGGCGCGCCTGCTCGAGGCGGTCCGCGGCGAGGCGCGCCTGGTGCTGCTCGGCGACCCCGAGCAGCTGGCGTCGGTCGAGGCCGGCGCGGTGCTGGGCGACGTCGTGGGCCCGGCCGCGACCCGGGACGTCCCGGCGGCCGAGGGCCTCGGCGCGGGCGTGGTGGTGCTGCGGCGCGTGCACCGCTTCGGCGGCGCGATCGCGGCGCTCGCGGCGGCGGTGCAGCGCGGCGACGCGGACGCGGCGGTCGCGGCCCTGGGCGCCGGCGGCGAGGGGCTCGAATGGGTGGACGCCGACCCGGCGGCCCCGGGCTCCGCGCCCCGGCTGGCCGGCGTGCGCGGCGCGGCGGTGGCCGCCGGACGGGCGATGCTGGAGGCCGCCCGGGAGGGTCGCGGGCGCGACGCGCTCGACGCGCTCGACGCGTTCCGCCTGCTCTGCGCCCACCGGCGGGGGCCCCACGGCGTGGCGGCCTGGAGCGAGCGGGTGGAGGCCTGGCTCGGCGGCGAGCTGCCGGCGACCGGCGCCGACGGGCCGTGGTACCCCGGCCGCCCGCTGCTCGTGACCGAGAACGACCACGGCCTGCGGCTCTACAACGGCGACACCGGCGTGGTGGTGGCGCGACCCGACGGCCGCCTGCGCGCGGTGTTCGACCGGCCGGGCGGCCTGCTGGAGGTGAGCCCGACGCGCCTGGCGGCGGTCGAGACGGTCCACGCCATGACCGTGCACAAGGCGCAGGGCTCCCAGTTCGACGCGCTGGCGGTGCTGCTGCCGGACCCGAGCTCGCCGATCCTGACGCGCGAGCTGCTCTACACGGCGGTCACGCGCGCGCGGCGCCGGCTGATCGTGGTCGGGACCGAGGCCGCCGTGCGCGCGGCGGTCGGGCGGCCCGTCGCGCGGGCGTCCGGGCTGCGCGAGCGGCTGTGGCCGTCGCCGACGGCGGCTCATGACGGGCCACCTGCACCCGATACCTATTCGGATGGAGACGTTGGCGAGCATCGCGCTTGAGGCCCTGCCCGTGGCGGCGGTGCTGCTGAGCGCCGACGGGCGCGTCGCGGCCGCCAACGAGCGCATGCGCGCGCTCTTCGCCGCGGAGGCCGCCGGGCTCGAGGACGTGCCCGCGGCGGGGCTCTTCCCCGACGAGCCCGACGTCCTCGCCCGCCTGATTGCGGCCGCCCGGGAGGGCGTCCCGCTGCGGCTGCAGTCGCGCCGGCGGAACGCCGTGCCCTTCACCGCCGACGCCGAGGTCTCGGCCCCGGAGGGCGGGGGCCTGCTCTGCATCCTGCGGGAGGTCCGCGACGGCCGGCTGCTCGAGGCGGCGCGCGTCTACCTGGATCAGGCCTTCGCCACCGCGCCGATCGGGATGGCCCTGTTCAACACCGACGGCCAGTACGTGCGCGTGAACGAGGAGCTCTGCCGCATGCTCGTCCGGCGGGAGGACGAGCTGCTCGGCCGGCGCGACCAGGAGCTGACCCACCCGGACGACCGCCGGGCGGACCTCGACGCGGCCTGGCGGATCCTCGAGGGCGAGATCGACATCTGGCAGACCGAGAAGCGCTTCCTGGCGCCCGACGGCGCCGTGGTCTGGGCGATCGCGAACATGTCCTTCATCCGCGACGACGCCGGCCGCCCGCTCTTCTGGCTCGGCCAGTTCCAGGACATCACCGACCGCAAGATCCAGGAGGAGCAGCTGCGCAAGGAGCGCGACTTCTCCGCCTCGCTGATCGCCTCGATGCAGGATGGCGTCTACGTGATGTCGCCCGAGGGCGAGGTGCTCGAGGTCAACGCGCGCATCTGCGCGCTGACCGGCTACTCCCGCGAGGAGCTGGTCGGGGCGACGCCGCCCTTCCCGTTCTGGCCCGAGGACGACCACCCCGCGCTGGCGGCCGGGCTGCGCGAGGCGCTGGCCTCGAGCTGCGGCGCCGAGCGCGACGTGGTCGTCAAGCGGCGCGACGGGACCCTTCTGCCGGTGATCGCGAGCATGGCCCCGCTGAGCGACGGCGACCGGATCACGGCGTTCGTGGCCACGGTGAAGGACGTGAGCGAGCGCCGGCGCCTGGAGCAGATGCGCCATGAGTTCGCCGCGCTGGCATCGCACGAGCTGCGCACGCCGCTGACCTCCGTGGTGGGCTACCTGGAGGCGGTCACCGAGGGCGAGGCCGGGCCGCTCGAGCCGGAGCAGGCGCGCCTGCTGGCGGTGGCCGAGCGGAACGCCAAGCACCTGGCGCGCCTGGTGGAGGACGTCCTGGACGTCACGCGCGCCGACGCGGGTCAGCTGAACATCGAGCGGCAGCCCCTCGACCTGGGGGCGCTGGCCGAGGACCGCCTCGAGGCGGCGCGCCCGAGCGCCGAGACGGGCGGGCTGGAGCTCGTCCTGGAGGCCGGGGACCCCGTGGGCGTGGTCGGCGACCGCCGCAGGCTCTCCCAGGTGATGGACAACCTGCTCGCCAACGCGATCAAGTTCACGCCGGGCGGAGGGCGGGTGACCGTGCGCGCGTCCGCGGCCGGGGCCGAGGCCGTCATCGAGGTCGCCGACACCGGGATCGGGATGAGCGCCGCCGAGCAGGAGCGCCTCTTCGAGCGCTTCTACCGCGCCGAGGGCGCCCTGGCGCGTCAGATCCGGGGCACCGGCCTGGGCCTGGCGATCGCGCGCGAGATCGTCCTGGCCCACGGCGGCACGATCACCTGCGCCAGCGCCGAGGGCGCGGGGACGACCTTCCGGGTGGTGCTGCCGGCCGTCTGAGGCGGCTCAGGCGGCGGGGGGCGCCGAGCCCAGGCGGGCCTCGAAGAAGGCCTGGATCGCCTGCCGGCCGCCCTCGGTGGCGACCCGGGCAAAGCGAGCGGCCAGCGTCTCGGCCCCCGAGGCGTCCTCCCCGCGGCGGATCACCTCGGCGTCGACGGCGTGCCAGCCGAGCTCGGCCAGCTCGATCTCGAGCCGCACCCGCCCCGCGTCGGGGAAGTCGGCGCCGGCCAGCAGGATCCCGCCCTCGGAGATGTTCAGGCTCTCCGCCTGGACGATCTTCCCGTCGGCGATCACGCGCGTCTCGAGCCGCTCCTCCACGCGCGTGTGCTCCCGGCGCTCCGCGCCTCCTGCTGCCTCGCTCATGGCGCCCCCTCGGTCACTGACGACTCGGCGAACACGTTATCCCAGGCGACCTCCGGCAGACGCCGTGTCGCCTCAGAAGGGCAGCGGCCGCTCGTTGACGATCCGGTCCTGGTCCGGGCCCACGTACCCGGGCTCGAAACGGCCCTCGAAGCCGAGCGCCTCGTGGAAACGGCGCGAGCCCTCCAGCGCCGGCGCCGCGAGCGCCCGCACGCGGGTGCAGCCGCGCTCGGCCGCGCGCGCCCCGAAGCGCTCGTACAGCAGGCGCCCGACGCCCCTCCCGCGCCACGCCGGGTCGACGACGTGGAAGTGGATGTACGCCAGGTCCGGCTCCGCCTCGCTCACCAGGCCGAGCAGGAAGCCGACGGGCGTCCCGTCCTCCGACTCCAGCCAGATCCCCGAGGGCCCGAGCTGGTCGAAGAAGAGCCGGTGCATGACCAGCCCCACCGGCCGGCCGAACCAGCCGTCGACGACCGCGCGCGCCCGGGGGAAGTCGTCTCCCCGGATCGCCCGCGCGGTGAGCCCGAGATCCGCCGGCGCGGAGTGCTCGCCCATGCCGGGAGTGTACGAAGCGCCCCCGGCGGGATTGCACGTACGGGCGAGGTCCCCATGCCCCGGCGAGGGACTTAGTTATTATTGTCACGCGCCGTGCGGGAGGACCGGCGGCGTCGCCCGGCCTTCGGATCCGACCGACGGGAGCTGAGATGACGCAGTTCGTGACCCCCCGCAACGACGGCGACTGGCAGGGGTACGCCGCGGTCGCGGCGCAGTCGTTCGCCCGGCCGCTGGCCGAGGTCAAGGCCTGGGTCAAGAGCCCCCCGATGAAGAACGCGATCGTCAAGGTCGCGGTCGAGGGCAAGCGGGTGATCGGCGGCGCGCTCGCCTTTCCGGTCGGCCAGATGTTCGGCGGCCGCGCGGTGCCGGCGGGGGCGGTGGCCGACGTCGCCGTGCTCCCCGAGGAGCGCGGCCGGGGGCTCGGCGCGGCCCTCCTGCGCGCCCTCGACGAGCCCATGAAGCAGGCCGGCGTCGCCGTGAGCCCGCTCTGGCCCTCGACCCTCTGGCTGTATCGGCGTCTGGGCTGGGAGGTCGCCGGCCGCGCCGAGCGCCACGTGGTCTCGGCGCGCTCGCTCGCCCGCCTCGGCGGCCCCGGGCGGATCGTGACCGACCCCGGCCCCGCGGCCGTGCGCGAGCTGCACCAGCGGGCCGCGGCGGAGTGGAACGGCCCGCTCGACCGCCCGGAGTGGTGGTGGGACTGGCGCCAGCCGACCGGCGCCGAGGGGCACTTCCGCTACGCCTGGGAGGAGTCCGGCGAGGTCACCGGCTACGTCGCCTACCGCCAGGTCCCCGGCGAGGACCACGGCCACGGCCTCACGGTCACCGACTTCTGGACCACCTCGCCCGGCGCGGTGAACGGCCTGCTCGGCTTCCTGGGCTCGCACGGCGCGCAGGTGAGCGAGATCGCCTTCGACCCGTCGGTGCTGCCGCTCACCCACGACCTGCTCTGGCTCGCCGCCGGCGCCGAGGTCCGCGCCGTCCACCACGGCCCCTGGATGCTGCGGCTGGTCGACTTCCCGGCGGCCATGCGGGCGCGCGGCTGGTCGAAGGCCTCCGACCAGAGCGTCGAGCTCGAGGTGGCCGACCCCAGCGCCGAGCGCCCCGAGCGCTACGTGCTCGAGGTGGCCGGCGGCCAGGGCGAGGTCACCCGCGGCGGCTCGGGCCGTGTGAAGGCGACCGCGGGCGCCCTGGCGGCGTTCTACGCAGGCGGCCTGTCGGCTCGCCGCGCGGCGCGCCTCGGTCTCATGACCGGCCCGGACGAGGACCTGGACGCGCTCGACGCCCTGATCGTCTCCCGCCCGAACTGGCTCCCGGACGTGTTCTAGGCGGCTCCGCCGCCCGCGCCCCCGCCGACGTTCGCGCCCGGCGTGGGCAGCGAGCGGGTGACGTAGTCCTCGACCAGCAGCAGGTTGGTCTCGCCGGCGCGGCGGATCACCTGGAGCAGCTCGCCCATGGTGGAGACCTCCTCCACCTGCTCGGTCACGAACCACTGCAGGAAGGTCTGGGTGGCGTGGTCGCGGCGCTCGATGGCCAGGTCGACGATCGCGTTGATGTCCTCGGTGACGCGCTCCTCCCAGTCCAGGCTGAGGGCCACGGCCTCCTCGGCGCTCTCGAAGCTCGCGCGCGGCGCCGGCATCGCCGGGATCTCGACCTTCGCCCCCACGTCCTGGAGATAGGCGAGGAACTTCATGGCGTGCATGTGCTCCTCGGCGGCCTGGGCGGCGAAGAAACCCTTCAGCTCCGGCAGCCCCTCGGCGTCGAAGTGGCTCGACACCGCCAGGTACTGCAGGTGGGCTCCGAGCTCGCGCCCCAACTGGGCGTTGAGGGCCTCGGCCACGGACGCGTCGATCGGCATCTCGCGTTGCTCCTCGGTCTGGGTCGATTTCGTCGGCTGCGGAGTCTAGACCCCATCTGCGGCGACGGATCCGCCGGACGGCTACCCTTGGGCCCGACCGTCGCCGTCTGCAGAGAGCGAGAAACATGCGTCTTGCCCGCCATCGGATCATGGCCGGCCTCGTCGTCGTCGGAGCGTCCCTGGCGATCGCCGCCGGATGCAGCACGGACTCCGACGATCCCGCCGCGACCACCGGAAACACCACCGCCGGCGGGCTGACCGCGGCCGAGTATCGTCAGCAGGCCAACGCGGCCTGCGTCGACACCGAGGCGGGCATCGGGGCGCTGGACAGCCCGAGCAGCCCGACCGCCGAGCAGACGGCCGACATCCTCTCGGACGGCCTCGACATCCAGCAGACCGGCATCGACCGCCTCAAGGCGCTCGACCCGCCGGACGACCTCCAGGCCAACCACGACAAGGCGATCAGCCTGCTCGAGCAGCGGCAGACCCTCACGCAGCAGCTGCTCAGCCGCATCCGGGACGGCGAGAGCGTGGCCGACCTCACCCAGTCGCTCGGGCCCCAGATCCAGCGGCTCCGCACCCAGGGCGACGACGTCGCCCGCGACCTCGGCCTGGACGAGTGCATCGACGGCCCGTCCGACGCGGACTCCGAGGAAGAGACCAGCTCGCTGAACAAGTACCGCGAGGACGTGCGCGCGGCCGGCAGCGCGATCGGCAACTTCGCCCGCCTGCTGCAGAACGACGAGTCGTTCTCGGCGAAGGAGGACCGCCTCCAGGCGAACCTGGACGCCTTCCAGCAGAACATCGAGGACCTGAGCGACTACACGCTCACCAACGCGACGCTGGAGCAGCAGCGCGCGGGGCTGGCCCGCACCGGGCCGAACGTGACCGACGTGCTCCGCCGCTTCATGGACGCGGCCGCCGACAACGACCAGGACGCGATCCAGGACCTCGCCCCCGAGGTTCAGCAGGTCCTGTCCGAGTTCCAGGAGGTCGTCACCCCGGGCAGCTCGAGCAACGGCTGATCAGCGGCCGGGGGGGCCGGGCCGCCGGCCCCCCGACCGCCGCCGCGCCGCCTCGGTGCGGCTGGCGCCGACCACCGCGCCGGTGAGGATGGCGCCCCAGAAGAACCCGTAGGCCAGCCCCCGGCCGGCCGGCTGGTTCATCAGGAACACGTGCGCCGCCCAGAGCAGCAGCACGGAGAGGGGCGCGACGATCGCGACCTGGACCCCCACGTGGAGGGCCTCCCAGCGTCGGACCAGGGCGGGGGGCTCGTGACGGGCGGACATTCCCCGAGGATAGCCCGGCACCGGGGCGGCGGAGGTGACTAAGCTGCCCCCCGTGCCGGGACGAGCATCGGGGGCGTGGACCCTCTTCCAGGACTGGTCCGGGGTGCTGGCCGACCTCGCCGGCGCGGCGTCGCTCTCCGGCTGGGACCGCGAGACGCTGATGCCGCCGGCCGGAGCCGAGGGCCGCGCCCAGCAGCTCGGCACCCTCGCCGCCCTGCACCACCGCGAGCTGGTGCGCGCGGACGCCGGCGAGGCCCTGGCCGAGCTCGCGGCCGATGCCGAGCTCGACGACGAGGCCCGGGCCATGGTGCGGGTGGCCGCCCGCGAGCGGGACCGGGCCATCGGCGTCCCCGAGGACCTGGTCCGGGCCGTCAGCGAGGCCTGCTCGCGCTGCGTCACCGCCTGGATCGCCGCGCGGCCGGCGAACGACCTGCCCGCCTTCCTCGCGGCCCTGCGCCCGGTGGTCGAGCTCAAGCGCCGCGAGGCCGAGGCCATCGGCGGCGACGGCGAGCCCTACGACGCGCTGCTCGAGGGCTTCGAGCCCGGCGCCCGCGCCGCGACCGTCGCGCCGGTGCTCGCCGACCTGCGCGAGCGGCTCGCGCCGCTCGTGGCCCGCGCGGCCGACCGCGCGCCCGCCGGCCTGCCCGCGCGGACCTGGGGCGAGGACGCCCAGATGGCGCTGGCCCACGAGGTGGGGACGCTGGTCGGATTCGACGCCGCCGGCGGCGTGATCGCGCGCTCGGCGCACCCCTTCACGACGACGATGCACCACGGCGACGTCCGCTTCACGACGCGGCTCGACCCGGCCGACCCGATCGGGAACATCACCGCCGTGCTGCACGAGGCCGGCCACGCGCTCTACGAGCAGGGCTTCCCGGCCGAGACCGCCCGCACGCCGCTGCACGACGCGCCGTCGCTCGGCGCCCACGAGTCGCAGAGCCGCTTCCTCGAGAACCACGTCGGGCGCACCCCGGCCTTCTGGCGCCTCCTCGAGCCCGACATGCGGCGCCACTTCCCCGAGGCGATGGCGGGGATCGACGCGACGGCGCTCCACCGGGCGGCGAGCTCGGTGCGGCCCTCCCCCATCCGGGTCGAGGCCGACGAGGTCACCTACAACCTGCACATCGTCCTGCGCTTCGAGCTCGAGCTCGCGCTGATCCGCGGCGAGCTCGAGGTGGACGACCTGCCCGGCGCCTTCGCCGACGCGATGGAGCGCCTGCTGGGCATCCGCCCGCCGAGCCACGCCGACGGGGTGATGCAGGACATCCACTGGCCGCAGGGGCTGTTCGGCTACTTCCCCACCTACACGCTGGGGAACCTGTACGCGGCCCAGCTCGCCGAGGCCTGCGACGCCGCGCTCGGCGGCTTGGAGGACGCCGTCGCCGCCGGACGCTTCCCCGAGATCATCGGCTTCATGCGCGAGCACGTGCACCGCCACGGGCGGCGCCACGACACCCCCGAGCTGATGCGCCGGGCGACCGGGCGCGAGCTGGACGCCGACGCCCTCATCGCGCACCTGACGCGGGTCGTCGACCCCGCCGCGTAGCCTCCGCGCGGATCGCCGGCAGCTCGGCCGCGCGCAGGGCCGCGCCGACGATGCCCGCCTCGTTCTGAAGGCCCGCCGGCACCACCCGGGGGCGCGGCGTCAGCAGGTGGACGAACTCGTCCGCGCGCCGCGAGATGCCGCCACCGAGGATGATCAGGTCCGGCCAGAGGAGCTGGTCGACCCGGTCGATGTACTCGTCCAGCCGCTCGGCCCAGGCCTCCATGCTCAGCTTCTTGGCCTTGCGCACCGAGGCCGCCGCCCGCAACTCGGCGTCCTTGCCGCGCACCTCGATGTGGCCGAGCTCGGTGTTCGGCACCAGCCGGCCGTCGAGGAAGAGCGCCGAGCCGATGCCGGTGCCGAGCGTCAGCACCAGGACCACCCCGCTCACGCCCGCGCCGGCCCCGAACCGCATCTCGGCCAGGCCCGCGGCGTCCGCGTCGTTCAGCACCGTGCAGGGCCGCCCGACGGCCGCCGTGAAGAGGGTCTCGGCCGACGTCCCGATCCAGGCGCCGTCGAGGTTGGCCGCGGTCATCACCTGGCCGCCCACGATCGCGGCGGGCAGGCCGATGCCGATCGGCCCGTCGGCGTCGAAGAAGCGGATCACCTCGGCGGCGGTGGCGATCACCGCCTCGGGCGTGGCCGGCTGGGGCGTCTCCAGCCGCAGGCGCTCGACGGCGAGCTCCCCCCGCTCCAGGTCCACCAGGGCGCCCTTGATGCCGCTCCCGCCGATGTCGACGCCGAGCGCCCTGGGGCCCTCCGCCGGCGTCACGGCGCCACGAGCTCGCTCGCGTAGCCGATGAGCGAGGTCACGTCGTACGCCCCCAGGCGCTCGCGACCGGGGAGGAAGGTCAGCTCCACGATGAAGGCGAGTCCCACCACCTCGGCCCCGCAGGCCTCCACCAGCCGGCAGATCGCCTCGGCGGTGCCGCCGGTGGCCAGCAGGTCGTCGTGCACCAGCACCCGCTGCCCGGGCCGGATCACGCCGGCGTGGACCTCGAGCACGTCGCTGCCGTACTCCAGGTCGTACGCCTGGCTCAGGATGGCGCCGGGCAGCCGCCCGGGCTTGCGCGCCGGCACGAAGCCGACGCCCAGCTCGCGCGCGATCGCCCCGCCCAGGATGAAGGCCCGGGCCTCGGCTCCGAGCACCACGTCCGGCCGGCGCTCGCTCGCCCAGCACGCCAGCTCCCGGACGCAGTGCGCCAGACCGTCCGGGTCGGCGAACAGCGGCATGAGGTCGTAGAAGAGGATCCCCGGCGTCGGGTGGTCGGGGATCTTCCGGATCGCCCCGTCGAGATCGAACGCGCTCATCGCTCGCCGGGCGGCTCCGCCGTCCCGCTCATGAGGCGACGATCTGGCGCAGCTCCGAGATCAGCATCAGGTGACGCATGTGGGAGACCAGCGCGGCAAGCGTCTCGAGCGCGTCGAGCGCCTCGCGGCGGCGGTCGGGGTTCTTCGAGCGCAGGCCGGTGGTGACCAGCTGCTGCAGCAGGCCGGCCTCCCGCTCGGCGGCGACCCGGAAGAGCCGCAGGTGGCGCGCCTCCACGCCGTATGCGGCGAGCTCGAGCGCGGTCTGGACCACCTCGCGGTCGGTCTCGTCGTAGCCCTCCGAGGCCTTGCCCGAGAGCAGCCCGAACTCCTCGAGGGCCCGCAGCAGCGGACCGTCGGCGCCGGTGCTGCGCAGGATCTCCTCGTGGGAGTGGCGCCGCGTCGGCGCCGGCTCGGAGATCTGCGCCCGCTTCAGCTGCTTGGCCTGGTTCGCGACGCTGAAGGCGCCGCTGGTCGACGACTCGAGCTCCTGGCGGATCACCCGCAGCGGCAGGAACTCGTCGCGCTGGAGGCGCAGGATGGTCCGGAGGCGCTCCACCTCGAGCGGCGAGTACAGCCGGTAGCCGCCCGGCGTGCGCTGGGGCGTGATGAGCCGCTGGTCCTCGAGGTAGCGGATCTTCGAGATCGAGATCGAGGGGAAGTCCTGCTGGAGCAGCTGGCAGACCGCGCCGATCGTCAGCGAGCCGGCCTCGGCTCCGGCGGCCTCGAGCGCCGCGACGGCGTCGGGTCCGGGGGGGCCGCTCATCCGGCGAGGTAGGTCAGGCGGAACTTGCCGATCTGCACCTCGTCCCCGTTCTCGAGCCGCTCCCGGTCGATCCGCTGGCGGTTCACGTAGGTGCCGTTGAGGCTCCCGAGGTCGCGGAGCACGACGCTCCCGCGCACGCGCTCGGCGATCGCGTGGTCGCGGGAGACGGTCACGTCGTCGAGGAAGATGTCGCTCTTCGGCGAGCGGCCGATCGTGATCCGGTCGGCGCGCAAGGCGAAGACCTCGCCGGCGGGACCGCCGGAGCGCACGGCCAGGCTGGGGCCCTCGACGGGCGCCTCGCCCTGCCAGACGGCCGCCTCGATCTCCTCCTGGCTGATCGCGAACGGGCTGGTGACCTGGTCGGGCTCGCCGGCCCCCTGGAGCTGCGTGCCGCAGCGCCCGCAAAAGCGGTGCGCCTCGCTCTGCTCGTAGCCACACTCAGGGCATCGCATGGCACCCCCCGCGCCTTGCAAACCCGTCCCCCCTAGTCGCCCGCGCCGCCCTCCAGGCGGTCGAGGTCCGGCAGCCGCCCGGCGAGCACGCGGCTCAGCGCGTCGAGGTCGACGACGGACAGCTCACCCTCGTCCCGACCCTTCAGCCGGCTGACGAGCTCGCTCTTGAGCAGCTCGATGCGGCCATGGAGCAGGCGGCGCTGGTAGGAGACCTCGCGCTCCTCGGCGGTGAGCTGCTTGATGGTCTCCTTGAGCTCAGCATCCGAGAGCTTCGAGAGATCCGGCGAGACGTCCACGAACCGACTCCTCGTACGGGGGCCGACCCAGCATAGCGGGCCGCCGGCCAACCCTCACGCGGGAGTCGAGGTGGAGGGCCGCGAGCCGATCTGGGTGCGCACGTAGTTCAGCAGCGTCACGACCGCGAAGACCACCGAGGCCCAGAAGAGCACGTCGATCCAGCGCGCGGTCGAGAGCATGGCCAGGGCGGTCGCGGACATCGCCAGAGCCGAGGCGCACTTGCCCAGGAAGTCCACCCTCGGGTCGCGGCCCATGCGCATGAGCAGGCCGAAGCCGGCGACGGCCAGGACGTCGCGCGCCAGCAGGATCGCCGGGCCGGCGGCGTGCAGGCGGTCGAGCAGGATCAGGCCGACCAGGCCGACGGCGACGAGCAGGCGATCGACCAGCGGGTCGGCCAATTGGCCGAAGCGGCTCTCGGCGTGGAGCCGGCGCGCCAGGTAGCCGTCGAGGTAGTCCGTGGCGGCGACGGCCCCGAAGAGCCAGGCCGCCGCCGGCGAGGTGGGCCCGTCCGCCGCGATCAGGATCCCCAACAGCACGGGGATCGCGAGCAGACGCGTCAGCGTCAGGGCGTTGGGGAGCCAGCCCAGACGCGGGCGTGTCGAAACGGTCACGCGGGCCACCTCGGCCCTCTCACTAGTCGGGGCGAGAGGATTTGAACCTCCGACCGCCCGGCCCCCAGCCGGGTGCGCTACCAG
>JAWVEV010000047.1:0-16092 GCA_033856535.1 Miltoncostaeaceae bacterium | reverse complement strand
TGATGCTCGGCGCCGTCGCCGCGTTCGTGCTGCTGGAGGCGGCCGCCCAGGGCTCGCTCGCGTCACAGGCCACCCCCCGCGACCGGCCACCGTCGATCTGGGGCAACGCCCACATCCCGTCCGCGGGCGCGACCCTGTGCGCGGTCTGGGCGATCCTCCGCCTCGTCGACGGCTCGCTCGCCTGGGGCCTCGTGGGCTTCGCCGTCACGGCGATCTACTTCGTCGTGACGGCCGCCCAGCGGGTGGTCACGGCGGCGCTGCAGGACCGCCGGCCGCCCCGGTGAGCCCCGCCCCCGAGACCACCACGACGTCGCCGTCGGCGAGCGGGAACTCGGGATCGCGGCTCGGGCCCCCGCCGCCGATGCCGACGACCACGGCGCCGGCCGGGCCCAGGGGCAGCCCGGCGGCCTCGGTCGCCGCGCCGAGCGTGGCGGCGCGCACATCGGCGCCCGGCCCGGCGCCCGCGCCGCGCCGGCGCACCCGCACCGCCGGCGCCGGCAGCGCCCTCGCGGCCGCGTAGTCCTCCGGGCCGTTCAGGTTGCGCAGGCTGGTCAGGGCCGGGTCGGCGGCCGCGAGGCGCGCGTCGGCCAACAGCGCCTCCTCGTCGAGCCAGGCCACGCGCAGATCGTCGAGCAGCCCGCGCGCGGACAGCCGGTCGCTCGACAGCCGCTCCCGCACGCGCGGGACGACGGCGGTCCGGTACGCGGCCGTCAACGGGTGGCCCCGCCCGCCCGCCCGCGGCACGGCCGCCTCGGCGCCGCCGTCCAGGCCGGCCAGCACCCGCGCGACGAAGGCCGGGTGCAGCAGCGGGGCGTCGACCGCGGCGACGAACGCGGCCTCGACCTCGTCCTCCAGCGCCTCGAGCCCGGCCAGCAACCCCTGCAGCGGGCCGCGCCCCTCGCGGGCGTCCTGCACGACGCGCGCCTCGGGCGGAAGGTCCGGCAGCGGCTGCCCCGGCGCCCGCACCACCACGACCGGGCCGGCCACCCGCCCCACCAGGCCGGTGACGCGGCGCAGCAGGGTGGACCCGTGCCACTCCAGCGACGCCTTGGGCCGGCCCATGCGGGACGAGCCGCCACCGGCAAGGACGATTCCGCCGCACCCCCGCATCGTGCGATGGTAGGCAGTGCCGGCGGCGGCCGCTCGCCCGGCGCCGAGCGTCCGCCGCCGGCCTAGTCGGTCGCCCGCCGCCCGCCCGGCCCGGATACCGCGGCGCGGCCGGTGGCCGAGGCTCCGCCGAGCCCGGCGCGCTGGAGCTCGAACGTCGCCCGCGGGTCGCGCGCCGAGCGCACGCCGGCCTGGACGATGGCGACCCGGGCGGCCAGCGAGCCGAGCGCCCCGAGGACGGCCCCGGCCCGGCGCGCCGCGCGGGCCCGGCGCGGCAGCAGGCCGAGCGCCAGCGAAGCCCCGACCATGCCCGACGAGGCCCGCCAGAGCGCTCCCGACGCGCCGTCGCGGAGCGGTCGCGCGACGCGCTCCACCCGCCCGGCCTCGCGCTCGACCGCCCGGGCCGTCAGCAGGTCGGCGACGCGGGCGGCGACGCCCAGCCGGTGGACGACCCGCCGCTCGGGCGCGCTCAGGCGCGTCAGCTCGAGCAGGCCGGTCGCCGCCACGGTGCCCGACGCGACGAAGAACGGCGGCAGCGTGCGGTGCGTCGCGTACCAGACCGGCACCACCGTGTTGTTCAGCAGCACCGCGGTGTATCCGGCCAGCGGCATCCCGAGCGCGCCGGCCGCGAGCCCGGCGACGTCGCCGGCCCGGCCGAGCCTCCCGCCGGCGCCGGCCAGCGCCACCGCGGGAGCGCAGGCCGATCCCAGGCCGGCAAGGACCCACGCGCCGACGCTCATCGGCGAGCTCGGCCGCACCACGCGCAGCATGTTCAGGAAGCGCTCCGGCCGGCCCAGGTCGTCGATCAGGATCGCCGTGCTCGCGGCCCCGGCGACCGCGGTCACCCGCCGGCAGCTGACGACGAGCCCGCGCAGCTCGACCGGCGCGGCGAGCTGGGCCACCGCCCCGAGGGTCGCGGCCGCGCCGGCCGCGCCGCCCAGCCAGAAGTAGGCCGCGATGCTCCGCTTCCAGACCGGCGCCTTGATGACCGGCCGCTCGTAGTAGGTCGGCGAGCCGCCGTCCTCCACCGGCGGGGCCTGGGGCGGCGGCGCGCCGCGGCCGCGCGGCGCCTGGCCGGCGGCCTCGCCGGTCAGCGCGCCGAGGCGCGGGTCGACGTTGCGCCCGTCGTCCGGGGCGCCGCTCACCGGCCCCGCCCGCGCGTCAGCACCGCGCCCAGCATGGCCGCGGCGGTCGCCAGGCCCGCGATGCCGGCCGCGGCCCACGCCTGCCCGGCCTTGCGCGCCGGGGCCACCGGATCCGGCGGCAGGTTGTAGCGCTCGGGCTCCGCGGCGAGCAGGAAGAACGCGTTGAGCCCGCCGGTCCCCGGTTGGCCATCCTCGCCGGCGCCGTAGAGATAGGTCTCGGTCGCGCCGCGCTCGTGCAGGGTCGCGAGGCGCTCCTGGGCGCGGGCCTTCAGCTCCTCCACGTCGCCGTACTGGATCGAGTCGGTCGGGCAGGCCTTGGCGCAGGCCGGCTCCTGGCCGTCCTTGGTGCGGTCGTAGCAGAGGGTGCACTTCCAGGCGCGCCCGTCCTCGTCGCGGCGGTCGATCACGCCGAAGGGGCAGCCGACGATGCAGTAGCCGCAGCCGTTGCAGACGTCCGGCTGCACGTAGACGCCGCCGAACTCGGTCCGCACGATCGCCCCGGTCGGGCAGTTCTCCAGGCAGCCGGCCCGCTCGCAGTGCTTGCAGACGTCCGAGGAGAAGAGCCAGGCCAGCCCGTCGCGGCCGGCGTCCTCGCCGAGACCCTCGGTGGCGGTCTCGACGAAGGCCACGTGCCGCCAGGTGGAGGCGCCCAGCTCGCCGGTGTTGTCGTAGGACATCCCGGCGAAGGCCATCCCGTCGTCCGGGAGCTGGTTCCACTGCTTGCAGGCCGTCTCGCAGGCCTTGCAGCCGATGCAGACCGTGGTGTCGGTGAAGAAGCCCTTCGCGCCGTCCCCGTCGCCCCGGGCCGGGGGGCTCATCGCCGCGCACCGGCCCGCGAGCGCCGGCCCGGCGCGATCGTGCCGGTCAGGGCCTTGCTCTCCTGGATCGAGACCGTCGGGTCGGCGACGAACGGGATCAGCTCGTTGGTCGAGTCGCCCCGCACCAGCCCCTGGCTCGCCCAGTGGTACGGCAGCCCAATCGTGTGCACCACCCGGCGCCGCACCCGAAGCGGGGTCATCCGCGCGGTCACCATCACCCGGGCCTCGATCTCGGCCCGCGCCGTCGTGATCGTCGCCCAGCCGCCATGGGTCAGCCCGCGCTCGCGTGCCAGCTCGGGCGAGACCTCGCAGAACATCTCCGGCTGCAGCTCGCTGAGCCACGAGAGCCAGCGGCTCATCGCGCCGGCCGTGTGGTGCTCGGTGAGGCGATAGGTGGTGATCAGGTACGGGAAGCGCGGGTCGTCGACGGCGCGGTGGTACGGGTTGTCGGCCCGATGCCACTCCATCCGGGCCGGGTTGCACTGCTGGCCGTAGAGCGGGTTCTCCATCACCGACTCGCGCGGCTCGTAGTGGGTCGGCAGCGGCCCATCGAGGATCCCGGTCGGCGCGTAGAGCCAGGCCTTGCCGTCGGCCTGCATCACGAACGGGTCGGTCCCGGAGATCAGGTCGACCCCGGTCGCGCCCTCGGGGGGCCGGTACCACGGGGCGCGGCCCTGGATGAAGTCGGGGACGTCGTGCCCGGTCCAGGCCCCGGCCTCCTCGTCCCACCAGACGTAGGCCTTGCGATCCGACCAGGGCCGCCCCTCCGGGTCGGCCGAGGCGCGGTTGTAGAGGATGCGCCGGTTGGCGGGCCAGGCCCAGCCCCACTCGGGCGCCACCCAGCTCTGCTCCGTCCGGGGCCGGCGGCGGGCGGCCTGGTTGACCCCGCCGGCGTACGACCCGGAGTAGATCCAGCAGCCGCAGGCGGTCGACCCGTCGTCGGCGAGCTCGGAGAAGCCGCTCACCGGCGCCCGGTCCTCCATCCGGTAGCCGCTGATCTCGGCGACCACGGCCTCGGCGACCGGCTCGTCGTGGGGCCCGTGGGTCGGGTAGTCCCAGACCAGGTCCTGGATCGGGCGGTCCTTCATCTCGGACGACTCGGCGTAGAGCTTCTTCATCCGCAGCGCCAGCGCGTGCATGAACTGCAGCTCGCTGCGGCAGTCCCCCGGCGGGTCGATCGCCCGCTCGCGCCACTGCAGCAGGCGCTGGGTGTTGGTGAAGGTGCCCGCCTTCTCGGTGTGCGCGGCGCACGGGAAGAAGAAGACCTCGGTGTCGATGTCCTCGGTCCGCACCTCGCCGCGCGCGATCTCGGGGGCGTCGCGCCAGAACTCGGCCGTCTCGGTGGGGCGGAAGTCGCGGACGACCAGCCAGTCCAGCTTGCGCAGCGCCGTGCGGTGGAGCGCCCCGTTCATCGAGCCCACGGTGGGGTTCTCGCCCATCACGAAGTAGCCGCGCACCTTGCCCTCGGCCATCTCGGCGACCGTGGTCATGTGCGAGTGGTCGCCGGTGAGGCGCGGCAGGTGGTCGAAGCACCAGCCGTTCTCGCCGGTCGCCGCCTCGCCCCACCAGGCGCGCAGGAACGAGACCGCGTACTTCGGGAAGTTCGCCCACCAGCCGCCGGTCGCGCCGTGGGTCGCCACGTACTCCTCGAAGCTGCCGTCCATCGGCGCCTTCGGCATGGGCAGGTAGCCGGGCAGCAGGTTGTAGAGCGTCGGGATGTCGGTCGAGCCCTGGATCGACGCGTGCCCGCGCAGCGCCATGATCCCGCCACCCGGCCGGCCGATGTTGCCGAGCAGCAGCTGGAGGATCGCGGCGGTGCGGATGTACTGGACCCCCACCGAGTGCTGCGTCCAGCCGACGGCGTAGCAGAACGCCGAGGTGCGCTCGCGCCCCGAGTTGTCACACAGGGCGTCGGCGACCCGGCCGAACGCCTCGGGCGACACGCCGCAGGCGTCCTGGACCATCTCGGGCGTGTAGCGGGCGAAGTGCCGGCGCAGGATCTGGAAGACGCAGCGCGGATCCTGGAGCGTCGGGTCGCGGTGGCTGTGGCCGGTCTGCGTCGCGCGCTCCGAGTGGGCCTCGCCCGTGAAGGTCTCGCTGTCGCGGGCCGCCGGCGGCACCGCCTGGCCCTCGTACTGCCAGCTCTCGTTGTCGTACGAGCGGCGCTCGGGGTCCCAGCCCGAGAAGAGGCCGTCCAGGTCCTCGGTGTCGCGGAAGCGCCGGTCGACGATCGCCGGCGCGTTGGTGTACTCGACCACGTACTCGCGGAAGTACCGCTCGCTCTCGATCACGTGGCGCACCAGCGCGCCCAGGAACACGATGTCCGAGCCGGCCCGGATCGGGACGTGCAGATCCGCCACCGCGCTCGTCCGGGAGAAGCGGGGGTCGACGTGGATGATCGTCGCCCCACGCCGCTTGGCCTCCATCACCCAGCGGAACCCCACCGGGTGGCATTCGGCCATGTTCGAGCCCTGGATGACGATGCAGTCCGCGTGCTGCAGGTCCTGCTGGAACGTGGTGGCGCCGCCGCGCCCGAGCGAGGTCCCCAGACCGGGGACCGTCGACGAGTGTCATATGCGCGCCTGGTTCTCGATCTGCACGGCCCCGAGCGCCGTGAAGAGCTTCTTGATGAGATAGTTCTCCTCGTTGTCGAGGGTCGCCCCGCCCAGGTGGGCGAACCCCATGGTGCGGCGCAGCGGCCGGCCGTCCTCGGTCTCGTGCTCCCAGCCGGCCTCGCGGGCGTCGCGCAGGCGCTCGGCCACCATCTCCATCGCGCGCTCGAGCGGGATCGGCTCCCACTCCCGGCCGCCCGGCCGGCGGTACAGGACGCGGTGCTCCCGGTGCGAGCCGGTCACCAGCTGGAAGGTCGCCGCGCCCTTGGGGCAGAGGCAGCCCTCGGAGATCGGCGAGTCGGGGTCGCCCTCGATGTCGGTGATCCGCCCGTCGCGCACGTGCACCAGCTGGCCGCAGCCCACGGCGCAGTACGGGCAGATCGAGCGGGCGACGCGATCGGAGGCGCGCGTGCGCGGCTCCAGGCGCTCGGTGCGGGGGGACATCGCGGTCTCGCCGAGGCCCGCGAGATCGCGCCGGAGCAGCTGGCGCGCGACCGGCCAACGGCCCAACCGGCCCACCGTCCCACGCAGCGCCACGATCCCTCCCGATCGCCTCGCTCGACCCTATCGCCCGACGCGCCGTCCGGCCGGGAGCGGTGCGAAACCCATCGCAGAAGGCGGCCACGGCGGCTTGATCGGACCGGGAGCCTGTGCTTCCGTCATTAGGTGCACGCCGCACTTAGGTGCGCTTTGTCCTATCCCTCGAGAAGCGAGGTGGACCGTGTCACACCATCCCCTTTCCCCGCCCCCGTCGGGTCGCCATCTGGCGGCCCTGCTGGACGACGCCCACGCGGCGCTCCCGGCCGATGAGCTCGCCGGCCTGCTGGTGAGCGTGCGCCGCATCACCGGGCCGGCCGACGGCCTGATCCGCCCGAGCGCGCCGCGGCTCTCGGACGCCGGGCGCGCTCGCCTGGAGCCGGTGGTGCGCGAGCTCGCCGCCGCGCCGGGCACGCCCGACGGCTTCGGCAGCTGGCTCCGCGACTACCTCGACGACGTGGCCGCCCGGCCGCGCGGGAGCGCTCTCCCGCACGCCGCCTGATCGGGCCGGGCTAGTACCCGCAGACCGGCCAGGGAGCCGGGCCGCGGCGCGCGTGGAGGATCGCCGCGCGGCGGCCCTGCTCCTCGGCGGTCGCGTCGGCCGGGTCGCCTCGGCCGCCGACGCTCCGCCAGGTCGGCAGGTCGAACTGGTAGAGCCCGCGGTAGGTGCCGCCGGCCGACACCGCGTCCGGATCGCCGCCGCTCTCGCACATCGCGATCTCCCGCAGCTCCGGCGACGGGTAGGTGGGCTCGGGCTCCGGGTGGAGCGCCTGCCAGAGGACCCTGTTCGAGCGCCGCACCTCCGGCGTGGTCGGCGGCTCTCCGCCGGCCAGGCCGTCGCGCAGGATGTCCCGCCCCGGGTCGATCCCGGCCAGGCTCGCCGCCTCGTACAGGGCGCGGTAGGCCGCGCGCGGCCGGGCGAACGGCGGCTCGAGCGCGACGGCGACGTCACGTTGGGATGCGACCAGCTCGGCGCCGCCGATGTGGCCCGCCACCTCCACGGCGGCGGCGGCGACGTTCGGCGGCACGGTCAGGGCCGCCGCGCCAAGGGCAAGGGCGGACGCGAGGCGCGACTTTACGGGCGACTCCTCTGTCGGGGACCGGACGGCGCGGGCGACAGGGCAGGGCCGAGCGAGCACGGGCCTTCCCCCGGTGGGCCCGCCGGCTTCAGCGACGTTGCAGCGAGTTCCGCTCGATCTCGGCCACGGGGTCGTCCGCCCCCGTGTGCCCGATCACGTAAAGGACCACCAGCCCGAGCGCCAGGCCCGCACCGATCCACAGCAACGGCTGCCACAGCCCCAGGAGGGCCAGGCCGACCACGGCGACGGTCCCCAGGAACACGGCCACGAGACCTCCTGGGACGAACGTATTCGGATCGGTGGGGACTACCCCCGCGCGCGGGCGCGCAAACCGCGGCCCTCCCGGCCGACGGCGGATGCCCGGGGTTAGCGGGGCCCCTCCTCCACGTCATCGGCGGCCGCGGGCTGGGCGCCGGCGGAGGTCTCGAGGCGCTCGGCGTGGATCTCCAGGTAGACCTCCTTGCGGAAGACCGGGACCTCACGGGGGGCCTGGATGCCCAGCCGAACCTTCTCGCCCAGAACGGAGAGGACCGAGACCTCGACGTCGTCGCCGATCATGATGCTCTGGTTCGTCTTGCGGGTAAGCACGAGCATTCGGAACAGCCTCCTTGCGCCCGCAGGGTCCCGGGCGAGACATGTGTGTCCGTACCGCGATACTATCGCCGGTCGGGCCGTGAGCCTGCTACATCCTCCCGGGGGGTTGAATGCTGTACGGACGTCGCCTGGATCAGTCGCTGCAACACGTCGATGGGTCACGCTATGCCCTGGTCCACGCCGTCGCCAAGAGGGCGCGGCAGATCACCCTGTGGCTCACGGCGGACCCCGCCGAGCTGCGCGCGGAAGCGGCGCCGCCACCGGCGCCGGGCGAGTTGACCTCGCGGGATCCGGTGGCCCTCGCGGAGGTCGAGATCCTGGACGGCGAGGTCAAGGTCCATTGGGATCCGGAGGGCCTCGAGGACGAGCGCGAGCTGCTCGAGGACACCCTCGAGGCGGACCCGCTGCTGCTCGACGGGATCGCCGGGGACGACGACCTGGACCGGCTCGAGGACGATGCCGGGACCATGACGCCGGCGCTCGCCCAGGTGCTCGAGGGCGAGTCCTCGGGGGACGACGCGGCCGACGACGACTCCGACGATGACGAGGAGCCCGTCGTGGACGTCGTGGTCGCGGCGGCCGACGTGCCGGACCTCGACGACGGGGATGACCTCGAGGAGGTCTCGCTCGACGAGGTGAGCGAGAGCGAGGACGTCGACGACGAGGACGAAGAGCTCTAGCTCACCCTCACCGTCGCGCCGGCCGGGTCCCGACCCGGCCGGCCGTGGTCAGACGCTCGACCAGCCGCGGTAGTCGGCACCCGGGTCCGGGGCCGCCCCGGCCCCGACCAGCTCCCGGGCGACGGCGCCGCCCCGCTCGGCCGCGACCTCCTCGGCGCAGCGCTCCAGCAGCGCGACCAGCGCGCCGGCGATGGGCTCGGCGGGGGCGGGTGCTTCGGTCACGGGGTCGTCTCCAGGTCGGCGAGGGGGACGGGGGGAGCGTATCGGCGGAGGCGGACGCCGCTCCGCGAGGACCGGGCGCGAAGGACGATCTGCACGACCCCGTGGGTCAGCCCGCCCGACGCGGCCGCGTTCCGTCATCTGGCACCCTCTCCGCGGGAGTGCCTTGCATTGCGCAAGTCACATCGACTAGTCTCGCTTGCGTCACGCAAGTCACCGTGCGAGGAGATCCAATGGACGCGCTCGAGGCGATCCGGCTGCGGCGGAGTGTGCGCCGCTACACCGACCGGCCCGTGGCCGACGAGGAGGTCGACCGCCTGCTGCGGCTGGCGCTGCTCGCCCCCACCGGGCACAACGCCCAGGCGTGGAGCCTGGTGGTGGTCCGCGACCCGGAGCGGCGCGCCAAGCTGGCCGAGCTCGTGCTGCGGGGCGCCGCCCTGTACTTCGCCGCCAACCGGCCGCGAAAGGACCGAAGCCCCGAGGAACACGCGAGCTGGGCGGCCGAGTACGCCGAGACGGCGCTCGGCAGCTACCGCGAGGTGCCGGTGTGGATCGGCGCCTTCGTGGTCCCCCGCTTCAACCCCGAGGAGCCGCTGCTCGAGCGCATCGAGCGCTTCTCCGAGGACTCCTCGGTGTCGTTCGCGCTCGAGAACCTCTTCGTGGCGGCGCGGGCCAGCGGCCTCGGGACCACGCCGACGATCTTCCACTGGTTCCTCGAGGACGAGTACCGCGAGCTTCTCGGGATCCCGCCGGAGCTGCGCGCGCACTACCTGACGCCGTTGGGTTACCCGGTCGAGTTCCCGGTGGGCCTGCGCCCCGAGGCGGCGAAGGCGCGCCGGCCGTGGCGGACGCTGGTCCACGACGAGGGCTGGGGGAACCCGCGGGCGGCGTAGCCCGGCGCGCCCGACCCGGCCGATGACCGAACACATGTTCGGTAGGCTGGCCGGGTGCGGCGCGACGTCCAGGAGATCCTCACCATCGTCCGGCTCCATCTGAGCGAGGGCGAGGCCGAGTCGCTGGTCGGCTGGATGGCCCACCGGGTCGGCCGGGCGCCCTCGCTGGCCGGCGCCGGCGACCCGCTCCAGCGGCTCGAGCACGTGGTGACCCACTGGCTGGACGACGTCCAGCGCACCGGCCTGCGCGCCTGGCTCGCGCGACGGATCGCGCTGGGCGAGCGTCCCGTCCCGCCCTGACGGCGGGACCGGCCGCGAATCGGGACGCCTGCCACCCGGAGGTGATCCCCCGGGCGGTGCCGGCCTGGGCGGCGCTCCCCCCCGCCGGCGGGTCGGCCAGCCAGCGCCCGTCGCTGAACCAGCGACGCATGGTGACCTCGGCCGGCCGTTCGCCTCGCCCAAAGCGCGCCTCGGCCTCGCGCCTGAGGGTGGGCCAGGAGCAGGAGCCGGGCCGGCGCGGGTCGTTCACACGGTCGTGCACCCGCTCCAGGTGCACGTCGAGCGCCTTGGAGCGCCTGCGGTCAAAGCATCCGGCCGAGCGCCAAACGTGCATCGGGCTCGCGACGATGTCGCGGCCCGAGCGGCTCGTGAGGAACTCGCGCGAGCGATGCTCGGCGCAAAGCCAGACCACCACCCCGCCGGGAAGATGGAACTCAGCTCGCCCGCTGCCGTCCTGAGTCGCGTCGTCGGTTGAAAGCTCGCCGCGGCCGGGCGGGATCCCATCGTCATCGCG
Organism: Miltoncostaeaceae bacterium; assembly: GCA_033856535.1. GTDB lineage: Bacteria > Actinomycetota > Thermoleophilia > Miltoncostaeales > Miltoncostaeaceae > JAWVEV01. The sequence goes on along the minus strand of JAWVEV010000047.1, from coordinate 5,615 downwards.
GCCGCTTGCCCGGAGCGTTGCGTTGGTCAAGTGGCCGAAAAGGCGAGGCGTGCTCCCCCAGGCAAGAACCCCCGCGGACGGCCGGCCTCGACGGGCCCGCAGGGCCCGTGGCCGTTCGGAGCCCCACGCCGGCCATCTCTCCCGGTCGATTGACCGACGGGGCGGTCATTTGACCGGCGGCGGGGACAGGTGTCCCGATCAAGGCGCCGGCGGGCGGTGCCGATGACTCTCCGACGGCCGGCGTCGGACCGCCGGCGTGAAGGAGCACGGTGGCTCAAGGCATCATGGCGGCGCTCAACGTCGCCATCGCGATGGCGTACGTCTACATCGCGGCGCGCATCGTGCCGCGGTTCGATCTGCCGCGGGCGCCCAAGCTCATGGCCGGGGCCTTCCTCGTCGCCTGCAGCCTGACCCACGTCGAGCTCGCGTCCCACTCGGCCATCGCCGAGCCGGGCAGCATGCTGCTCTCGCCGCACATGTTCGCCATCCACGGCGCGCAGGTGATCGTCGACTGGGGCTTCATCGTGCTCGCCAGCCGCCACCTGCGGATCATGGTCGCCGCCGACGCCCGCAAGGCGCGGGCCGCCGAGCGCAGCGAGGCCGAGCAGCGCGCCCTGGCCCGCGAGCAGGCGGCGCTTCGCCGGGTGGCCGTGGCGGTCGCGAGCGGCGCCGAGCCGGAGGCGATCTTCGCCGAGGTGGCGCGCGAGGTGGCCGGGCTGCTGCGCGCGGAGGGCGGCCGGGTCGTCCGCTTCGCGCCCGACGGCCGGTCGGCCGTCGTCGTCGGCGCCTGGCGCGCGCCGGGGCTGCCCGACGTCGCCGCCGGCACCATCGTCCCGCTCGACGGCGGCGGCGCGCTCTCGAGCGTGCGCCGCACCGGCCACGGCGCCCGGGTCGACCTCCCCGGGACGGGCGACGACCCGATGCGCAGCCGCGTCGCCGCGCCGATCCGGGTGGGCTCCGCCCTCTGGGGCGCGATCGGCGCCGCGACCAGCGGGGAGGCCGGCCTGCGCCCCGACGCCGAGGACCGCCTGAGTCGCTTCGCCGAGCTCGTCGGCCTGGCGATCGCGAACGCCGACGCGGCCGACGAGCGCCGGCGCGCCGAGGCCGAGGTGCGCCGCCAGGCCCTGATCACCCACGCGGTGGTCGAGGCGGCCCCGGTCGGCATCGCGCTGGTCGACCAGCATGGCCAAGTCGCGCTGGCCAACCCGATGATGGGCGAGTGGGAGGAGCTCCGCGGCGCGCCCGACGGGCGCAACGTCTACGAGAAGGCGCTGGCCGTCGCCCGGCTCACCGAGGACCCCGCCGCCTACCGCGCGGGCATCGAGGCCCTCGTCGCCGACCCGAAGCGCCGCGCCGTCGACCGCTACACGCTGATCGCCTCCGGCCGCTCCTTCGAGCGCTATGCGGCGCCGGTGACCGACGGCGGCGGCGAGCTGATCGGTCGCCTCCTCGTGCTGCGCGAGGTCACCCTCGAGGACCGGACCCGCCGGGCGACGGACGAGTTCATCGCGCTCGCCTCGCACGAGCTCAGGACGCCGCTCACCTCGGTGATGGGCTTCCTCGAGCTGCTGGTCGACGAGGACGCCGACCCGCTCACCCCCGGGCAGCGCCACTTCCTCGGCGTGATCGAGCGCAACGGCGAGCGCCTGCAGCGCCTGGTGGGCGACCTGATGGTGGTCGCCCGGGGCGACGCCGGCCGGCTTGGCCTGGAGAAGGGCGACGTCGACCTCGGCGAGGTCGCGGCGGAGTGCGTCGCGGGCGTCGCCCCCCTGGCGGCCGAGCGCGGCCTGGACCTCGCGGTGCGCCACGAGGCGCTTCCGGTGACCGGCGACCGGGCCCGGCTGGCGCAGGTGATCGACAACCTGCTCTCCAACGCGCTCAAGTTCACGCCGCCGGGCGGCCGGATCCGCGTGCGCGCCGAGATCGACGGCGACGAGGCGCTGGTCGAGGTCGCCGACGACGGCCCGGGCATCGGCCCCGACGATCAGCCCCGGCTCTTCGAGCGCTTCTTCCGCACCGAGGCCGCGGTGGTGAACGCGGTCCAGGGCACGGGCCTCGGCCTCGCGATCGCCAAGATGATGGTCGAGGCGCACGGCGGAGCGATCGCCGTCGAGAGCGCCGAGGGCGCCGGCGCGACCTTCCGGGTGCGCCTGCCGCTGCGCGCCGCCCGGCCCGCGCCGCTGGCGCCCCTCCCCGCCTGAGCGCGTCGGCGGCCTACGCCGCCTTCGCCGCGCGCCGGGCGACCTCGCTACGCACGATCGGCGCCACCTCGGTCCCGAACAGCTCGATCGACCGCATCACGTGCGCGTGCGGCAGCGTGCCCACGCTCATCTGGATGAGGAAGCGGTCGTGGCCGAAGATCTCGTGCTGGAAGAGGATCTTCTCGGCCACCTCCTGCGGGCTGCCGACGAGCGTCGCGCCGCGCAGGTTCCGCGACCGCTCGAAGTCGTCCCGCGTCATCGGCGACCAGCCGCGCTCCCGGCCGATCCGGTTCATCATCGCCGAGAAGGCCGGAAAGGCGACGTCCGACGCGCGCTGGGACGTGTCCGCGAGGAAGCCGTGCGAGTTGATGCTGAACGCCGGCGTCGGATGGCCCGCCTCGCGCGCGGCCTGGCGGTGCAGCTCGGCCAGCGGCGCGAAGCGCTCCGGCATCCCGCCGATGATCGCCAGCGCGACCGGCAGGCCGTATGCGCCGGCGCGGGCGACCGACCGCGGCGTGCCGCCCACGGCCACCCAGACCGGCAGCGGATCCTGGAGCGGGCGCGGGTAGACGCCCTGCCCGTCGAGCGGCGCGCGGTGCTTCCCGGACCACCGCACGTGCGGCCCCTCGCGGAGCGCCAGCAGCAGGTCCAGCTTCTCGGCGAACAGCTCGTCGTAGTCGTCGAGCGCATACCCGAAGAGCGGGAACGACTCGATGAACGAGCCGCGGCCGGCCATGATCTCGGCCCTCCCGCCAGACATCAGGTCGAGCGTCGCGAAGTCTTGGAAGACCCGCACCGGGTCGTCCGAGCTCAGCACGCTCACCGCGCTGGTGAGCCGGATGCGCTCGGTGCGCGTCGCGGCGCCGGCCAGGGCGACCGCCGGCGAGGAGACGACGAAGTCGGGCCGGTGGTGCTCTCCCACGCCGAAGACGTCGAGGCCGACCTGATCGGCCAGCTCGATCTCCTCCATGAGGTGGCGCATGCGCTCGGCCGAGTCGGCGCCGCTGCGGCTGCCGGCCTCGGTCGTGAGCTCGGCGAAGGTGTAGATGCCGAGCTCGATGGTCCCGGGGTGCGCGCGCGTGGTGTCCATGGGCGCAGTCTAGCTCACATTAGTTGAGCCCACACATATCTAGACCGTCAGCGGCTGCCGGGTCTGCTTGGCCTTCGAGAGCCTGGCGGTCGTCACCACCGTGAACCGGCCGCGCGGCAGCGGGCGCACGAGGCGAAGCGTGACGCGGCCGGCCCGGCGGATGTCGGCCTTCGCGTAGACCTTGCCGCCGCGGACCAGGCGAATCGCCGCCACCTTGAGCCCGGGCTTCGCCGCGAACGTCGTGCGACAGGTGACCGTCGCCCAGCCGCGGACCCGGCGGATCGCGCAGCGCGCGCGCACGGTCGGCGGCTTGGCGGTCGCGCCGGCTTCGGGAGCCGTCGGCGTCGGCCCCGGCGGGCTGACCCCGGTCCCGGACACCGGCACCGAGAAGGTGCGCCCGTCCGTGAGGCTCACGTCCACCTGCGCCGGGCGCCCCCGAGAGCTCCCGGCTCGGGAGGACCGAGCGCGTCTCGAGCGTGGGGGACGGGCCGGTTGGCCGGCCCGGCGCGGAGACCAGGTCCGGGCGGCCGTCCAGGTCGAGGTCCGCGATGGTGGTGCCGATCGGATCCGGCAGGTTGAGGTACACGTCGCCGCCCGGTCCGTCGATGAAGCGGATCCCTCCGTCGAAGCCCCCGAGGCCGTCGCCGAACTCCACGCCTCCGGAGGGCGTGTAGCTCCGCCGACCGGGTCGGGGCTACCGCTCCAGCAGCGCCTTCAGTCGGGCCAGGTCGCCTCGGGCGCCGCGGGCGATCGCCGCCGCGATGGCCTTGTCGGCCACCCTCCGCAGGCCCCCGGAGGACGGCAGCTCCAGCCAGAAGCGCACCAGGGCGCCGGCGCCGACAGGCTCCACCTCGTAGCCGCCCCGCGCCGTCACCGGCTCGCGGATCGCGAACGTGATCGACCGGCCCGGGACCACCTCCGCGACCTCGACCACGGCCGTCGCCTCGCCGCCGAGGGCGCCGACCCGCTGCCGGTAGACCGTCCCCGGGGCCGACGGCTCCCCCGACAACCGCTCCACCGAGCGCACGTCGGAGCGCCAGCGCGGGTCCGACTCGGGGTCGGAAACCAGCGCGAAAACCTCCTCCGGCCGGCACCCGACGGCGATTTCCTCGGCGATCCGCGGCATCGCCGGCCGACGCTACAGGCCGGGCCCGGTGGGGCGCCGCCCCTCGACGCCGTCGCTACATTGGGCGCCATGTCGGTCGACGTCACCATTGCGGACCTCGCGCGCGACCCGGGCGAGGTCGCCCGGGGTCTCGCCGCCTGGCGGCGCGGCGACGCCGACGAGGCCGCGCTGCAGACGCTGGCCGCCTCGGCGCGCGACCTGCACTCGCGCGGCTACCGGCTCTGGGTCTGGTCCGGCAGGACCCCGGCCGGCGCGCCGGCCTGGGCGCTCCCGGTCCCCTCGCCGGTCGCGATGGCCTTCCACCCCCGCGGCCCGGCCCGCGCGCTGGCGCGCTGCCTCTCCGCGGCGATCGCCGCCGGCGCCGAGCCGCGGGGCATCCGCCTGCTCGACTGGCGCGGCTTCGTCTGCCTGTCGCTCCCCGAGCTCGACGACGAGCTGGCCGAGCTGGCGCTGGCCGAAGCCCACCCGGACCCCGCCATCGCCACGCTCACCCCGCTGCCGCCCGACGTGGTGCTCGGCGGCGTCCCGATCCCGCTCCCGCCGCCGCCCTCCCCCTCGGGCGACCCGCTGTCCGCGCTCGGCCACGCCACCGGCGCCCACCAGGCGCTGGTGGCGATCACGCTCGCGGCCCACGGCGTGACCGTCGACGACTCGGAGTACCCGCCGGAGCTCGTGCGCTCGCTGCGCGAGTGGGGCCTGAAGGGCTCCGGCCCGGCGGCCGACCCGGAGCCGGGGCCGAGCATGGAGCCCGAGGACGACCCCTGCCCCCGTCGGCGTCACGCCCGCAAGCTGCTGCGCCGGCTGCTGCGCATGGGGAAGGTCGGCACCCAGTACCACACGTCATTCGACCACGTGTACCGCGGCGCCCCGCCGGACGGCCGGCGCGAGGCGCTCGACGTGGGCGAGGCGCTGGTGCGCGCCGGCCTGCTCGGCGAGAAGCCGAGCGTGGGCCAGCGGCACGTCTACCTGCGCCGCGAGGCCCTCCCCGAGATCCACGCGCTGATCGAGCGCGGCGAGACCAGCTCGCCGACCCTCGAGGAGCTCTGGACCGCGCCGCCGCCCGGGGTCACGGCGCCTGAGGAACCGTCACCGTGACCACGCGCACGTCGCGATCGACGGTGACCGAGCCGCTCGAGGGCGGCTCGCCCCGGGCCGCGTAGCCCACCAGCACGCCGGCGGCCAGGGCCACCACCGCCAC